>JAIXZV010000215.1 GCA_027489365.1 Sphingomonadales bacterium
ACAGGATGCACTCATACAGGCCGTCCAGCTTGGCGCGATCGGCGGGCGACTGCAGGCGCTCCTTGCCCGAAGGCACGGGGGTCACGGTCTGCAGCCACGGCTTGATCGAGCTGTACTGCGCGTAGAAATGCGTGAAATCGGGGACGAGATCCTTGATCACTTCCATATGCGGCAGCGGCGTGATGCGGATGTCGCCCTTCACATCCTCGAGCGCGGCGGTGCAGGCGAGGCCGTTGTGGCCGTCGATGTTCATCGAGCACGACCCGCAAATCCCTTCGCGGCACGAGCGGCGGAAGGTGAGCGAGCTGTCCTGCTCCGACTTCATCTTGATCAGCGCGTCGAGCACCATCGGGCCGCAATCGTCGAGATCGATCTGGAAGGTGTCGTAATGCGGGTTCGCACCCGAATCGGGATCGTAGCGATAGATTTTGAAATTCTTGATGCGTTTGGCTTCCGGCGCAGCTTTGTGAGTCTTGCCGTTGGGCTTGATCTTGCTGTTTGCGGGGAGAGAGAATTCAGCCATCGCTTTGCTTCGCGCTTTCGAGTTCCGAACGCGGCATACCGCCGCAGGTTCGACAGGCCGTACACAAGCGCGGCGCGCCTCGCAAACCCTCTGGCGATGTTTTGCTGCAAGCGCGATTGCGCGGGGTGATTGCAGGGGGCGGCGGGTGTCCGCCGCCCCGTGCGGGTTCATCCCTCGGCCACTGCCTCGCGCCCGCCCCAATCGAGCCCGCGCGTGAGGTACATCACCGCCGCCAGCGCCGCGAAGAGCAGGAGCGAGCCGATCAACAGCGACAGATCCTCCAGGCTGAGCAGCACGTAGAGCACGCCGTAAAGCGCGGTGAGCAGCCCCGCGATCAGCCCGCCGCGCCGCCAGCTGCGCAACACCGCCGAGGAATAAGCGGTGAGCAAGGCGATGATCGCGCCGCCCGCGACGCAATAGGCCAGGCTGAAGCCGATCACTTCGGCGAAGGCGAGCAGCATCACGAAGAACAGCACCAGGCCCGCGCCGACCAGGCCATATTCGATCGGCGATACCTTCACCCCGCCGATCAGATCGAACATCAGCAGCGCCATGAAGGTGAAGCCGATGAACAGGAAACCGTATTTCACGCTGCGATTGACCTGCGCATAGAGATCGACCGGGGTGACGAGATCGACGCGGGCGGCGGCGGAGTCTGCGCCGGGGACCCCTTCGACCTTGCCGGTTTCGTCGGTCGAGATGAGCGTACGGCCGAGCGCGAGATTGCCGACGCGCCACGTTGCTTTGAAGCCGTTCGCGCCGACCTTGCGCTCGGTGGGCAGGAAGCCGCCTTGAAAGCTGGGGTTCGCCCAGCTCGAGATAACCGTCCAGCGCGTATCGCCGCCCTGCGGCAGCAACGCGATCGAGCCGTTGCCGCGCACCGCATAATCGAATTTCACGCGCAGCGGTTTCGTGCCGAGGCTGCGGGCGTCGAGCGCGGTGAAGAAGCCCGAGCCACCGGTCTCACGCGGCCCCTTGCCGGGTTGCAGCTCAAGCGGTGTGCTATCGGCGGTCACTGCGGGCGGCGCGCCGAACAGGCCGCGCGCATCCGAAATGCCAAAGCGCAATTCGGCACGGTCGAGCGCCAATGCGGCGCGCGTCGTGCCCCAGCGCGACAGATCGGCGGGTAGCACGAAGCGTGCTTCGCCTTGGTTGCGCGCCTCATAGACCACTGCCTGATAGATCGAGCGCTTGCGCACGTCGGGCTTTACGTCCGATCGGATCGCGGCGGCATCGGGCGACAGCGTCAGTTCGTGCCACGCGGTGCTGGTCTTGACGATCTGCTTGCCGTTTTCGGTGACGGTCTCGTTGCTGGTGGTGCTATAGGGGATCACCAGTACCGGGCCGGAGATCGCCTGCGGCCCGCCCCACCCCTCGGCGATCGAGCTGCGCGCGGTCTGCGACTGGTTCTGCCGATCGTAGACCAGCAAATAGACGGTGAAGAGCGGGATCGCGAGGAAGGTCGCGATCAGCGACGCAAACATCAATTTTACGCCGGGGGTGCGGGGCGGACGGGGTTCGGACATGAGAGCCTCCCTGATGGTGGAGGCTGCTTTGTTAGGGATGCGCGCGCCGCGCTGCCAAAGGGGGTTGGGTGGAGACGGTGTGCAGTGGGGATGCAGGCGAACCAGAGTGAGGTCTAGCCGACTGGAAACACCCGTTCGTTTCGAGCGAAGTCGAGAAACCGAGCGAGCACCTGGGCCAGGCTTCTCGACTTCGCTCGAAGCGAACGGAACAGGTCAATCATCCCCGGCCATCAAATTACATCCAGCACCAGCCCCAATTCGCGCGCTTCCTCCGCCTCGATGTACCAATTGGACGGTGCCTTCTCGCGCAGATCCTCGAAATCGACGCGGCTGTTCTTGACGATGTCGCGGAAGCCCTCCTCCTCGATCAGGATCGAATGCTCGACCTCGTGCAGCGCGGCCTTGATCGAGGCGACGACCATGCGCAGCGGGCCGTTGAGGTTGATCTGTTTTGAGATCGTCCGTTCGTGAATCATCAGCCGCGTGTGGCGCGTCAGGAAACGCCGGTCGACCGGGAACGCCGCCATGAAGGTCGCGCCCGCCGAATAGACCGCGACCTTGCCCAGAAACAGGATCTCGCGCCCGTCATGATCCTCGAGCAAGCGGATGTCGTCCGCCATCGTCCGCGCGACTTCGGGGTCGCCGCCAAGCGTGGTCATCGCAATCACGAGCGTGCCCTCGGCCGGACACGCTTCGAGCTGCTGGCGGAAGCTCGTATACATGAATTGATCGACCGGACCCGACAGGCGGATGTGCGGGTTGGCGAGCAGCGGATAGCGGGTAGCGTTCATGCGCGCCCCAACCGGCGACGCGTCGGGTTGTTCCGACCGCGATTCGAATCAGCGGGCGTCGAGCAGACTGACGGCCGGACGCCCGACAGGTTGAGTCGCCACCGGCGGCACGCGCTTGTCGAGCACGTCCAGCCATCTGGCAGCACGCGACCCGATCGCGCTTCGCGGTTGCGAGGGTACGAGATTGCCGCGCGTCTCCCACGCGGCGATCAGCGCGGTCGCCTCGCTCTCGGCGGCGGCAAGCGACTGAGCTTTGCGCAAGCCGTGGTTGATCAGCGCATCACCGAAGAAGGTCCAGTCGCTATCGGCCTGGCACCCGAACGAGGTGCGATCGGATGAGGCAGCGGTAATGATGACGCTGTCGTCGTTGATGAGCGGATCGACGAAAACGCCCGAATAGCAGGCGCTGATCATGACCAAGCGCCGCTTGATGCCGAGCGTTTCGAGCATCTCGGCCAGCCGCACGGGGGAGATCGCGCCGAACCCCTGGTCGCCGTCGTTATAGATGATGCCGAGCGGGGCGCCGTGGCTGGTGGCGTAGAGGATCAGCACGTCCTCGCGCGGGTCCATCATTTCGGCGACGCGGGCGAGCGCGGTGGCGATGTTGCCGGGGCTGCCGCGCGGCAAGTCGCTGGCTGCACGGCCATCGGTGCCCGCGAGGACGATCGTCCGCGCCTCCGCGCCGTAACGCCGCGCGAGCACCCGCCCCGCCTCCCGCGCCTCGCGCCCGAACACCGCATCGCTATCGAGCCCGACCGACACGACATAGGCATCGACCACGCCCTTGCGCTGCGGTGCGACCTTCGCGAGCGCACGGTCGAGGCGGCGATGCTCGGCCAGCTCGTTCTGCGGCGTGCGACCACGTTCGACCGCGATGCCGTTATTGGCCTGGACGACCATGTCCTCATCGGTGCGGCCCAGCGGCGGCGTGGGCTGGGTGTGACGGGGTGGTTCGTATTGGGCGAGGGCAGGGGCGGCATGGCAGAGCGGCGCCAGCATCGTCAACGTCCAAAGGATTCTGTGCACAAGGATGTCGCGATGCATGGCCGACATGCTGCGCGATGTTCAGCATGTGTCAAGCGGGGCAGCAGCGATTGTTCTAACATTGTTGTCACAACGGCGTGCGCGTGCTATCGAACCACCCATGAAAACCTCGCTTCGCAAGATCGGCAACTCGACGGGCATGATTCTGCCCGGGTCGATCCTTGGGGAAATCGGGGTGTCGAATGGCGCTGCAATGGATTTGCGCGTGGAAGACGGAAAGCTGATCGCAACGCCGATCCGGCGCGGGATCAGAGAAGGCTGGGCCGAGGCGGCAGCGGCGGTTGCTGCGGCGGAGGAAGACCCCGACGAAGCTGCATGGGCGGCATTCGGCAATGACGGTGACGACGCTCTGACGTGGTGAAACGTGGCGAAGTCTGGCTCGTCAAGCTCGACCCGATCGTGGGTAGCGAAATCCAGAAAACCCGCCCTTGTCTGGTCGTCTCGCCTGATGAACTGAACGGCAGTCTTCGGCGGACCATCGTCGCGCCGCTTACCAGTGCCAGTCATCCAGCCCCCTTTCGGGTCCCAGTCAATTTTCAGCGGAAGTCTGGCCTGATCCTATTGGATCAGATAAGGACTGTGGACCGCCAGCGCCTTGTGACGCGGCTTGGCGCACTCGATCGCGCCACCGTCAAAACGGTTTTGGACGTCTTGGTCGGAATGTTCGAGGCGTAGCAGGCAGGCATGGGCAAAGCCCATGCCGTCGGTCGCGGCTGCTGGCCGCGCCGGCCGTAAGCGCCGCCCGTGCGCGCCCGAGCTACGCTCGGGCTTGCGCGGCGCTTAGTACACCCGCTTCTTCGGCTTGATGTACTCCGCATCGTCGGTCAGCGTGTAGTCGTGCACCGGGCGGTAGCCGATTTCGACCTTGCCGCCCTTGCCGCCCCAGCCGGTGAAGGTCGAGGTGGTGTGCTTCATCCAGTTCGCATCGTCGCGGTCGGGATGATCTTCGTTGACGTGCGCGCCGCGCGATTCCTTGCGGTTGGCGGCCGACTGCATCGTCACCATCGCTTGCGCCAAGAGATTGTCGAGTTCGAGCGTCTCGACCAGATCGGTGTTCCAGATCAGCGAGCGATCGGTGACCGCAACGTCGCCGAGCTTCTTGTAGGTCGCCTCGATCGCCGCGACGCCTTCGGTGAGCAGCGCATTGTCGCGGAACACCGCGCAATTCTTCTGCATCGTGCGCTGCATTTCGAGCCGGATCTGCGCGGTGGGCGTGCTGCCCTTGGCATTGCGGAAGGTGTCGAGCCGGGCGAGCGCCATTTCCTCCGAACCCTTGGGCAGCGGGGTGTGCGGCGTGTTGGGCGCGAGCGTGTCCTTGATGCGCAAACCGGTTGCACGGCCGAACACCACGAGATCGATCAGCGAATTGGAGCCAAGGCGATTCGCGCCGTGCACCGAAACGCACGCCGCCTCGCCCACTGCGAACAGGCCGGGGACGACCGCATCTGGGTTGCCGTCCTTCATCTGGACGACTTCGCCGTGATAATTGGTCGGGATGCCGCCCATATTGTAATGCACCGTCGGCGTGACGGGCAGTGGCTGGCGGGTCAGATCGACACCGGCGAAGATCTTGCCGGTCTCGGTGATGCCCGGAAGCCGCTCGGCGAGCACCTTGGGGTCGATATGATCAAGATGCAGCCAGATATGGTCGCCATTCTTGCCGACGCCGCGCCCCTCGCGCATTTCGAGCGCCATCGAGCGGCTGACCACGTCGCGCGACGCGAGGTCCTTCGCCGACGGAGCGTAACGCTCCATGAAGCGCTCGCCTTCGGAGTTGGTGAGGTACCCGCCCTCGCCGCGCGCGCCCTCGGTGATCAGCACGCCCGCGCCGTAAATGCCGGTCGGGTGGAACTGGACGAATTCCATGTCCTGCAGCGGAAGCCCCGCACGCAGCACCATCGCATTGCCGTCACCGGTGCAGGTGTGCGCCGAGGTCGCCGAGAAATAGCAGCGGCCATAGCCACCCGTCGCCAGCACGACCTTATGCGCGCGGAAGCGGTGGATCGAGCCATCGTCCATGCACAAAGCGATCACG
>JAIXZV010000303.1 GCA_027489365.1 Sphingomonadales bacterium
CTTCGGCCATCGAACGCTCTCCCAAACCGGAAAGCATTTCCCCAAATACATATATAATTATGCGGCGGAATGGCGGTATCGGCCTGTGCATGAACCTCATGCCCAAGGTTGAAATGTTTGCTGTCATCATCCACCAAATACGTGGTGGGATGGGATGATGCTTTCTTAGGTTTCTGCCGCTGACGCCGAAAGCGCTCCAAAATACTATCCAGTTCCCGACCGAAATTTGGACGACTAATCATGTCGTGACAAGCAACCCTCATATCTCCGATTTCAGCCCCAACGAAGTTTTGCAGCGGTACGCGTAATATTTGCTGATACTTCAAGTCATCAAAACGATTTTTGTAGTGCCTAAATGCACGAAGCGCCTTAGCCAGTATCGCTGTTATTATGTTACCGATATTGTCACCATAGGCGGGCGTTTCGAATGAGTTAACACTGAACACATCTCCAAAACGATCGATTAAATCTGGCACGTTGTTATCAGCAAGGATAATAACGCCCGACGCATTGCACAAATCAAGGCCTGAAATATGAGCCAGAACATCGCTATCTACACTTGTGGCCGCCACCTTGTAGGCAGACAGCGCAACCTCCTCTCCGCCTAAAGCTTCAAAGCCCTTTGCGCGCATATCAGATGGAATAAGTGCAGCACGACGCTCAGCGACCGTTTCAATCACCGAATCGTTGCCGCTGATGAAAACAACGAAAATTGGCATTAGTGCTTCAACAGCGCGATCAAGGTCTTCGCCGGCACTGAAAATTCGGCGACTGCCGCGTCTGGAAGATTGGAAAGGCTTTGAACAAACTGTATCAGAGTTCGACCACGTCCAATTGTAGTTTCTGTTCGAGCCTTCTCGTCGACTGAGGCATCTTCCACGTCAAATACAAATCCTGAGTCCGCTGGAACAAAGCCAATCCGTGCGCGCTGAACCGGGTGCGCAATCAACTTGGTGTCAGCTATATCATTCGATGACGCCCACTGACTTAGCTTTAAAGGAGAAATAATTTCTCTGTAATCAGTACCCTGACTTTTGAGATCAGTTGCAACAAAACTTAAATAATACGGGGTTTTTCGGCTATCCCACGTCTCGCGAGTACGATCGCGTATAAAAGACTTGAAGCTTTCAACATCTGTTACAGAGTCAGCCATACGATAAGGCTTCCAAAAATTTTTCCTAATCCACCCTAGCTGAATAACGGTAGAAACCCAACACCTCGTCCGAGAGCCGTCACCACTCCCCAACCTGCATCCCCTGCACCCACGATTGCGCCGATCCGCCTAACCCCCACCCCCAAACCAGCCTAAATCCCCCGCCGCGGCCAACACCGCGCCACGCCGCAGGAACGCGGCATCCAACGGGGTTTCCATGCTTAGCTTCACCCTCATTCCCATCGCGGTCGTCACCGCGGTCGCCCTCCTGCTCGCGCTCAAATCGTTCGGCATCAACCAGGAGTACGAACGCGGCGTCGTGTTCCGGCTCGGGCGGCTGCAGGCCACCAAAGGCCCCGGCTGGTTCTGGCTGATCCCGCTGATCGAGCGCGTCGTGAAGGTCGATATCCGCACCATCACCTATGCGCTCGACACGCAGGAGACCGTCACACGCGATGGCGTCGCGGTGCGCGTCAATGCCGTCCTGTGGTTCCGCGCGTTCGATGCGGCGGGGGTCGTCACCACCGTCGCCAATTGGCAATCGGCGATCGTGCAGGCCGCCGAAACCGCGATGCGCGATGCGATCGGCCAGAGCGATCTCGACCAGATGCTCAAGGATCGCACCGCAATCAACAAGCGGCTCTACGAGATCCTGTCGTCGACTTGCATCCGCTGGGGCGTTGAGTTCGACGCGGTCGAGATCAAGGACCTCGACATCCCCGCGCAAATGCAGCGCGCCATCGCGCGCGAGGCCGAGGCGATCCGCGAGAAACGCGCGCGCATCATCAAGGCCGAGGGCGAGCAGGAAGCCGCAATGAAGCTGACCGATGCCGCGCGGATCATCGGCGAAGTCCCCGGCGCACTCGAACTGCGCCGCTTGCAGACGCTGACCGAAATCGGCGTCGAGCATAATTCGACGATCATCGCGATGTTCCCGACCGAGATTCTGGAGGCGGCCAAGCGGATCGGTCTGGCGCCTGCGGCCTAACCGTAGCGCGCCCCTCCCCGTTCGTTTCGAGCGAAGTCAAGAAACAGGCAACAAGCGCTGGGCTGAGTTTCTCGACTTCGCTCGAAACGCACGGGGGACCGGGGCACCCCGCTCAGGCGTGCTCCTGCGCCTCGACGATCGGCGCGCGGCTCGGCCGCACCGCGACGATCAGCACGCCGAGCAGCGCCAGCGCCGCCCCCGCGATCATCCGCAGATCGAGCGTGTCGCCCGTGATCAGCACGCCAAGCCCGATCGTCGTCAGCGGCGTCATCAGCGTCAGCGGCGCGAGCAATGTCGCCTCGTACCGCGCGATCAACCCGTAATAGAGCGTGTGCGCGCACACCGAGACGATCAGCGCGGAGAAAAGCAGCGCCGCGACGAACGGCCACCCCGCCGCGACCGAGGTCTTCCATTGATCGTGCTCGAACAGCGCCGACGCCAGCGTAAGCGGCACCACCGCGGTCAGCCCTACCCACGCCTGGAACCGCAACGGCGCGACATGCTCCATCTGCTTCATCAGGATCGCGCCGAGCGACCCGGCAAAGGCGCCGCTCAACACCAGCAGCAGCCCCGCCGACACCGCAAAGCCCGGTCGCCACACCACCAGCAATACCCCGGCCAGCGTCAGCGTGATGCCGACCCCGCGCCGCCAGTGGATCCGCTCGCCCAGGATCAGGATCGACAGCAAGGTGGTGATTGGCACCCCTGCCTGCAGCACCACCGCCGCGCTCGACGGCGAGGCGGTCTGCAACCCCAGGAACAGCAACGCGAAATTGCCGCCGCCCATCAACGCGCCGACAGCCACGATCCGCCACGCCGGCCGCGGCATCGGCAAGAGCCACGGCAGCGTCGCCGCAAGCACGATCGCGAAACGCGCGGCGGCGAAGAACAGCGGTGGCACATGCCACGCGCCGACCACCACCTTGCTCAGCACGTTGCTGAAGCCCCAGATCAGGCACACGAACACCAGCAGCAGGAAATCACGAAAGCGCATGACGGAGTCTCTGCGGGACGGGGGGCGGCTTGGCTAGAGCGGGATGCCATTTGTCGAGACCAAAACCCGATCCGTTCGTGTCGAGCGAAGTCGAGACACAGGGCGCAGCGCGCGGAACGGGTTTCTCGACTTCGCTCGAAACGACCGGGTGGAGACAAGTCCAACGCTCTCCAGCCGATCCGCCCTCACACCGTCAGCACCGTTGCCCCGCGCGTCTCCCCCGCCTCGAGCGCGCGATGCGCCTTGGCCACATCCTCCAACGGATAGGTCTGCCCGATCTCCGGCACGATCGCCCCTTTGCGCAACATCTCGAACAGCCGCGCGGTGCCGTCGCGGCGCTCATCGGGCGTCGCATAATAATGGAACAGCGTCGGGCGCGTCACGAACAGCGATCCCTTGGTCGCCAGCGACCCGATGTCCACGCCCGTCACCCGCCCACCGGCATTGCCATAGCTGACGATCAGCCCACGCGGTGCCGCGCTTGCCAGCGAGATCTCCCACGTCGCCATGCCGATCCCGTCGAACACCACCGGCACGCCAGCCCCGCCGGTCATCTCGCGCACGCGCGCCGCGACATCCTCGCTTTTGTGCAGGATGACATGGGCCGCCCCCGCCGCCGTCGCCTGCGCGGCTTTCTCAGCGCTGCCAACCGTGCCGATCACCGTCGCGCCGATCGCCTTCAGCCAGCCGACGAGCAAGTGGCCCACTCCGCCCGCCGCCGCATGGACCAGCACGGTCTGCCCCGCCTGCACCTTCGCGCAGCGTTCGACCAGAAATTCGGTGGTGCAGCCTTTCAGCAGCAAGGCAGCGGCGGTCGTATCATCGACATCGTCGGGCAAAGGCAGCAACGCCGCCGCACTCACGTTCCGCGCGGTCGCATAAGCACCAAGCGCCGGACCGAACGTCCCGACCCGATCGCCCACCGCGAAGCCCGTAACGCCCTCGCCCACCGCCTCGACAACACCCACAGCCTCGGTGCCCAGACCACTCGGCATTTTGAGTGGGTAGACGCCGCTGCGGTGGTACACGTCGATAAAGTTCAATCCGACCGCCGTATTGCGCATGCGCACCTCACCCGGCCCCGGATCGGGCAAATCCACATCGACCCACGCGATCGCCTCCGGCCCGCCGGTCCGCTCCATCACAACTGCGCGTGCCATCGTCTCGTCTCCCTAACCTGTCGGCACACCCTAGCCATTATGCGTTTCGCCTTGCAACCGATCCGGTCGCGCGCCATCTAGCGGGCCGCGTACCGAAACTTCGAAACCAGGAGAGCCGCCATGAAAAGCTACCTCAAGCACTATATCGATGGCGCCTGGGTCGAGAGCGACGGCGGCACGCGCCACGCGGTGATCGATCCCTCGACCGAGCAGCCGGTGAGCGAAATCACGCTCGGCTCAAAGGCCGATGTCGACAAGGCGGTCGCAGCTGCGCGCAAAGCGTTCGCGAGCTATTCGCAGACCAGCGTCGAAGACCGCATCGCGCTGCTCGAACGCATCATCGCCGAATATAAGGCACGCATCCCCGATCTGGCGGCGGCGACCAGCGAGGAAATGGGCGCGCCGATCGGCTTCGCGACCGCAGCGCAGGCCCCCGCAGGGCTCGGCCATTTCATGAGCACACTCGCCGCGCTGAAGGAGTTCAGCTTCGAGGAGAAGGTCGGCAAAGCGCGCGTGGTGCATGAGCCGCTCGGCGTCGTCGCGATGATCACGCCGTGGAACTGGCCGCTCAACCAGATCTGCGCAAAGGTCGCCCCCGCGCTCGCCGCCGGCGATACGATGGTGCTGAAACCCTCGGAGGAAGCGCCGGGCTGCGCGATAATCCTCGCCGAGATTCTCGACAAGGCAGGCGTGCCCGCAGGCGTGTTCAACCTCGTCAATGGCGACGGCCCCGGTGTCGGTGCGGCGCTGTCGAGCCACCGCGACGTCGACATGGTGAGCTTCACCGGATCGACCCGCGCCGGGATCGCAGTCGCACAAGCCGCCGCCGCGACGGTCAAGCGCGTGCATCAGGAGCTTGGCGGCAAGCCCCCCAACGTCGTCCTCGAAGGCGCCGATCTCGCCGCCGTCCTGCCGCCGACGATCCACGGTGTGCTGGCGAACAGCGGACAAAGCTGCATCGCCCCAACCCGCCTGCTCGTCCACGAAAGCCAGGTCGCCGATGCCACGCAAGTCGTGAAGAGCATCCTCGAAGCCACCACCGTCGATGCCGCCAGCGTGATGGGCGCGCATATCGGCCCGGTCGTCAACAAGGCGCAGTTCGACAAAATCCAGGGCCTGATCCAGTCGGCAATCGACGAAGGCGCGACCTTGGTCACCGGCGGCACCGGACGGCCCGACGGGCGCAATGCCGGCTATTTCATCAAGCCGACGCTGCTCGCCGACGTGACGCCTGAGATGCGCATCTACCGCGAGGAAACCTTCGGACCCGTCGCGACGATCACCAGCTACAGCGACGGCGAACAGGCGATCGAAATGGCGAACGACACCGAATATGGCCTGTCGGCGACGATTTCGGGCGATCCGGCGGCCGCCGCCAAGGTCGCGCCGCGGCTGCGCGCGGGCATGGTCACGATCAATGGCTGGGCAGGTGGCGGCGGTGCACCGTTCGGCGGCTATAAGCAATCGGGCAATGGCCGCGAGGGTGGCAAATATGGCCTCGCCGATTTCATGGAAGTGAAGGCGATCATCGGCGAGCCCGCCTGAGCGTGGGCGCCCGCGTCGATCTGCTGATGCCCGTCACGGGCAGTCCTTACGACGCGGTCGCCGCGGATCTAGCGAAGCCGTTCGGCGCGGCGTTCGCCGATGCGGGGATGACGCTCACGCCCCGGCCTTGGGACCTAGGGCCGGGCGACGGCGATGCGACGCTCGCGCTGTTCGCCTGGGGTTATCACTTCGACGTGGCCCGCTGGGACGCGATCCTCGCGGCGTGGCCCGCCGACCGGCCCTTGTTCAACCCGCCCGCCCTGCTCGCCTGGAATACGCGCAAGACCTATCTGCTCGAACTGGCAGCGGCAGGCGTGCCGATCGTCCCGAGCCACTTCGGCCACGCCGACGCTGCCAGCGTCGCGGCGGCGTTCAAGGCGTTCGACTGCGACGAACTGGTGGTGAAGCCGCAAATCTCGGCGGGCAGCCACCAGACCGTGCGACTGCGCCGGGGCGACCGGGTCGCGCCGCTCGACAACGCGATCCTGCAGCCCTTCCTGCCCGCAATCGCGAAGGAAGGCGAACTGTCGCTCTTCGCAATCGGCGGCCACTTCAGCCACGCCGCGCGAAAGGTCGCAACCGGCGGCGACTTCCGCATCCAGCCGCAATTCGGCGGACGCTTCACCCGCTACGACCCCGATCCGGAAGCGATGACCGTTTTCGACACGACCCTCGCCGCGTTACCCCAAGTCCCGCTCTACGCCCGCATCGACCTCCTCCGCCGCGCCGACGGCCAACTCGCGCTGATCGAGGTCGAGGCGATCGAACCGGATCTTTACGTTGAGATCGAACCCGAGGTCCCGGTGCGGCTGACGGCGGCGGTAGCCGCATTACTAACGTGATGCGCCTTGCACCTATGCGCGCAGATGCGTATATACTCGTGCATACTGGAGGCTGTTATGGGTGTGATTGATACCAAGACCTTCAAGAGCGGCAACAGCGTAGCAGTGCGCCTGCCGAAGGAACTGGGCTTTACGGCCGATATGCCGATCGAAATCGAACGCGATGGTCGGAGCATCACGATCCGCCCGAAATTTGATCCGGTTGAAGAGAAGCGCAAGGTTCTCGAACTGGTAGAAGCAATGCGTGCATTAGGCCCGCCATTGCCGCACCAGCCGCGCGAGCCAATCGAATTTCCCGAACGTTTCGGACTCTAAGTCTTGTATCTGCTCGATACGAACATCGCGATCTATTTAAGGGATCGAGAAAGCACGATCACGGAACGAGTCGCTGATCTCGCGACGGTACCGCAAATCTCGATGATGAGCTGGATCGAACTGGAAAATGGCGTCGTGCGCGACGCGACAAATCGGGTGCAGCGGCGAAAAAGCCTGGATGTGCTACTTCCCCGGATCATCGTCCTTGATGTCGATCATGCCGTTGGCGTGGCCTATCGCGGAATCGTGGAGCAAATGGGATATTCCCGGTCGCGGATCGCCGATCGGATCATTGCAGCAACCGCGCTGGCCCATGACCTGACCTGCATAACGATCAACGGCCCAGATTTCCGCGAAATCCCCAATCTCAAACTCGAAATCTGGCCAGCCCCCAGCGCTCAATAATCCCGCGACACCCGCACGTTCGCGCTCTGCCGCCCCAGCGTCGAGATGCTGGAGAGCACCGAGAGCCAGCGCGTCACCTGAAACTCGACCTGCGTCGCCGAATAGCCAGCACCATCGGTGATGATCTCGGCATAGAAGCGCCGCGTGATGTATTTGCCCGCCGCGATCGACGTCCCCTGCCCCGTGGTCGGATCGGCCGACACGAAGCGCAGCCGGTCGAGCCCAGTCACGCGCCGCACCGCGTTGATCGGGTCGAGCCCGCCCTTGCTGTTCTGCAACGCCGCAACTGCCGAGGCCAATTGTAGCGCCTCGGGCGCCGACAGCTTGGTGATCGAGGTGCCGAACAACAGCCGCGACAACAGTTCGTCCTGCGGCAGCGCGGGCACGCTGGAGAAGGTGATTTCGGGTTTCATCGCCGGACCGGTCACGTTGATCGACGCATTCAGCCCGGTCGCATTGGCATTGGCGACGATGTCGAGCGCCGGATTGGCCGGCACCTCGCCTGCGAACAGGATCTTGCCGCGTTCCAGCGCAAACGTCCGCCCCGCAAAATCATAGGTCCCGCGCACCAGATCGGCCCGACCAGTGATCGCCGGATTGTCCGGCGCGCCACCGATCATCAGATCGGCCGACCATTCGCTGCGCAAGCCGAGCCCCGTCACCAGCAACTGGTTGGGCGCGCGCGCCTTGATCGCCAGCGTCCACGGCACGCGCGGGCTGTCGTCCTCTTCGCCGCCGCCACCGGGCAAGTTGATTTCGCGGATGTTGAGCTGCGGCACCGCGCTCGCGGCACTCGCCTGGCCGAGGCGATAGCGGCTCTTATCCAGCCGCAGATCGCCCGAGATCGTGCCCCCCGCCCCGTCCGACTGGAAACGCAGCGGCCCGGTGACAGTCGCGCCGATATCGTCGCGCGCGATCATCACCGCGCGGTCCGCCTGCACCGTAAGATCGAGCCCGATCCCCTTGGGGGCGGCAAAATCGAAACTGCCCGTGCCGGTCACCCGCCCGCCCTTGCCCGCATCAGCGGCAAAGCGGTCAAACGTCAGGCGCGATCCGGCGAATTGCCCGCCCGCCTGCACATTGGTCAGCACCGTACCCGTCACCGTGCTTTCGATTTTGGCGCCATTCGCCTGCACGACACCCTTGATCTGCGGGTTCGCCACCGTCCCCCCAACGTCGGCCCCGATCGCGACCGGGCCGGTCAAGTCGAACAATTCGACCCCGGTCAGCCGCCACAGTGTATCGGCCGCGCCGTCATAACGGAGCTGCCCGAATACCCCGGCATTCTGCACGCGCGTGGCGAGATCGCCCCCGCTGGGCAGCGTGAGCAGCATCTGCGCCCGCCCCACCGTCTTGCCGCCCGTCGCCGCAATCGCGCGCGCGGCGATGCGGTCGGCCGAGAGCAGCCCCGAAATCCCGACATCGACCGGGCGCGACGACAGGATCAGCCCCGATCGCGTCAGCCCGCGCACCGTCATGTCGATCTTGCCGGTCGGTGCCGCCCCGCCGCCCTGCGCATAAGACAAAGTCCCCGACGCACTGCCGCCGAGGCCCAAGCCCGGATAGCCGATATCGAGGATCGACAACGGCATCCGCGCGAGCGTGGCATCGATCGCGCTCGATCCGCCGGTGAAGCGCCCCGACAGCTTGGCGTCACCGCCCGCAAAGCTGAGCTCGGTTGCGGCTAGTCGCCAACCGTCGCCATCGCGCGTGAAGACCGCCGGGGTGACCAGCTTCAACGGACGGCGGTCGAGTGTGCCCTGCGCCGACACCTCATACCGATCGGGCGTCACCTGCACGACCGACTGGATATCGAACGCCCGCCCGCGCGATCCGGCGATCGACGCGGTGACGGTGCCGGTACCGCCGCGCAGGCTGGCGCGCGCGGCAAAGCGCCCGATCACCAATGACCCACGCCTGAGGCCGCCCCCGGTCAGGCTCGCCTCGATCGACGTCCCCGCCGGATCAAGCAGCGTCACCATGTCGAGATGCGCACGCCGCACCGTCACCGCCTCGGCGAGCTTGGCGGCGGTCGCGTCGAGATGCGCCTCGATCCGTTGATTGCCGTCGACCGGGCGGAACAGCAGTTCACCGCCCAGCCCACCGCCCGCGACCGCGAGCCGCCCGTCGAACCCGCCCGGCACGATCGCCAGCGCCCCCTTGGCGTGCGTGCCGCTCCCCGCCAGATCGGCGATCGCGATCGTCCCGCCGCCACCTTTTGGCAGCAGGATCGCGCCGTTGCCGGTAAAATCCCCCAGCCGCGATCCACCGCGCGCGGTGAAGGCGAAACCCTCCGCCGTCGGATCGAGATGCGCGACGACATCGCTCAGCCCCATCGTCTCGTTGGGCCGTTTGAACACCAGATCAAGCGTCGGGCGGTCGATTTTGCCATCGAGTTTGAGCGTGAGCGGACCGTAAGTCGCCTGCTGCCCCACCCCTTCAAAGTGGAACGTCCCGTCGCGCCGCCTTATGCCATTGCCGGTGATGCGAATCTGCGGCGCGGTGAGCACCAGATTGTTGAGGTGCAGCACGCCATCAGGGGTCCGCTCCAGCCCGGTCACCAGCTTGGGCAGCCCGCCTGCCAGCGAGCGGAAGAAGGCATTCTCCAGCGTCAGCATCTGCGCCGTGCCCTGCCCGATCACACGCGTCCCGCGCCCGCCCGGACCCGGCACGACCTTGAGCACGGTCTGCACCTGCACCAGGCCCAGCCCGGGGATCATATAGCGCCCAAGACCGCCATTTATTCCAATGTCATAGCGGCCATCGGTGAGATCGAGCAGCAAGTTGATCCGGCCGTTCAATTTGTCCGACGACAGTTTCAGATCGTCGCCGGTGACGAGCTTGGAGGTCACCCGCAGCACGCCGTCGAGCGTCAAATTGCGCAGGATTCCGCCCGCGACATCGCCCACGCCCGTAACGCGCGCGGCGGTGAAGCGGATCGGCACCGACACCGGCGCCTTCGAAAAGCGCCCGCGACCCGCCGCGCGCGCATCCTCGAACCCGGTATTGTCGAACGCGAAGCGCTGCGCGGTCAGGCGATAATCGAACGCGGCGGTCGCAAAGGTCCCGTCGAGGATCGCGCGCAGCTCGATCGCACGGCCCGTCATGTTGGGGAACAGCGCCGGTGGTTTAAGCAAGGTCGCGTGCAGCCGCACATTGCGAAACGCGCTTTCGGCCAGATCGAGCGTGCCGTCGGCGGTCACCGCCAGCGCAGCCGAGCGCAGCGACAGCGTCCCCGTCAATTGCCGCTCGACCAGCGTCCCGCCACCCTGCACCAGCACGCGCGGCGCGGTCAGCCGTTGCAGCTTGCCATGCGCCAGCGGCGACGGCGTCAGCACGCCCGACAGTGCATAGCGCCCCGCTTGATTGGACACCGTCAGATCGGCCAGCCGCACCATGCCGACATCGGCCACCGCCGCCCCGCGCCACGCCGCCCAGGTCCCCTTGCCCGAAACATCAAGCGCGATCGGCTTGGCGAAACCCGACAGCTTGGCGAGCACGCCGCCCGCACTCCCGCGCGCATGCGCGTCGAGTTCGAGCCGGTTGCGATCGGGCTCGGCGTCGAGATGGACGCGCAAAGCGTCGCTCCCCGCCACCACCGCCGCCAGATCGACCAACGCGCGGCCCGCATGAATGTCGGCGCGCGCCTTGATCCTGCCAACGCGCTGCACCCCCGTCACCGGCGGCGCGACCACCAGCCGATCGATGGCCAGCGATCCGATCCGGATGTCGAACCCCGGCAGGATCGGCCCCTTCTTGCCCGACGGCACCACCTCGGGCAGCCGCGCCAGCGTCGCGCGCGGCACGTGCAGGCTGGTGATGTCGAGCCGGTTGACGAAGTAGCGCAGCGGTGCCCAGTCGAGCTCGGCGCGCGGCGCGGAGAAGACCAGCCCCTTGGGATCGCGCACCCGCACATCGATCAGCACCGCCTTGCCATAGATCGACCCGTCGATCCGCCCGATGCTGTAGCGCAGCCCATTGGACGGTTTCATGCCCGCGATGCTGTCAGTCAGGAAACGATGCCCGATGCTCGTGTCCATCAGCGCAAGCGCGGCGAGCGCCAGCAGCACCGGCGCCACCAGCACCGCAAGCACGATCCGCCCCCAGCGGCGACGCTTCACCGGCGCGGGCGACGGGGTTGCAGGTTGGGGCGAGGCCGCATCCTCGCTCAAAACGCTTGCCCCAGCGACACATAGACCGCAACGCGCGCATCCCCCCGTTGCGGGTTGAGCGGCGTGCCGACATCGATGCGGATCGGCCCGAAATTCGAATAGTATCGCACGCCCACACCCGCGCCGAAGCGCAGATCGCTGAAGCTCGGCAACGTCCCGGTCGAGATATTGCCGCCGTCGAGGAACGGCACGACGCCGAAATTGCCGAACGCCTTCACCCGCGCCTCGATCGAGAATTCGGCAAGGCTTCGCCCACCGATCGGCACGTTATTGGGGTCGCGCGGGCCGATCCCCTGATAGCTATAGCCGCGCACCGAAGCGCCGCCGCCGGCATAGAAGCGCCGCGACGGTGCCACCGCATCGCGCGGTGCCCCCGCGATCGTGCCGAGCCGCACCCGCCCGGCCAGTACCGCACCGGTCGCCACGGTGCGATACGCGCTCGCATCGAACTGCACGCGCGCATAGCCGAACACATTGCCCTCCAGCGACAGTTCGGGCGACAGCCGCCCGCTCAAACGGAACCCCCGCGTCGGATCGAGCAGATCGTCCGATCCGTCATAGCTGAGCGTCGTCGGCAGCGCGCCGATGAAATAGGTCCGCCGCCGCGCCGCGCCGGTCGAGGCGTCCACGTCGCGCTCTTCCGACGCGAGCAGCTCGCCGCCCAGCGACCAGGTCCATTTCTTCTGGAAGAAGATGTTGGTCTGCTTCTCCAAACTCCCCGCCAGCCCGAAAGTGCGCGCCTGATAGGCGTCGCGCTTCAGGTTCGACGCGGTCAGCGACCCCGTCAAAATCCGGTCGCGCCCGTGGAAATTGTTGCGGCGGAAGATCACGCTCGCCAATTGCTCGCGCGTGCCGAGCACCCCGCGCAGCGTCAGCGCACCCTCTGGCGGGAAGAGATTACGGTGCGTCCAGCTGATCTCGGCCCGCGCGCCCTCGCCCGTGCCATAGCCAAGCTGCCCCGCGATCGTATGCGGCGGCGCAGGTTCCAGCCCGACCGCGATATCGACCGTGCCCGGCTCCTTGCCCTCGACCGGCTCGACCTTGACCGTCGAGACAAGCCCGGTCTGGATCAGCGCGCGCCGCAAATCGACCAACGCCGAGGCATCATACGGCTGCCCCGGCGTGAAGCGCGCAATGTCCTGCACATGCCGCGCATCGAACAGCTTGCTGCCCGATGTCATCGTCACCACGCCAAAGCGCCGCGCACCGCCCGGCACCACCGCCATGTCGAGCGTCGCAGTGCGCGCGGCGCGATCGACCACGATCTGCGGATCGCCGATCACCGCGAACGGGAAGCCGCCATCGGCGATCGAATTGCGCAAGCTCGTCTCGCCTGCGGCGACCACGTCGGAATTGACCGCATCGCCCGGCGCGACGCCGAAGGATTTGCGCAAGGCCTCGGCCTTGTCCCCGGCGGCCTCGACCCCCGCGACGGTAACGCCCTGAAATTTATAAAGCACGCCCGGTTCGGCATCGAGCACGACCAGCGGCCGCGTCGCATTCGGCTCGATCCGCGTCGTCACCCGCGCGTCGTAATAGCCCTCGGCGCGCAGCAACGTCGTCAGCAAAGTCGCATCCTCGCGCGCGCGGCGGTCGAGCTGCGCGGCGTTGGCGGCCTCCTTGGCATTGGCCTTCAGCGTCGAGAGCTGCGCAAAGCGATCCTTGAGCAACGTGGTCGCCACCGCATCGATCCCGTCGATGCGATAGTCATAGCGCGTATCGCCGGTCAGCGCGGCTTGCGCTTGCGGGTCGGCGGGTTCCGCGGGTGCCTTCGACAGATCGGGCCAGGCGACGCCGAGCCCCGGCAGCTCGGCCATCGGCGATTGCGGATCGAGTTGTCCCATTGCGGAACGGGGCACGGCAGGCGGCGCTGCCACCGGATCGGCCGGGCGCACCTGCGCCGCGGCACCGCTCGGGGCGCATCCAGCAAAAAGAATTCCGGCGGCGATCAGCAACGCGCCCCGCGGCTCGACCGACAACGCCATGCCCCGCTCTACGGGGACGGCGTGAAACCGGCAATGCCCGCGATCAGTGAACCGTGCCGACCGCGCGCTCGACCGAGAGCAGGATGATCAGCCGCTCGATTTGCCGCCAGCGGCAGAAATGCAGGTAATTGCCGAGATCACGGCTGCGATCCGCCCGCGCCGCCGCCTCCAGCCCGGCTTCGTCGCCAAACATCGTGATCAAATCGGTCGCATCGGTCAGTTCGGCCCGGTCGGCGAGATACGGCATGTACGACATTGAAACTCCGCGAAGAACTGGCCCGTAACCGGCTATCGGGGCGAGGCTTCACGCTTCGTGCCAGACGCCGCGAAAACACGGCGCGCGGCGGATCATAGCGGTTAACGCGCGCTCTCCCGCCGACCCGCCGCTCCCGCGATGGGACGCTGGCGTCCTGCGGCGGGACATGGCACAGCGCCGAAATGGCACGCACCACTCCCCCTCGCTACCCGCTCGCCGGTGGCGCGCTCATCGCAATCGGCTCGATCCTCGGCACCGCGATCGGCCTGTTCACCGCGATCGGCCCGACGCGCGGTTTTCTGATCGGCCTAGCCGCGGGCGTCGCGATTTCCTGCGCGATGTGGCTGCTCGATCTGCGGAAATAGCGCCCGCCCCGGACACGTCCGCACCTTGGGCTTGAGGCGGGTGTGCGGCGCGCTATACCGCGTTGCGGCAAATAGCCGACCGATGACAGCCGGGTGCGCATGAGCCCGGCTGGATCAAGTAAAAGGGGAAAGTATGATCACATCAGAATTCGTGATTTCTGCGTCGGTTGCGGAAAACATGGTTGCCTCCAAGCGCGTATGGAACACGCCGAGCATCATCACCGGCGAGGCCGGGGATACGCAGAAGAACCTACTGAGCGGCGAAACGTCGCAATCGGGCACGAACGTCGGCCCGTCCTGATCCGACGTCCGCAGCGCCCGTCCGCATGGTCGCTCGGGCGCTGCCATTGCGCGTTAACCTGGCCTTCCCGGCATTCCATCTCAGGTTCCGCGCCAAGCGGGAATAGCCAAGCGCACCATTCCCCTTCCCCTCACCGCAAAACCCGCGACAGCCACACCACGCGCCCGATGATGTCGGCGGCCTTGGTCTCGAACGCGGGATAGGCCGGATTGTCGCTCTCGACGCGCACCGCCTGCCCAGCCCGCGACACCCGCTTCACCAGCAACACCCCATCAACCCGCAACACAAAGATCGCCGGATTGGCAGTGATCCGGCGATCGCGCTCGTCCACCACGATCTGGTCACCATCGGCAATCGTCGGCTCCATCGAATCGCCGCGTGCGCGCAGCATCGCAGCGTGCGCCGGGTCTAGCCCAAGCGTGTCGATCAGGCGCGGATCGAGCAACATCGGTGCCGCACTCGGATCGTCACCGGATAGCGCCCCCGGCCCCGCCGACGCCTCGACATCGATCCGCCGGATCGTCGCCATGCGCGGCTGTTCCGGCCCGCCTAGCTCCGCCTCATCCACCCGAAAATAGGCCGCGAGCAACGCCCGGTCGCGCTCGGCCAGCACGCGCGGCGTCCCGCGCTTCACATATTGCTGCAGATACGCCTCGTTCCGCCGCAACATCCGCGACAGCGCCGCATAGCTGACGCCCTCAGCGTCGATCAGCGCCTGCAGCCGCGCGCGAGGATCCGTCCCATCCATATCCGACACGATAGACATAGGAAATTTCCTAGACAAGTTGGAAATTGGAACAGAACATGAACATCATCGGAGAATCGAAGGAGCGAAGGGCATGTCGGTATTGGTGAAAATCGATCGCTATCTGAAGGCTACGGCGATGCCGCGGACCAAGTTCGGGCGGCTGGCGGTGCGCGATCCGCGGCTGGTCGATGATTTGCGGCGCGGGCGTGAGCCGGGGCCGCAGATGGTGCGGCGGATCGAGGCGTTCCTCGCCACGCACGATGCCACGCCGCCGGAGCAGCGCCGATGAGCCGCGGCCCCGATGCGGGAACGCTCGTGCGCCGCGCGATCGAGCGCGACGCGCGGCGTGCCGAATGTGCGGTCACGCCGACGCTCGACGAATCGACGCGCTGGGCCAGCGCGACCTTTATCGGCGCGCGCCATCGCCTGTCGCTCGACGGACCGGACGACGCCGCCTTCGCACATTGGCTCGCGAGCCTCCCCGAAGCCGACTTGCCGATTCGCGGGCATCTCGTCGCTGATCTTGCGATCGTATCGGTGATCCGCGCCGCCGGACGCGCCACCGCCCATGTGGAGGCGCTGACCGTCGAGACCTGACAAACATGCCGATGGTGCGACTCTGTGTGACTTTAGCGACCGCACTACCCGCCGATAGTGCGACTCGTGTGACTTTACGGATGGATTGTCCCCCGCGCTCGCCCCGGCTACGGCTATACGATGTCCGATCCGCGCATCATTGCCGTGACCCTCGACGAACGCACCATCCTGTGGCGCTCGGCCGATATCGAGCAGGAGCGCCGAATCGCGATCTTCGATCTGATCGAGGGCAATTATTTCGCGCCGCAAAAGGCCTATCCCGACGGCTATGCCGGGCCGTACAAGATCGAACTCGCGGTTGAGGAGGGGCGGCTCGGCATCGCGATTCACCGCGAGGATGACACCCATCTTGAAACCTATGTCCTTGGAATGGGAAGATTTCGTCGCCCAATCAAAGACTATTTCGCGATCTGCGACAGCTATTATCAGGCGATCCGAAATGCGACACCCGATCACATCGAGACGGTGGACATGGCGCGGCGTGGCATCCACAACGACGCGGCGGAGCTGTTGAAAGAACGGCTGGAGGGCAAGATCGACATCGATTTCGACACCGCCCGCCGACTGTTCACGCTGATCTGCGTGCTGCACATCAAATCATAATCGGGGCGTAATGCGGGGGTTGAAGCGGTGAGTGTCCGCCTGTGGAACAGACGGATCGCCCAAGTGTCGGCAGCGGTCGTCGGCATTGGACTAGCGAGCGTCGCGGCGGTGACGCTCGCCTGGAGCTGGCGCCCGTCCGATCGCTTCCCGTTCCAAGGCGTCGACGTGTCCGAAGCCAATGGCCCGATCGATTGGTGGACCGTACGCAAGGACGGCGCCGACTTCGCCTACGTCCGCGCGACCAGCGGTGCCGCGATCCGTGATCCCCGGTTCGAGGCGAATTGGGCGGGCGTCTATGAAGCCGGGCTGCGCCGCGGGGCGATGCACGCTTACTCGCTGTGCAAACTGGCGTCAGACCAGGCCAACAACTTCAACACCACCGTACCGCGCACCCGCGATGCCCTGCCCGCTGCGGTCGAGATCGACTTCGCGCCCGATTGCACCTCGCGCCCCGAGCCGCGCGTCGTGATCGACGAACTCCGCCGCTTCCTGACGATGGTCGAGGCGCATACCGGCAAGCCGGTGCTGCTCAAGATCAGCAAGCCGTTCGAGGCCGCATACGGCGTGACGGCGGCACTGCCGCGCCCGGTCTGGGCGGTGCAGGATTTCTTTCCGCCGGAATATCCGGCACGGCCGTGGCGGATGTGGCAAGCAAGCGGCATTCGGCGAATCGACGGTGTCGAAGGGCCGGTCCATTGGAACGTGGTGGCACCATGAATGACGACGAAACCGGCCAGGCACTGATCGCGGCCGCGCGCACTGCGGCGCTCCACGCCCACGCGCCCTATTCGCGCTTCGCGGTCGGAGCAGCAGTGCTGCTGACCGACGGGCGCATCGTGACCGCGGCCAATTTCGAGAATGCGAGCTACGGCCTGTCGCTCTGTGCCGAAACGGTCGCGCTCGCCACAGTCAGCAGCGCGGGCGATCTGCGCGAGGTCGTCGCGATCGGCGTGATCGGCGGGGCGATGGACGACACGGGCCGCCCGACCGGCGTGGCCCCGGTCGGCCCATGCGGGCGCTGTCGCCAGGTGATCAACGAAGCCGCGCAAATCGGCGGACGCGACGTGACCGTCTATTGCGGCGCGGCGGAGGGCGACGCGGTCGATCGCTACGCCCTGTCGGAGCTCCTGCCGCACGCCTTCGGTCCGGCCGATCTGGGATTGGGTGCGATCCTCACGGCGCGCGTCGCACCGTAACGCTTGCCCAAACGCGCGCTACCAGCAAAAAGCCGTAGGCAAAGGGAACCGCATCAATGTCCATCCTGTCCGACCGCTGGATCCGCGAGCAGGCGCTCACCACCGGCATGATCGAGCCGTTCGTCGACGGCCAAAAGCGCGATGGCTGCATCAGCTACGGCCTGTCCTCCTACGGCTATGACGCGCGCGTATCGGACGAGTTCAAGGTGTTCACCAACATCGACAGCGTCATCGTCGATCCCAAGGACTTCGCCTCGAACAGCTTCGTCGATCGCAAGACCGATTGCTGCATCATCCCACCCAACAGCTTCGCGCTGGCACGGACGGTCGAATATTTCCGTGTTCCCCGCGACGTGCTGGTCATCTGCCTTGGCAAATCGACCTATGCGCGCTGCGGGATCATCGTCAATGTGACGCCGCTGGAGCCCGGCTGGGAGGGGCATGTCACGCTGGAATTCTCGAACACCACGCCGCTGCCCGCGAAGATCTACGCCAATGAAGGCGCCTGCCAGTTCCTGTTCCTGCAGGGCAATGAACCGTGCGAGGTCAGCTACGCCGACCGCGCCGGCAAATATATGGGCCAGCGCGGCGTGACCCTGCCCCGGCTCTAGGCCGGCTGGCGGGCGGCGCGACCTGCGCGCCGCCGACGTAATCAGCGTGCGGTAAGCTGCGTCGCTTCCATGCTTCCGAGCGCGGCCTTCGCCAGCGTGTGCGCCGTCCGCGGCTCGGACGTGTTCGGCAAATCCATCAACTCATCGGGCCGCGCCAACACCGCGCGATACAGCGCACGTGCCTCGCTCGCCCGACCGGTGTGGCGATAGACCGACGCCAGGTTGAGCAGCAGGTCTGGGTCGCCCGGGAACATCTTGGTCTGCGCCTGAATGATCCGCTCGGCGGAAACGTAATCCCCCTTCATGATCTGGACCGCGCCATTGCCTTCATCGGCGAGGGCGGCGGTAGAGCCGAAGAGCGCGGCGGCGACGGCGACAAAGCCAAAGCGAGCGATGTTCATAAAAGCCTCCAATCCTTCCGTGACGATACGGTTTCATATTTGTGACAGTGTTGTGTCACTTATATGAAACGGAGGCAAGGCACTTCGAATCAGGAATTCTCCTTAGGCTGCCGTCTGCGCGCACAAAAAAAGGGCGGCCCCGGAGGACCGCCCTGATGTGGCGTCAAACTGTCAGTAACGATCAGAAATCGTTGCGGAACTGCTCGTTGCCGATGAAGCCGAGCTTGGTCACTTCGGACCGCTTGATGATCGCAAGGACCTTGTCGACCTTCTCGTAACGTGCCGCCGGATCGGGCTGGAAGTGGAGTTCCGGCTCCGGGTTCAGCGCCTTGGTTGCAACCAGATATTGCTGCAACGTCGCTTCGTCGGTCGGGGCACCATTCCACAGGATGACACCGTCGGGCTGGATCACGATCTTATTCTTCTGCGGGTCGATCGGCGGCTTCACCTGGTTCGGGTCATTGATCGGCAGATCGACCTTCACCGCGTGCGTCTGGATCGGGATGGTGATGATGAACATGATGAGGAGCACGAGCATGACGTCGATCAGCGGCGTCGTGTTCATATCCATCATCGGCTCGTCATCACCGCGGCCGGCGCTGATTGCCATATCAAATACTCCTTGGTGCTAGCGCACGCATTAAGACGCTGCGGTGGGGGCCGGCGGCTGCGAAATGAAGCCGACCTTCGCGAAACCGGCCTGCTGCATCGTGTAGATGGCACCGCCAATGCAACGATACGGCGTGTTCACGTCACCGCGGATATGCGCCTCCGGCAGATCGTCGGTGGTCAATTTGTCGGCACCGCCGGCCTTGTCGACGATTTCCTTGAGCTTGTCGGTCGAACGCTTGAGCAGTTCCTCATGCGTCACGCGCGTCTCGCCCCAATAGA
>JAIXZV010000152.1 GCA_027489365.1 Sphingomonadales bacterium
CGGGATTGCCGGTGTGCCGCCTGTCGCCACTGCGTGTCGTTTTGTCGCAGCGCGGCGGCTTGCCGCATTGCCGCTCGCGCTGCGAACGCGTCTAGGGAACAGGATGCGCACCCCACGTCTTGCTGGTTCGATTTTTGCGCTGTCGGTGTGTGGCGCAGCGGCGCACGCGCAAACGACGTATCCGTCGCCCTATCCCACGGCTCCGTCGCCTTATGGCGCGCCGATCACCGTTCAGCCCTTGTCCGATGCCGATCTGCTGGCGAGCGAGTTGCGGCTGCTCGCGGTCGATCCGCAGAATTTGCAGGCGTTGATCCGGGCCGGCGAACTGGCGCTGAAGCTCGACGATGATACCGGCGCGGCGGCATTCTTTGCGCGCGCCGGGCGGATCGATCCGCGGAATGCCCGGGTAAAGGCCGGGGAGGGCAGCCTGCTGGTCGCGGCGGAGCGGCCGGGCGATGCGCTCCGGCATTTCGCGGAGGCCCAGGCGCTCGGCGCTGACCCGCGAACGTTCGCGGCGGATCGTGGCCTCGCGTACGACCTGGTGGGCGAGCAGGAGCGGGCGCAACGCGATTACCGGCTGGCGCTGAAGGCCGGGCCGAACGATGAGACGCAGCGGCGCTATGCGCTGTCGCTCGGCATATCGGGCAAGCGCGAGCTGGCGCTGGCCCAGATCGACCCCTTGCTTCGACGGAGCGACCGGGGGGCGTGGCGGACGCGCGCGTTCATCCTGGCGATGAGCGGCGACAAGGTGGGTGCGGAGAAGATCGCGACCAGCATGATGCCGACCGGCATGGCGGGCGGACTTCAGCCGTTTTTCGAAATTCTGCCGACGTTGCGCCCCGCCGACCGTGCCTTTGCGGTGCATTTTGGCGAGGTGCGCGCGACTCGGGAGCGGATGGCGGACGCACAACTGGTGCCGCCGCTTGCCGCGCTCGGCCCCGATCCGACCGCGCCGGTCGAGCCCACGACCGTCGCTCGCCCGCTGGTCGTGGTCGATGCGCGCGAGGCGAAGCGGCGGGCCAAGGCGGCGCGGAAAGCTGCCAAGACCGTGCAAATCGCCGCGGTCACTACGCCGCCACCACCGCCGCTGCCCGCGCCGCCGGCCTATAGCGGGCAAGCCGTGGCGGCGGTGCCCAGCGTGTCGGTTCCTCGCACGACTGGCGCTGCCCCAGTCTATCTGGCGTCGAACACGGTGCGCCTGCCTACGGTCGCTGCGCCGGTGGTGACCTCGAACGTGCCCGCCCCAGGCTTCGTCGCGCGCGCCTTGCCCAGTACGCCCGGCGAGATTGCCGCCAAGACACCGGCCGCCGCCGTGCCGACGATCCCGCGCGCGACGCCAGTGGTGACGCCGCAGCCGATCATCGTCCCGCGCGCTCCTGCTCCGGCGGTGGTGTCGACGCCGGTGATCGTAGCTGCGCCGGTTACGACCCCGCCGTCAGGCACGAGCACCCCTGCGCCGGTCGTGCCGAGCACAGCTGTCCCGAATACGGTTGCGACCGCAGTTGCCGCTTCGGTGGCGGCCGCGCCTGCGCCGGTGGGGGCTGCGCCGCTGCCGGTGACCCCAACGCCAACCGTTACCGAAACGGCGGCCGCAGTGGTGCCGCCTCCAGCGCCAGTCTTCGTCGCCCCGACGCGTGCGCCGACACCGGTGCGGAGCGAGGAGTCGATCCTCGCCGCGATCATCGCCGATATCAAAGTGCCGGGCACCGAACTCGTCGCCGAGACCGAAGAACCTGCGCGGCCGGCCCCGCTGCCGGTGAAACGCGCTGCGCCCACCAAGAGCGTCGCTGCCGAGAAACCACCGGTCGATTCGGCAGCGCTCGACAAGAAGGCGGTCGAAGAAAAGGCGAGCGACAAGAAGGCCGCGGACAAAAAGGCTGCGGCCGACAAGAAGGCGCTGGCCGACAAGAAAGCCGCCGAGGCCAAGAAGCTCGCCGATGCCAAGAAGGCGGCGGAGGAGAAAAAGAAGAAGGACCCGAAATTCCTCGAACCCTCGCGCGTGTGGGTGCAGGTGTCGGGCGGCGCGAACGAGAATGATCTGCCCAAGCAATGGGCGAAGGTGCGCACCAAATCCAAGGCGTTCGGCAGCAAGGGCGGCTGGACCACGCCGCTGCGCGCGACCAACCGTATCCTGACCGGTCCGTTCAAGACCGAAGGCGAAGCGCAGAGCTTCGTCAACACGATCGCCAAGGATGGCCTGTCGGGCTTCGTGTTCGTCAGCGACGCCGGGCAGAAGATCACGAAATTGGCGGGCAAGTGACGGGAC
Organism: Sphingomonadales bacterium; assembly: GCA_027489365.1. GTDB lineage: Bacteria > Pseudomonadota > Alphaproteobacteria > Sphingomonadales > Sphingomonadaceae > Sphingomonas. Next base: position 2,267 of record JAIXZV010000152.1, read on the forward strand.
GACCACGACAATGACGACATTAGCGCCCTGGGCATCGCACCCGGAGCGCTCGCGCGGCCGACTTCACGAAGAACAAAAGGGGGGCGAGTTCGATGCCGCGCGGGGGCCGCGCGACGCCTTTCAACGCGACCGCGACCGGATCATCCATTCGATCAGTTTCCGCCGCCTGCGCCATAAGACGCAGGTGTTCATGGCGCCCGATGGCGACCATTTCCGCGTCCGCCTGACGCACAGCCTGGAGGTTGCGCAGATCGCGCGGACGGTGGCGCGCGCGCTGGGGCTAAACGAGGATCTGACCGAGGCGCTGGCGCTGGCGCACGATATCGGCCACCCGCCCTTCGGCCATGCCGGGGAGGATGCGCTGCAGGCGGCGTTGGCGGGCCAAGGCGGGTTCGACCACAATGGCAACACGCTGCGTGCGCTGATGACGATCGACAGCCCGTATCCGCGCTGGAACGGGCTGAACCTGACGTGGGAAACGCTGGAGGGGCTGGCCAAGCACAATGGCCCGATTGCCGCGCCGGGCTGGGCGCTGGCCGAATGTGATGCAGCGTTTCCGCTCGAGCTGACGCAATGGTCGAGCCTGGAGGCACAAGTCGCGGCAATCGCCGACGATATCGCGTATGACAATCACGATATCGACGATGGCCTTCGCGCCGGGTTGCTGACGCTGGAGCAATTGCTGGAGGTGCCGGTCGTCGCGCGTGGGTGGGATGCGGTGCGCAAGCGCTTTCCGGATGTTCCGGCGGCGCGGCTGGTGAGCGAATTGGTCCGCTCGCAGATCGGGGCGATGGTGCGCGATCTGCTGACCGAGACGCAGTCGCGCCTAGCGGACATCGGCGATAGCGCGGACGTGCGCGCCGCCGGGCGGTGCCTGGTCGGCTTCTCACCGCAAATGCGCGAGGATGAGCGCGTGTTGAAGCGCTTCATGTATGCCAATCTCTACCACCACCCGCGCCAATTGGAGGCGGCGCGGGCGGCGGAAGGGATCGTGGCGGGGCTGTTCGCGGCGTATGACGCCGACCCGGCGCTGATGCCCGGCGACTGGCCCGAGCGAATGCCCGCCGAAGAGCCGTGGCGGAGCCGCCACATCGCCGACTTCATCGCCGGGATGACCGATCGGTACGCCGTCGCGCGCTATCGCGAGGCGGTCGGCCCGATCGATCTGCCCGAGGGGTTTTAGCGCGACGCGACTTCGGTTTTGGTCAGCTTGGCCTGGGCATCGGCCATCGTGAAATCGACCGGAACGCCGCCGGACATGCCGACGACGCGGCTGCCGCGCACGCGCAGCTTGAACGCGCTGCCGCCGGTCAGGCTGCGGCCGGTGATCAGGACATGATCGCCCTTGTTGACGGTGCTGTATTCGAAGGTCTCGCCGTCGCGCGTGAAGGTGCGCGTCGCGTTCTTGGCCACGGCCGGTGCGACGGTTGCGGCGAGCAGGGCAGTTGCGGCGATGAAGGTCTTGAACATGATCGTCCCTTTCGTGTGAATCCGAAAAGCCGATCCCGCACCCCCTCCCGAGCGATGCTGTTGGGTGGATCATATTGCGCTGCAGCATAAGCCCAAGCGCAAAGAGCGCACGACCAGTTGCACGAAACGAACGACGGACTGCCGTGGCGGGCACAATCTTGCGACACTTCGGGCGCATAACGCCGATCAGCCTATCGTATCGGGTGCTTTCGTCAGGATGGTTTCGATGAGCAAAACCAGTATCGCCCTCAATCGTTTCGGCCTCGGCGCGCGCGCCGATCAGCCGGTGCCGAGCGATCCGGTCGCGTGGCTGACCGGTCAATTCGCCAAATATGATCCCAGGCCCGACGTGATCGCCAACGCACCGACCAGCGCAGGCGTGTCAGCCGAGCTTGCCGATTATTTCCGGCAGCAGCGCGCTTTGCGGGCGCAAGGCGGCGGGCGGCCTGCCGCGACGCCAGCGGCCCCGATGGCGATGATGGGGCAAGCGCCGCCAGCGCCCGCTATGCAGCCCCCCGCGCCAACAGGGCAGGATGAGGCGATGAAGCAAGCCCGCCAATTCGCGCAACGCAGCGGGCGGAGCGATTATGCCGGTGCAGTGGGCGCGCGGGCGACCAACGCGCTGATCACCGACACGCCCTTTATCGAGCGGCTAGTGCATTTCTGGGCCAATCATTTTGCGGTGTCGGCCGACAAATTGCAGGTGATCGGCCTGTCGGGGACAATGGAGTTCGAGGCGATCCGGCCGCATGTGCTGGGCAAGTTCGGTGATATGCTGACCGCGGTGGAGCGGCATCCGGCAATGTTGCTGTATCTCGATCAGGCGGTGTCGGTCGGACCGAATTCGCCGCTCGGCGCGCGGATCGCGGCGCGCGGCAATCGCAAGGTCGGGCTGAACGAAAATCTCGCGCGTGAGATTCTGGAGTTGCACACGCTGGGGGTCCGCACGGGCTATACCCAAGCCGACGTGACGGAGTTTGCGCGCGCGATGACCGGCTGGACCGTCGCCGGGATCGGGCAGGGGCCAGGCGCGCGCGCGGCGGGGACCGATGGCCTGCCCGGCGATTTCGTGTTTGCCGCGCCGTTGCATGAACCGGGCGACCGGACCGTAATGGGCAAAGTCTATCCGGCGGGCGGCGTGGAGCAGGCGCAGGCGGTGCTGAATGATGTCGCCGTCGCGCCCGCCACCGCGACGCATATCGCGACCAAGCTGGCGCGGCATTTCGCGGGGGATAACCCGCCCCCGGCGATGGTGGCGCGGTTGCAGGCGGCGTTTCTGACCTCAGGCGGGGACCTGCCGACGGTGTATCGCGCGCTGATCGCCTCGCCCGAGGCGTGGGTCGATCAGCCGCTGAAGTTCAAGACGCCGTGGGAGTGGATGATCTCGTCGCTGCGCGGGCTGAATGTCAAGACCGCCGATCCGCAGGTGACGGTCGGTCTGCTCCAGCAGCTCGGCCAGCCGACATGGAAGCCAGGGCAGCCGATCGGCTATGACGACATCGCGGCAAGCTGGGCCGGGCCGGATGCGGTGCTGCGCCGCGTCGAGGCGGCGGAGCGCTTCGCGAGCCGCGCGGCCAATATCGATGCGCGCGCCTTGGCACCGAAACTGTTGCCCGGCGCGGTCAGCCCGGCGACCGCCACCGCGCTCGCCAATTGCGAAAGCCCGGCGCAGGGCCTCGCCTTGCTGCTGGTCGCGCCCGAATTCATGCGGAGATAAGATCATGTACGATCGTCGTTCCTTCATCGGGGTAGGTGCCGCAGGCGCGCTGGCGCTCGCGCTCGCGCCGCGCATGGCCTTTGCCAAGGCGGAGTCCGACAAGCGCTTCATCTTCATCATCCAGCGCGGTGCCGCCGACGGGATGGGGATCGTCGCCCCGGTCGGCGACCCGGCCTTCGCCGCTGCGCGCGGCGATCTCGCGACCGACTTCGCGGGTGCTGCCCGGCTCGACGGGATGTTCGCGCTGCATCCGGCGATGACGACGCTGAACGGTCTTTACGGTCAACGCCAAGCGTTGTTCGCGCACGCCGTCGCCTCGCCGTATCGCGACCGATCGCATTTCGCCGGGCAGAACGTGCTCGCGAGCGGCGGGAACAGCGCGTATCAGGAGAAGGACGGCTGGCTCAACCGCTTGCTGGGCGTGTTGCCGCCGATGCAGGCCAAGGCGATCGCGGTGTCGGCGACGGTGCCGCTCGCCTTGCGCGGCAAGCATGACGTGTCGTCCTACGCTCCGTCGAACTTGCCACAGGCGTCGGACGATCTGCTGCAGCGCGTGTCGATGCTGTATCAGGGCGACAGCCAGCTCCACGCTTTGTGGAGCGAGGCGATGAACACGCGCGCGCTGACCGGCGATCTTGCGGCGGGCGGCGGGGCGAATGCCGCGGCGACCGGTGCGCTGGCGGCGAAGCTGATGGTCCCGGCGAATGGCGCGCGGATCGCGATGATCGAAACGGGCGGGTGGGACACGCACACCCAGCAACGCCAGCGCCTGGCTGCGCAGTTGAAGGGGCTGGATGCGATGATTGGCGCGTTGCAGACCGGGCTCGGGCCGCTGTGGCGCGACACGATGGTGCTGGTCGCGACCGAATTCGGGCGGACCGTGGCGGTCAACGGCACCGGCGGGACCGATCACGGCACCGGCAGCTCGGCGATGCTGCTCGGCGGCGCGGTGCGCGGCGGGCGGGTGCTGGCGGATTGGCCGGGGCTGTCGCAGGCGGCGCTGTTCGAGGGCCGCGACCTGAAGCCGACGCTGCAGCTCGACGCGTTCATCGGCGGCGCGGTGGCCGGGCATTTCGGCGTCGAACCGGCGCGCGCGATGGCGGCATTGTTCCCGACTAGCCGTGGTGTCGCGGCAGTGTCCGGCTTGGTCTGATCGCTAGTTGATCCGCGCGGGCGGGCGCTTGCCCAGCTCGATCAGCAGGCTGGTCAGCAGATACAGGCGCGGGGTGAGCGTCTGCAGGTCGAGATATTCGTCTTCGGTATGCGCGCCGCCGCCCACTGGGCCGAGCCCATCGAGTGCGGGCACGCCCTTGGCATGGGCGAGCGCCGATTCGGACGCGCCGCCATTGCCGCCGCCGAGCGTGACGCCGCCGATCCGCGCGTAGATCTTCTTTGCCGTCTCCGCCAAAGCGTCGGTCGCCGGGTTGAGCGGCAGCGGCGGGAAGGCGACTTCGCGCGTCACCGTGACCTTGGTATCGGGCACGATCGTGTTGGTCGCGTTGCGGCGCATCAGGGCCTCGACTTCCTCGGCTTGTTTGGTCTCGCGGACACGGACGCTGAACGTCGCTGACGCATCCTCCGGGATGATGTTGTTGCGCGTTCCGGCGCTCATCAACGTGAGATTCGAGGTGAGGCCGTCGCCCTTGTTGGGCAGGGTGCTGGCGAGGTCGATCTGGTGGATCAGCTCGACCGCGGCGTTGCGGCCCATTTGCGGGGCGACACCGGCGTGCGACGGGCGGCCCTTCACGTCGATGCGAAAGACGTTGCTGCCCTTGCGCCAGACGGTGAGCAGATCGGGCACGTCGCCGGGTTCCAGGTTCAACTCGACATCGGCGTCGGCGAGCAGCCGGTCGATCAGCGCGCGCGTGCCGGGCGAGCCGCGCTCCTCCGAGGTTTCGATCAGGAAAGTGATCGATGCGAAATCGGTCTGCTTCAGGGTTTTCAGCAAGCGCAGCGCGGTGATCCCCTCGACCACGCCGCCTTTCTCGTCGATCACGCCCGGGCCGTACGCGCGGTTGCCCTCGATCCGGAACGGGCGCTTGGCGACGGTGCCCGGGCCGAACACGGTGTCGGTATGCGCGATCATCAGGATGCGGCCCTTGCCGGTGCCTTTCAGGGTCGCGACGACATTGTCCGGCAGGGTAGGGAGTTCGGCCGGGAGCAACTCGACGCTCATGCCGATCGCGCGCAGTTCGGCGGCGACCAGTTCCGACGCCTTCTGCCCGCCGACCTTGTCGCCGGTGCCCGAATCGATGTTGACCAGCGTTTCGAGCAGCTTGAGCTGATCGGCGCGCACGGCTTGCGCGGCTTTCAGCACCGGATCGGCGGGGGCGGCGAGGGCAGGGGCGGTGATCAGCGCCGCGAAGGGCAACAACAGGAACAGGCGGGGCATCGATGATTTCTCCCGGTCGAATGGGCGCGAACAGGCACGGAACCGGGCCGGGCTGTCAAGCGCGACGTGGCGCTTGACCCCCAAGGCCCGATTGCCGCGGCTATCGGCCGAGCGTGCGCACCAGCCGCAGACCGACACTGTCGAGGCCCGGGTTCTGGTTGGAAAACAGTTGGCGATGGCTGAAATGCTCCCATGTCGCCTCGATCGCCCAGCGCTGATTGAGCCGGACGCCAATCGACGCATTGGGATTGAACAGCACTTGCGACCCGAACGACGTGTGGCGGCGATAGATGTCGTAGCGGCGCAGGGCCTCGCTTTGTGAAATCCCCGGCGCGAACGGATCGGGCGTGAAGCGATAGCCGTCGATGACGGTAACGCCGATGCCGACCTGGCCATAGACCCGGCGGCGCAGGATGTGCTGGCGCCATTCCGCCCCAACGCTGGCGAAGTTCGTCCGGCCATCGGTGTTGATCTGCAGCTTGCCGGTCAGGCGCGGTTTCAACAGGAAGCGGAGCGGCGCGGTGCGATAGACGAGTTGCACGTCGACCGTGCCGTTCTCCTCCATGCCTTCATAGATCTGGCCCGGGGGCAGGGCGGGCAGATCGAAGATCAGCTTGCTGCCGAGCGGGTGGAAGTTGGCACCGTGCGCCAGAATACCAAGGGCGACCTCGGGCCGCGCGCGCGGCACCGGCTGATCGACGACATCTTGCGCCTGCGCTGTCGTGGAGACGAGCACCAGCGTTGCGCCAAAGACGCCCATTTTCCGACCAATCATGAAAATTCCCCTCGACACACAGCGGTCGCGCCGCCAGTGTCTTTGGGATAAAATAGCATATTATTTCTGTCAAACAGAAAGATTTCGATGTCGAACAGGGATTTTCTACCGGAGCGAAAAGAGCGCACCTGCCGCCGGGCAGGCGCGCTGTTTCTGATCGCGGCGACCTATTGGGCGATCGGCATGGTGTTGAGCTTCGCGACGCCGGGGATGCGCGTGACGTGCGAGCTGCCGGCACCCTGTCAGGCGAAGCTCGATCCCGTGGTTCTGCTGAGCGAGAACGAACAGGCCTTTGTCGCGCGCGATCCGGCCGCGCGGGCGCGCGTCGATGCCTGGGCGATGCGGACCGACGTGCGACTGGGATTGGGCGGGATCGCCGTGCTGGAGGATGGCCCGATCGTGGTCCTGATGTTCGCCGTCGGCATGGCGTTACGCCGCCTGGGCACGAAGGGAGAGCAGGCACTTGCGCAGGCGGTGCCGTGGCTGAAACACGCGGCGCGGGCCGGGATCGTCTGGGCGATCCTGCGGGTCTTCACGCATGGCTTGCGATCGTTGCTGCTCGCGCCGGGCACGGGAAATCCGCAATTCCCGATCGCCCTCAATGAAGTGCCGCTGCCGCTGCTGCTGGGCATTGCGGCCTATGTCATCGCCTGGGCGTTGGAGGGGGGCATCAAGGCCAAGCGGGACCTGGCCACGTTCGTCTGATGCCGGTCATCGTCAATCTCGATGTGATGCTGGCGCGTCGCAAGATCAGGTCGAAGGAATTGGCCGAAGCGATCGGCATCACCGAATCGAACCTGTCCTTGCTCAAATCGGGCAAGGTGAAGGGAATGCGCTTTTCGACCCTCGCGGCGATCTGCTGCTATTTGCAGTGCGAGCCCGGCGACATCCTCGGCTATGATCCTTC
>JAIXZV010000145.1 GCA_027489365.1 Sphingomonadales bacterium
ACGAAACCATCGACCGACCCGCGCTTGGTGCCGTCGAGCGCCCCGGTGGTGCGCCCGCCGACATACAGCCCATCATTTACGAAGGCGACGCTGTCGACCTGATCATCGGCGGCCGTGGCGATGTAGGAGGTGCTGGCATTGCTCAGCGCGCTGTCGATCCGCGTGACGAAGCCGTCGCGGCCGCCGCCCGGCGCATTGACTTGCGCGCCACTGAGCGGCGCGCTCGCCGCACCCGCCACCGCGATCGTGCCGTCGGACGCCACCGCGATCGCGCGCGCATCGGCCTGGCCGAGCGAGAGGCTGCCGAGATCGGTGCCGAGCGACGTCGCGCTGATGCTGCGCACCCGTGCCTCACCACTTTGGTTGGTCAGCGCGAGCAAATTCCCGTCCGCGCCGATCGCCAGTGCGGTGACGCTATCGGTGCCGCCGCCGTCGATCGTGCGGCGTTCCTGCAGCTTGCCTGCGGAATCGATCCGCGCGAGGAAGGCGTCGCCATTGCCGCTCGCCGCTTTGCCGCCGACGAAGACCGTGCCGTCGGCACCGACCGCGACGGCATTGGCGCGGTCCGCCCCCGCCGCATGGATGACGGTCGCAAAGCGTTCGTCGCCCAGAGCCGAAAAGCGCGCGACGACCATGTCGCCATCCGAACTTCGATCGCCAAAAGCTCCATTAACCGTACCCGCGACCGTCACATCGCCATTGGCGGCGACCGCAACCGCAGCCCCCTGCGCGCCCCCGCTGGCGCCCAGGCTGCGCTGCCACACCACCGCACCTTCGCTGTTCAGCTTGGTCAGGAACAGATCATCGCTGCCGCCGGGACGGTTCGACTGCAGATTTCCGCTCGTAGTACCAACGACATAGCTGAAGCCCGACCCGTCGGTCGCAATCGCCTGTGTCGTGGTCGCCGCCTGGATCGGTGTCGGCGCGGCGGGTGTCGGCGGTGTCACGCCCGCGACAGGCTTCAGCGTGCGCGGCTTCACATAGGTGAGCTTGGCGCGGTCGGTCGCGGCCTGGTCGATTGCGGCGATCGTGTTCATCGGCTTGCGCGTCATCGTGCCGTCGATATCGTCGATGCGCGAGATTTGCGTCACGGTCGGCGCATCGAGCGCGGTCTGCCCGCTGGCGACCACGAGCGAATCCGCCGCGCCGACCTGATCGATCGACACGCGCTCCGCGCCGTTGGGCGCCTGGACCGAAAAGCCCCATTTGTCCGAATTCTTGTCGGGCACGAAATGCACCAGCCAGCGTGGGCTCGGATTGCCATCCTTATCGAGCACGACCGACCCGTCGGGATTGCGCAACTGGATCGTATTGATCGCCGCGTTGATCGCGGTGGCGACAGAATCGAGCGTCGGCGGCTGGACCGTCTGGGACAGATCCACCGTGACCGTATCGCTCGCGCCCGGCTTGTCGAGCGCGATGCGCAGCACTTCATTGCCGGTAAGCCCCGGCAACGGCGCATCGCGCTTGTCGAGGATGCCGGCCCCGCTGAATTTGGTCGGATCGGACGGCGCGACCGACACCGTCTCGGCGCGGCGCGTGGGCAGGCCAAACGACAGCTCGACCTTGTCGGCGCTCGCCTGGCCGAGGAAGGTCTGCAGATCGCTCAGCCCCTTGCCGAACGCCGCCTGCAAGGAGGTGCGCTCGGCATCGGTCGTCGTCGTGCGCGCGGCGGCGGTGGCGAGCAATTGCAGCTTGGCCAGCGCCTTATAGGCGGTGAACGTGGTCTGCACGTCGGGCGACCCGGCGGTCGGCGAGGTCGCCTTGGTATCGACGATGCTCTTCATCGCCTTGATCGCCGAAATCTGCGCCGATTCCGGTGCCTTCACCGCTGCCTGCTTCCACGGCGGGGTGGTCGGCGCGAGCGTGAATTGCGCCTTGGCCTTGCGCACGGCAAGCGACTCCGCGGCGGTCGGCGTCGCAAAATCGGTATAACTATTCGTGCCCGAAAGCATCGAAAGGGCGCTCAGCCCGCTAGAAAGATTTATCGACACGAGATTACCGCTCCGGCTCTGCGATGCTCCATCCATCCTATAATAGGTGCATGTGACGACGCCGCCGCGCGTTAACCTTCAATATATGTCTGGATGCCGAATGAGCATGATGGCGCCGATTTCCCAGCCACCCGAACTCAAGAAATTCAGTGGTCAGGAGCGCGCCGCCGCACTGATGCTCGCCCTCGGAAAAGACCACGGCGCGCCGATCTGGGATCAACTCACCAACGACGAAGTCCGCGAACTGTCCGCCGCGATCGCTCAGCTGGGCCGTGTGCCATCGAACGTGGTCGAGCATCTGCTGGTGCAATTCTCGGGCGAAATTTCGAGCATGGCATCGCTCCACGGATCGTTCGAGACGACCGAACGGCTGCTCGACGGCATCCTGCCCGAGGACCGCGTCAAGGAAATCATGGAGGATATCCGCGGTCCCTCCGGCCGGACGATGTGGGACAAATTGTCGAACGTCAGCGAAACGATCCTCGCGACCTATCTCAAGAACGAATATCCGCAGACCGTCGCGGTGATCCTGAGCAAGCTGAAGCCCGATCACGGTGCCCGCGTGCTGGCAGAACTGCCGCGCGAGCTGTCGGTCGATGTGATCCTGCGGATGCTGCGCATGGATACGGTGCAGAAGAAGGTGCTGATCGAAGTCGAAAGCACGCTCAAGACCGAATTCATGAGCAATCTGTCGCGCTCGCAGCGGCGCGACCCGCACGAGACGATGGCCGAGGTGTTCAACGCGCTCGACCGCGCGACCGAGGAAGCGATGCTGACCGCGCTCGACGAAAAGGCGCCCGAGGCCGCCGAACGCATCCGCGCGCTGATGTTCACCTTCGAGGATCTGGGCAATCTGATGCTGCCCGCGATCGCGACGATCGTGCGCAATGCCGACAAGCGCGAAATGGCGCTGGCGCTGAAGGGCGCGCCGATGGCGATGCGCGATCTGTTCTTCTCCGGCATGACCGAGCGTTCGGCCAAGCTGCTCAAGGAAGACATGGCCGGCATGGGCCCGGTGCGCGCGCGCGAGTGCGAGGAAGCGCAAAGCTCGCTCGTGCGGCTCGCCAAATCGCTCGCCGACAGCGGGCAGATCATGCTGGTCGATCCCAAGAACGACGATGCGATGATCCTGTAAGTGCGACCTGACACTAGGAAGCGATGATGGACACGTCCTGCCATATCAAGCCGTTTGCCTTCGACCGCGTCTTCGCCATGCCGAAGAGCGCGGCCGCAGCCGATCCGGTCGATCAGACCGAGACGATCATCGTGCTGCGCGCCGAGATCGATTATCTGAAGGCGCAGCTTGAAACCTGCGCCGCCGTCGCGCGCGCCGATGGTTTCGAAGGCGGCCTGGCGCAGGCGCGCAGCGAGACGGCGGCGGCGATGCTGGCCGCGACCGACGCGCTGCACGCCTCGATCGAGGCGGTCGAACAGGAATTCGAAGCGATCGAGCACCGCACCGCGCGGGCCGCCGCCGACGTGGCGCTCGCTGCGGCCGATGGCCTTGCCGCGCGCGCGCTGGCGACCGATCCCGCGCTGGCGATCGACGAGGCGATCGGACGCGTGCTGACGCAGGTCGCGCGCGGCCAGGAGCTGCAGATCCGCGTCCACCCCGCGCTGATCGAGCCGACCGAGGCATTGATCGCCAGCCGCCAGAGCCGCGACCGCCGTCGCCTCGCGCTGACGGTGATCGCCGACGATACGCTCGCGGTCGGCGATGCGCTGATCTCGTGGGAACAAGGCGGGCTGACGCTCGATGCCGCCGCGCGCCGCGCCGCGATCCTCGCCGAACTCGGCCTGGATGAGAACGGGCACGACAAAAGCGCCGCCTGACGGCAAGAATTACCTACCCGGCAAAATCTTCCGCCCACATCCTCCTATAATGATCGGGAGGGGTCATCACCCCGATTGCTTCAGTGGGGCCGGCCTTGGACGGATTGCGAAACTTCTTTGCGCAGCTTGGCACGCGCCGCCTGATGATCATGGGCGGGGTCGCGGTCGCCTTGCTGGGCGTGCTCGCCGCAGTTGCGATGCGCGGCGGATCGAACGAGATGGGCTATCTCTATACCGATCTCGATCCGGCGGTGGCGCAGTCGATGACCGCCAAGCTCACCGCGCAGAACGTGCCGTTTCAGCTTTCCCCCGATGGCAGCGCGATCTTGGCACCCAAGGAAAAGCTCCCCGAATTGCGCATGGCGATGGCCGCCGACAAATTGAGCGGGAAGGTCGGGTATGAAGTGCTCGATGCCGAGCAGCCGTTCGGTGTCTCCTCCTCCCGCGCCAAGCTCAACGAAACCCGCGCAATCGAGGGCGAGCTCGAAAAATCGCTGCAAAGCCTCGACAGCGTGGACCGCGCGCGCGTCCATATCGTCATGCCCGAACGCGCGATGTTCGCTGCGGAATCGCGCAAGGCAACCGCATCGGTCACCTTGAAGACGCGCGGCAAGCTGCCGGCCTCCGCCGTGCAGGCGATCCGCTATCTGGTGTCCTCCTCGGTCCCCGAACTCTCGCCCGAACAAGTCTCGATCGTCGATCAGACCGGTGCCTTGCTCGCACGGGCCGGCGAGTCCGACGAAGGGGGCGCCGCGCAGGCCGACGACCGCCAGACAGCCATCGAAAACCGGATGCGCACGCAGATCGAATCGATGCTCGAACCGATCGTCGGCGCAGGCAAGGTTCGCGCCGAAGTCTCCGCGCAAGTCGGCCGCGACCAGACGCGCGAAGAGACCAACGTCTTCGATCCCGACAAGCAAGTGATCGGCCACCAGATCACCGTCGAAAGCGGCGACCAGAGCAATGAAAATGGCGCAACGCCGCCCGGCGCTTCGGTCGGCGCGCAGCTCCCCGAGAGCAAGGGTGCGCAACCGGCGACCGGCGCAACCGGCGACAGCCGCCGCTCGGCACGCAACGAAACGTCGGAGGATACCACTTACGAAAACAGCCAGACGCGCACCGTCACAGTCCGCGCGCCGGGCAAGCTGACGCGCCTCACCGTCGCGGTGATGGTCGATGGCGGCAAGAAGGGCTTGCCCGCCCCCGAGATCGCACGCCTGACCCGGCTCGTGCAGAACGCGGTCGGCTTCGACCAGGCGCGCGGTGATAGCGTTGTGGTCGAGAACATGACCTTCGCCGCGGTCGATCCGTTCGCCGATGCCAAGGGTAGCTGGTTCTCCTGGGTTTCGATGGATCAGGTGTTCAGCCTGCTCAAACTGATCGTGATCGCCGCCGTCGGCTTGATCGCGCTCCGGATGTTGCGGCCCAAGGTCACGCCCGAGCAATTGGCCGAAGAAGCGCGCCAATTGACCGCGCAAAATGCCGAAACCCAGGCGCTCGTCGCCCGCGCGGCCGAGGGCGATCCCGAAGCGCTGCTCCAGATCGAAGCGATGCGCGAGGCCGGCGACGACACCTCGCAGCTCGATCAGGACATCGCGCTGGCGCAGGTCGATGGCCGCATCAAACTCTCGTCTCTCAAGAAAATCGGTGACTCGATCAACAGCAGCCCCGCCGAGGCGGCGTCTGTGATCCGGCAATGGATGAACGCATGATGGAAAGCCCAATCCCGATGGAAAACGAGCAGCGCGACATGGTCGTCGCCAGCGACAGCGGCCTCGAAGATTTCCCGCCGCTCGAGGATTTTGGCGCCCCCCCGTCCCCCGGACCGGCTTCGCCTGTCGGCGCGGGAAGCCTGGAGGCGATCTATGACGTGCCGGTCAAGGTGCAGGCGGTGCTCGGCCGCTCGCGTATCGCGATCGGTGCGCTGATGCAGATGAAGGCAGGCGCGGTGATCGAGCTCGATCGGCGCGTCGGCGAACCGGTCGACATCTTCGTCAACAACCGGCTGATCGCGCGCGGCGAAGTGGTGATGATCGACAATTCGCTTGGCGTGACGCTGACCGAAATCGTTCGTCAGGAGCGCTGAGCCCGTGCACGCAACAGGCCCCGTTCATGTGGTTCTGGTCGGCGCGCCCGGCACCGAATTCCGCACCGCCGCCGCGATGGCGCGCGAAACTGGCGCGCACGTCACGCTCGCTGACAATGCCGCGATGGCGCTGCAGATCCTGCGCGACGACGGCGGCGACATCGTGATGATCGACATCGATCAGGACGTCGCCCGCTTCATCGCGCAATTGCGGTCCGAACGGATCGCAGTGCCGGTGCTCGCCTGCGGGATCGATGCGGCGGCCGACCGCGCGGTTGCGGCAATCCGCGCCGGTGCGCGCGATTACGTGCCGCTGCCCCCGCAAGCCGATCTGATCGCCGCAGCGATCCTGTCGGTGTCGCAGAACGTGACGCGCATCGTCGGCGACGATCCCGCGCTGGCACGCGCGCTCGCGCTCGGCCTCGCAATGGCGCATTCGAGCGCACCGATGCTGATCGTCGGTGAAAGCGGCTGCGGCAAGGAATTGTTCGCCCGCGCTATGCACGATGCGTCGGGTCGGCACGGTCGCTTCATCGTCATCGATTGCGCGACCAACAGCCCTGAAATCCTCGAATCCGAAATGTTCGGCCATGCCGCCGGTGCCTTTCCCGGTGCCGTCGCGCGGCGGCGCGGGCGGATCGAGGAGGCGGTCGATGGCACCGTGTTCCTGCGCGATGTCGAGGCGCTCGCCCCCGCCGCGCAGGCGCGCCTGCTCGCCGTGCTGCAAGGCACCAGCGTTCACCGCCCTGCGGCCGAGGCAGCAACGATCCGCGCGCGGATCATGGCCAGCACCGGGGTCGATCTCGATGCGCTGGTCGCCAAGGGGCTGTTCCAGGGCAATCTGCTCGCGCGGCTGGGGCTGGTGCGGATCGCGCTGCCGCCGCTGCGCGCGCGGATCGGCGATATCCTGCCGATGGCGAGCTTCTTCGCCGACCGCTTCGCGCTCGCCAACGATCTGCCGCCGCGCGGCTTCGACGAGGCGGCGACCGCGCTGCTGCTACAGCATCCCTGGCCCGGCAATGTCCGCGAGCTGGAGGATACCGTGCACCGCGCGGTCCTGCT
>JAIXZV010000354.1 GCA_027489365.1 Sphingomonadales bacterium
GTGCCGGAAACCAGTGTGGCAGGCGTCACCACCACCAGCAAATGCCCCTCGCCCGAGGTCGAATGGTGCCGCGCGGCGCTGGTTTTGGGTCAGGCCCGCGCGCTGGTCGTCAACGCGGGTAATGCCAATGCCTTCACCGGGCAGCGCGGACGCGCGGCGGTCGAGGCGGTCGCGGCGCGGGCGGCGGGGCATCTCGGGTGCCAGCCCTCCGACGTGTTCGTCGCGTCGACCGGCGTCATCGGCGTTCCCTTGCCGATCGACAAGGCCGAGGCCGGGCTCGATGCCGCTTTCGCCGCCGAACCGTGTTCGTGGGAAGATGTCGCCACCACGATCGGCACGACCGACACCTTCACCAAAGGCGCGATGACGACGGCGATCGTCGATGGCCGGACCGTCACGTTGGTTGGCGTCATCAAGGGATCGGGCATGATCGCACCGGACATGGCGACGATGCTCGGCTTCATCTTCACCGATGCGGCGGTCGATCCGGTATTCCTGCAAGCCGCGCTGTCCGAAGCCAACCGCGCGAGCTTCTCGTGCATAACGGTCGATAGCGACACCTCGACCAGCGACACCGTGCTTGCCTTCGCGACCGGGGCGGCGGGCAATGCACCGCTGAGCGATTCCGACGATGCCGGGGCCGATGCCTTCCGCGCGGCCTTGTCGGACCTGTGCCTGCACCTCGCGCACCTCGTCGTGCGCGACGGTGAAGGCGCGTCGAAATTCATCGAGATCGCCGTGACCGGTGCGGAGAGCGACGCGAGTGCGCGCACGATCGCGCTCAGCATCGCGAACTCGCCGCTCGTCAAAACGGCGATCGCGGGCGAGGACGCCAATTGGGGTCGTGTCGTGATGGCGGTCGGCAAGGCCGGCGAGCCCGCCGAGCGCGACTTGCTCAGCATCCGCTTCGGCGACACGCAGGTTGCGACCGGCGGACTTGCCGTCGCCGGGTATGACGAAGCGCCTGTTGCAGCACACCTGAAGGGTCAGGACATCGAAATTGGCGTCGATCTCGGCCTGGGCGAAGGCCGCGCGACCGTTTGGACGTGCGACCTGACGCATGGCTATATTTCGATTAACGCCGATTATCGCAGCTGAAGAAGCAAAGATGTCGGGCGCAAACCCGCAGTCAACGTAACGGCAGGTTTGCGCCCAATTTCCGGGTCAGGCCAACTCACCCTCAAGCCAGGCCTTCAACTTGCCCTTGGGCTCGGCACCGACCTTGGTCGCGGCGGGGACGCCGTTCTTGAACAGGATCATCGTCGGGATGCCGCGCACGCCGAACTTGCCCGGCGCATCGGGATTGTCGTCTATGTTGAGCTTGGCGATCGTGACCTGCTCGCCCAATTCGTCGGAGATTTCCTCCAGGCTCGGCCCGATCATCTTGCACGGGCCACACCATTCGGCCCAGAAATCGACCAGAACGGGGCCGGTTGCGTTGGTGACGTCTGCTTCCCAGCTCGCGTCGGTAATCTGCTTGGTCGCCATGATGAATCTCCTATGGTTGACGATGAAATAGGGTGTCGCACGCGCCCACTCAAGCGCGCGCGGCCTAGCTTTGCTCCGCAGGCGCAAAGCCGGGCTTGTGCGCGTTCAATAGGGCGTCTTCCAGCACGTGGAGCGTCGGCCCGCTGGTGTAGAGCAACGCCGCCTCGATCCGTCGCCCCGGAAAGATCACCGACAGCGCCGCTACATAAGCCGCCATCTGCCGCACGTGAAACGGCGGGATCGCATCGGGGGTGGCCGGCACGCGCCGCCCGGTCTTGAAATCGATCACGCGAACGAGCTCCGGCGTCACCAGCAAGCGGTCGACCGTGCCCGATACGACGAAGCCATCGGGCAACACTGCGGCGATCGGCGCCTCCGCCAGCGACTCTGGCCCGAACAGCGCGGCAAGACTGGGGTCGCCCAACACCGCCAGCACCGGCGCGGCGATCTCCGCCCGCGTCGCCACCGCCTCGACCGCGCCGACCCGCGCGAGCCAGCGCTCGGCGGCCTCCGCGCGCCCCGGAGGTGCCACCGCTGGCAAGCGCTCGAACAAGGCGTGGATCAGCCGCCCGCGCTCCGCCGCTACGCGCATCTGCTCGGTCGGCGGCGCATCGGCGACCAGATCATCCCCCAGCGAGGACGGCGCGAGCGGGCGTGGCGGGCGGGCCTCGACCGGCGCGGCCCGGGTTGCCCAATCCGGCAACGCCGCTGCCTCGGCGACCGCGCGCGCACCCTTACGGTCGGGCGCGACGGGGCGTTGCGGCACGCGGCCAGTGAAGTCCCGCCTACCCTCTCCCTCGATCCCTAGCGCGAGCATCGCGCGATCCGCCGCCGCATACCAACTCAGCTCGGGCGCGACCCCTTGCGCCTTCGGCCCGACCGACCCGACGATCACCAGCCGTTCCTCGGCGCGCGTCGCGGCGACGTAGAACAGCCGCCAATGCTCCTCGAGATCGCTCGCGGCCGTCTCCTCGACCAGGACGGCGAGCGGCCCGGTCGCCTCACCCTTGCGCGGGCGGATCACCGGCAGCTCCGCCGCCATATCGCCCGCGCGCCATTTCAGCGTCGAGCGCGGCGAGCGGGTCGGATCGACCGCCGCATCGGCCAGGATCACCAGCGGCGCTTGCAAGCCCTTCGCGCCATGCGCCGTCATCACGCGCACCGCATCGAGCGGCGCCGACGGATCGCGCTTGATCTCGACCTCGCCGCGATCGAACCAGTCGAGGAAGCGCTGCAGCGACGGCGTTCCGAGCGATTCGAAATCGAGCGCGGCGGTCAGAATTTCCTCGATCGGATCGCGCGCCTCCTGCCCGAGCCGCTGCACGAGCTTGCGCCGCGCGCCGAGCGGCCCGGACAGGATTTCCTCCAGAAACTGGTACGGCGTCGCAATGTCGGCGCGCGCCAGCAAGGCGAACAACGGCGCAAGATCGCCCGGGCCACCGGGTCGGGTCAAATGCCGCCACAGGCTGACCGAGCCGCGCGGTGCCTCCGCCATCAGCCGCTCCTGATCCCACCCGATCAGCGGCGAGACGAGCAGCGATGCGAGCGAGAGATCATCGTCGGGCTGCAGCACGAAGCGGATCGCGGCGAGCAAATCCTGCACCGACAGCGGCGCGTTGAGCCGCAGCCGGTCCACCCCGGCGACCGGCACGCCCTCGGCATAGAGCCGCGCGACGATCAGCGAAGCGAGTTCGCCGCGCCGCTTGACCAGGATCATCACATCCTCGGGCCGCAGCGTGCGCCCCTTGCTCTCCAGCATCAGCGTGCCGATCCACCCCTTGATCGTGCGCGCGATCTGCCGCGCGAGTTCGCGGGTGGAGTCGGAAACCCAGCTTTCCTCATCCTCCTCGGACCCGCCCGCCGCGACGAGCGGCCACAGCGTAACGGTGCCCGGCCCCGGCACTTCGCTCGCATGGACTTCGCGGTCGGCGATCGCGCCGAGCCCCGGTTCGGGCAGCGCCTCGATCGCGGCATCGACGAACTCCAGTACGGGCCGGGTCGAGCGGAACGACTGGATCAGCGACAGCCGGTGCCACGGCCGCGCGCGCATCGTGCCAGTGCGGCGACGCTGCTCGTCGTCTGCCGCCCAGGCGTCGCGGGCGAGTGTACCGAAATGCAGTTCCGCACCGCCGAAAAACTTCGGATGCGTGCCCTGAAACCCGAAGATCGCCTGCTTGAAATCGCCGACCGTAAACAGCGTCCGCAACCGATCGCCATGCGCGCCCTCGCCCGAGAAAAACTCATCCGCAAGCGCGCGAATGATCGCCCACTGATCGGGGTTGGTATCCTGCGCCTCGTCGATCAGGACATGTTCGGTCGCCTGGTCGAGCTTGTAGCGCACCCAATCGCCCATTCCCGGCTGCGCGAGCAGGTCGATCGTCGCGCGGATCAGATCGTCGAAATCGACCGCGCCGATCCGCCGCTTGGCGCGCTCATAGGTTGCAGCATAATCGCGCCCGACCGATAGCCCGGCGGCGAGCAGATCGGCATAAGCTGCGCGCTCGCGCAGCGACAGCAAGTCCGCGCACGCCTCCCCCACCTGCACCGCCAGATCCGCATACTCTGAATCAGCGGCGAGCAGCTTGGGCGAATATTTGCGCGGCTCGCGCTTGGCGGTAAACGGCACGCCGATCAAATCGCCGAGCATCCGCGCGCGCATTTCGGGCGTCGCTTCGACCCAGCATTCGGCGATATCGGCATGATTGCCGCCGGTTGCCGTTCCCCAGGCGCGGTTCGCCGCCGCGAGCCGCGCGACCGCATCGACATCGAACTCATTGTCGCCGCAGGCATCGGCGATCGCGGCCTCAATGTCCCCGGTCGGTAAATCGAGCGCGCGGCGGATAAACGGCTGGACACCGTCCCCCATCGGCAATTCGGCCATCGCGGCGCGCGCATGGGCGCAGGCGAGCAGGAAGCGTTCGGCCTCGCCCTCCCCCAGCCGCAGGCTCAAGGCTCCGACCGTGGCGATCGTAGCGTCGCGCCCTTCCGTCTCGGCCGTCACGAGCAATTCGGCGAGCGCCTCGCGCGCCAGCACCGCTTCCTCGCGCGCCTCGATCGGGCGGAAGCCGGGCGCCAGCCCCGCCTCGACCGGGAAGGCCGACAACAGGCTCTGGCAGAAACCGTGGATCGTCTGGATGCGGATGCCGCCGCCCGGCGCATCGAGCACGCGCGCGAACAGCGTGCGGGCACGCGCGATCATCGCATCGCTCGTCTCTTCGCCCAGCGCGTGGAGATCGCCGACCAGTTCGGGGCGCGCCATCCGCACCCACGCCGCCAGCCGCTCGCCGATCCGCCCGGCCATTTCGGCGGCCCCCGCCTTGGTGAAGGTCAGGCACAGAATCGCCGCCGGATCGACCCCGCGCAGCAAGAGCCGATAAACGCGCGCGGTCAGCACTTGCGTCTTGCCGGTGCCCGCAGAGGCGGACAGCCAGACATGCCCGCCGGGATCGCTCGCGCGGGCTTGCTGATCCTTGAGGATCGGAAGCGGGCGGTGCGCTCCAGTCACCACCCAACGCCCCCACCCGTTCGTGTCGAGCGCAGTCGAGACACCGTTCCGAGCGCAGGTGTCTCGACTGCGCTCGACACGAACGGGATAAAATCAATCACGCCCATACCATTCGTCACGCCGCATCAACTGATCATATTCCGCATAAGGCGCATATTCCGGATGCAGCTTCGCCTCGAACCCGCGCGTGCCGGTCAGCCAGTCCGCCGCAGCATCGGTGAAATGCCGCGCGGCCAGCGCTGTAAAGTCGTCAGGCAGCACCTTGTCGCCCTTGCCCGCCGGATCGACCGGCGAGGTGGCGCGCCCGAACGAATCGCCATGCTTGGTCAGCGACCAATATTCGAACCCCCGCGCCGCCCCGCCGATGCCAGTGAAGCCGCCGCGCTCGGCAATCAGCCCGAGCAAGCCCAGTTGCAGACTGAACCCCTCGCGCACCGCCGCCGGGGACGGCGCCTTGCCGGTCTTGTAATCGATCACCGCGAGCGATCCGTCGGGCAACCGGTCGATCCGGTCGAATTTGCCCGTCAGCGTGACCCCCGCGATCGCCGTCTCGCCAGATTGTTCGACCGCCAGCACGGTGCGACCGGCGTCGAGGTTGCGCCCCATCTCGGCGACGATCCAATCGATCGCCTCCATCAAACGCGGCCGCCACAAAGCACGCTGCATCGGATGCGCATCGTCGAACATCGCGCGCGCGCGATCGTGCAATTTGTCGAGCGCGCATTGGTCCTCGCGTGCCCAGCGCTCCAGAATGTCGTGCACCGCCGTCCCGCGCCACGCCGCGCTCGGATCGGCGTCGACCGGATCGAACTGGACCAGCCCGAGGATGCGCTTGGCATAGAAAGCGTACGGGTCGGCCTTGAGCCGATCGACGTCGGTCACCGCGATCTTCTTCGGACGCAGCTCGGGCGGCGGGACCGGCTCGGGCTTGGTCGCGGGCGCATAGCCGCCCGGATCGTCGAGTGCCCGTGCCCACCCCTTGAGCGCGGCCGCACGCTCGAACTTCTCGCCCGCCAGCGCCTGCAGCCGCAGCCAGAAGCGCGAGGCGATCGCCGGTTGCGTGCCGCCGCGCCGCGCCCGCGTCATCAGCGCGGCGGGCGCACCCAGCGCTTGCGCCAGATCATGCGCCGCGACGCCCACGCCGCGATCAAGCCCCGGCAGGCCGAGTTCGGTACGAATGCGCGGCGCAAGCCACGGGTCGGGTGCTGGCAGACCGGGCCAGGTCCCTTCGTTCAATCCGCCCAGAATCATCAGATCGGCGGTCTGCAAGCGCGCCTCGATCAACCCGTAGATCGCGAGCCGCGGATGCCCGCCTTGCGGCGGCCGCACCGCGATCTCATCCATCAACGTCTTGAGCAGCGGTGCAAAGCTCGCCGGATCGACCCCGTTCGGCCCCTGCCCGGCATAATCCTCCGCCGCGCGCAGCAATTCGGCGGCGGCGCGCCCGGCGGGGCCGGCCCAGACCGCATCACCGCAAAGCGCCTGCGCGGTTTCACGCAGCACAGCGAGCAGCGGGGCAAGCGGCTGCGGCCCGTGTTCGAACGCCCGTTCGACCGGTTCGAGCAGGACGCGCGCCTCAGGCCACCAGGCAAGCGCCAGTTGTGCGCGGCGCGCATCGCGCCGCTGCGCATCGACACCCGCCAGCCCCGCCGCCGGTCGTGGCCCGCGCAAGGTGCGATCGAGCGCGCGCACGCCCTCCAGCCAGTCGGTCCGTCCCGCACCGAAGCGCACCAGCGGATGTTTGAGAAACGTCAGCAGCGCAAGCGGCGCAAAGCGCTGCGTCGCCGCTTCGGCCAGCGCGGTCAGCAGCGTGCCCGACGGCAGGATCGACAGTGGCCGCCCCGCCGAATCGTCGATCGCAATGCCCCAGCGCGCGCAATGCGCCGCCACGCGCCGCGCAAGGCCCCGGTCGGGCGTGACGAGAGCCGCCGTCCGCCCCGGCGTCTCCGCCACCTCGCGCAACGCGAGCGCGATCGTCTGCGCCTCCTCGCCCGGCGTCGCCAGTTCGGCCGCAGCAATACCCTCGATCCGGCGCTGATCCGGCGCGAGCGTCGTCCACCGCGCGGTGAACTCCGCTGCGGCGAGCGCGTTCGCCACCGCTTTCCCGCGCGCGACCGTCGCATCATGATCGCTGCCGTCGCGCCACGTGCGGAACTCGCTGCGATTGACGCCCATCCGCTCGAGCAACAGCTTCAAATGGAATTGCGGGTGCGTTTCGATCGATCGCCGCACCAGCCCGGTCACGGGGTCGGGATCGAATGGCCCCAGCGCATCCCACTCGGCCGGATCCATCGCGATCGCGAGATCGGCGAGCACCACCATGCCGCGCGGCAATTGCGAAATGCTGCGCAGCAATTGGGCGACCGCTGGCGCGCTGTCGGTGATGCCTGCCGCGCAGACGAACCCGGCCGGAGGCACATCCTGCCAGCGTTCCGCCAGTCGCCGCAGCATCGTTCCACGGCGCTCTGCGGCATCGATCCTGCCGATCCGCGCGAGTTCGGCTGGCCAGCGATCGAGCACGATGCCGAACAGATCGAGCGCGCGCTGCCAATGCGCCGACATCGCTTCGTCGAGGTCGATCGCGCGCAATCGCCGCGGCTCGATTTCCTCGA
>JAIXZV010000048.1 GCA_027489365.1 Sphingomonadales bacterium
CCCCAGCGGATCGCGAGATCGAGATTGGCTTCGGTGAAATCGATCGTTTCGTCGGCCGAAATCAGCACGAACCGAAGCTCGCCGTCGTTCCGCGCAATCTCGGCCAGGCGCGGCATCAGCCATTTCTCGGTCAGATCGCGCGGCGCGGCGATGGTCAGCGACTTCGACGTCTGCCCCGCCTGCATCGCGCGCACGGCTTCCTCGAACTGCCAGAAGCCCTGGCGCAGCGCGGCGAGGCCGCTTTCGCCTTCGGGGGTCAACTCCAGCCCCTTAGTCGTGCGCCGGAACAGCACGACGCCGAGCGTATCCTCCAGCGCGCGGATTTGCTGTCCCACCGCCGCCGGGGTTACCGCGAGTTCGTCGGCGGCGCGGGTAAAACTCAGGTGGCGCGCGGCAGCATCGAGCACGCGCAAGCCGTTCAGGGGGAGATGCGTGCGTTTCATGCGACGGCGCTCACCCAGCCATCACCCGTCATGCCAGCGAAGGCTGGCATCTTGTTGATGAGGGCACGCCCGATGACGCAAAAACCCCAGCCTTCGCTGGGGTGACGAGTCTCGAAGGACCTCACGCCCCCACCGCCGGCGCGAGCAACGCAAAGCGCGGGATCTCGACGTCGAAGCCCGACCCGTCCTCACCCATCATGTGATAGCTACCGAGCATCGCGCCGCTCGGTGTGGAGAGCGGGCAACCCGAGACGTAATCGAAACTCTCGCCCGGCGCGATCAGCGGTTGTTCGCCAATCACACCCTCGCCCTCGACCGAATGGCGCGCACCGCGCCCGTCGGTGATGATCCAGTGCCGCGTCAGCAATTGCACCGACATCGCACCGGCATTCTCGATCCGGATATGATAGGCCCAGAACCACCGCCCACGATCGGGCTCGGACTGTTCCGGCAGGAAACTCACCGAGACACGCACGATGATGCCGCGCGTTTCGGCGACATGGGGAAACAGCGCTTTCAGCGCGCTGCTCACAATCCCACCGCAGTTAGCGCGCGGTCGATATCCTCGATCACGTCCTGCGCATCTTCCAGCCCGACGTTGACGCGCAGCAGGCCCTCGGTGACGCCCATCTCAAGCCGCTTTTCCTCGGCAACGCCGGAGTGCGTCGTCGAGGCGGGATGCGTCATCAGCGAGCGCGAGTCGCCGATATTGTTCGAGATATCGACCAACTGCAGCGCGTCGAGCAGGGCATGGGCCTGCTTGCGATTCTCCACCTCGAACGCGAAGATCGGCCCGCACGCTTCCATCTGGCTCATCGCGAGATTGTGCTGCGGGTGGCTCGGCAGGCCGGGGTGGAGGATGCGCGGCACGCGCGCCTCGATCATCCGACCGACCTTGAGCGCGTTCTCGGATTGACGGCGGATGCGCAGGTCGAGCGTCTCCAGCCCCTTCAACACCACCCACGCGTTGAACGCGCTCAGCGTCGGACCCGTATTGCGCGTGAAGGGCAGCAGCACGTCGTCGATGAACTTCTGCGTCCCGCACACCGCGCCCGCCAGCACGCGCCCCTGCCCGTCCATCATCTTGGTCGCGCTATAGGCGGTCACGTCCGCACCGAACTCCATCGGCCGCTGCAGCGCGGGCGTGGCAAACGCATTGTCCACCACACTGACGATCCCACGGGCACGCGCGATGTCGCAAACCGCTTTCAGATCAACCACATCCATCGTCGGATTGGCCGGCGTTTCGAAGAAGAACAGCTTGGTGTTGGGCTTGCAGGCGTCCTGAAATTGCTGCGGGTCGCGCGCATCGACGATGCTGACCTCGATCCCGAACTTCGGCAGCAGCGTATCGGTCAGCCAGCGGCACGACCCGAACGCCGCGCGCCCGGCGACGATATGGTCGCCAGTCTGGAGCTGACACAGCAAGACCGCAGTCATCGCCGCCATGCCCGTCGCCATCGTGCGGCACGCCTCGGCCCCTTCGAGCAAGGCGATGCGGCCTTCGAGCATCTCGACCGTCGGGTTCTGCAGGCGCGAATAGGTCATGCCGACCTGATCCCCCGAGAAACGCGCAGCCGCATCGCCCGCGCAATCGTACGCATAGCCCGAGGTCAGGAACAAAGCCTCGGAGGTTTCGCCCCATTCGCTGCGCGCGGTGCCGCCGCGCACGGCTTGCGTTGCGGGGCGCCATTGGCGCGTGATGCTCTGGTCTTGTCCGGTGCGGCGTTTCATGGCGCTGCTTTGCCGGGAGCGTGCGGTGCCCGTCAATGGGGATCGCGGGCACGGGCTTGAAAGGAATGGCTTGAGCGGGAATAGCGCTGCTGTGACGCAACCGCAGCCCAGCCCCTATCGCGCCGCCGCGATCCTCGCACTGCTGGCGCAACTGCTGTTCTGCTATCGCCTGACGATCCCGTCGAAGCTGATGTTCGACGAAGTGCACTATGTCCCCGCCGCGCGAAAACTGATCGCGCTCGCCGGGCCGAGCAATATCGAGCATCCGCTGCTGGCCAAGGAGATCATCGCGGCGGGCATCCTGCTGTTCGGCGACAACGCCCTGGGGTGGCGTTTTTTCTCCACACTGGCGGGCACGGCGACGGTGCTGGGGGTGTTCGCGATCCTGTGGCTGATGCTCGGGCGCGTCCGCCCGGCGGTGTTCGGCGCGCTGTTCGCCTTGTTCAATTTCACCGTGTTCGTGCAGGCGCGGATCGCGATGCTCGACGGGTTCATGGCGGCGTTCTCGCTGCTCGGCATCGCAAGCTTGCTGTGGGCGATGCGGGCGGGAAGCGGGCCGCCCGCATGGGGCCGCTGGATTCTCGGGAGCGCCTTGCTCGGGCTTGCGGTCGCAGCGAAATGGAGCGCGGCACCGTTCATCGCTTTTGCCGCGATCGCGTTCGTCGCGGTGCGGTTGGCCGATGCGCGGGCGAGCGGTCGTTCGATCTACGCCGCGCTGAATGCGGGCGGGCATCGCCATTGGCCCGGCATGGCGGCAATCCCGGCGATCCTGACGCTCGGCGCGGTCAGCATAGCGGCGTATCTCCTGACCTTTGCGCCGGCTTTCTTCTATCACATCGACGCGATGACGCTGGCCAAGCTCTTGCCGTTCCAGGCCACGATGTACCACCAACAGACGCAAATCCTGCCGTCGCACCCGTATCAATCATCGTGGTGGAGCTGGCCGTTCATGATCCGCCCGATCTGGTATCTCTACGAGAGCGCCGACGGGGCGCAGCGCGGGGTGCTGCTGATCGGCAATCTGGCGATCCTTTATGGCGGGCTGATCGCGGTGGCGGCGTGCCTTTTTGCGTGGTGGCGCGACCGCAGCGCAGCAGCGCTCGCCGCGGCGGGGCTGTGGATCGGTAGCTACGCCGTCTGGGCCGTCATCCCCAAGTCGCTCGGTTTCTTTTATTATTATTATCTGCCGAGCATCTTCCTGTGCGTCGCGCTGGCGGTCGCGCTCGACCATTTCAAACGCGACAAGCGGTGGAACGAAGGGGGGCTGATCGTCGTGCTGGCGGTGTTCGTGCTGTTCTATCCGGTACTCTCGGCGGCCCCATTGAGCGGGCCGAACGCCTTCCATTTCTGGACCTGGTTCCCAAGCTGGGTGTGACCTGCCCCTCTTGTCATCCCCGCGAAAGCGGGGACCCATCTCGTGCCGTGGGAGCTGGGTCCCCGCTTTCGCGGGGATGACAAGAGGGTACTCTCAATACCGCCCCCACACAAAGCGCGACGACAGCGCGAAATTCCACACCGCCGCCACCACGATCCCCGCCAGCGCCGACAGCGCCCAGGCACCATGCTGCACTTCGAACAGGAACGCCGCGACGCCGACATTCGCTGCCGCCCCGACCGCGCAGACCAGGCAGAACGACACCCATCCGTCGAACAGTGCGCGCGCGCCCGTCAGCCGCCGCTCGCGATAGGTCAGCGCATTGTTGAGGAAGAAATTGAACGTCATTGCCACCAAAGTCGCAACGATCGTCGCGGCAACGAACTCCAGCCCGCTCTCCCGGAACAGCACCCACAGCACCGCCAGATGCACCAAAGCGCCGATCGCGCCGATCGCGGAGAACATCACGAAGCGCACCGGCACGATCCGCCCGAACATGCGGTCGTAGAGCGCGATGAGGAACTCCATCGCCACGACATAATCGAGCTTGCTCTCGCCTTCGGTGCGCAGCCGGAAGGTATAGGGCAGTTCGAGGAATTTGAGCGGGCGCGGGCTCGCCGTCATGATGTCGAGCAGGATCTTGAACCCGATCGCGGACAGCGACGGGATCATCTCGCGCACCACCGCCGCGCGGATCATGAAGAAACCACTCATCGGATCGTTGAGGTCGGCTTTCAGCACACGTTTGGAAATCCTTGTCGCAAGCGCAGATTTCGCCACCCGGTCATGATCCCAATCCCCAGTCCCGCCGCCCGCGACGAAGCGCGAGCCGATCACCACATCGAGCGCCGGATCGGCCTGCAACGCATCGAGCATCGCCGGCAGGATCGTCTCGTCATGCTGCAGATCGCCGTCGATCACGGCGACAACGGGTGCCGCCGTCGCACACATGCCCTCGATACAGGCCGAGGACAGGCCACGCCGCCCGATCCGCTGGATCACGCGCACGCGCCGATCGGTCAGCGCGATGTCGCGCGCCGCCTGCGCGGTGCCGTCGGGGCTGTCGTCATCGACGAAGATCGCTTCCCACCCGCGTCCGGCGAGCGCCGCATCGAGCTTGGCGATCAGCAGCGGCACGTTGCGCAGCTCGTTGAAGGTCGGGATGACGACCGCCAGTTCGAGGCGGTCACTCATGCAAGCGCGGCCAGCACCGCATCGCCCATCGCCTCGGTCGATAGCGTACCGCCCAGATCGACCGTGCGCGCGCCGCCGCCGATCGCCGCAACCACCGCCGCCTCGATCCGCGCCGCCGAGGCTTCGTCCGCCAGCGAGTGCCGCAGGAGCATCGCCGCCGACAGGATCGCCGCGCACGGATTGGCCTTGCCCTGGCCCGCGATATCGGGCGCGGAGCCGTGGATCGGCTCGTACAGACCGCACGTCCCCTGCCATTCGTTGAGCGAGGCAGAGGGCAGCATCCCGATCGACCCGACGCACATGCTCGCCTGATCGGACAGGATGTCGCCGAACAGATTGCCCGTCACGATCACGTCGAACGCGCCGGGATTGCGCACCAGCTGCATCGCGGCGTTATCGACATACATGTGCGTCAGTTTAACCTCGGGGTAGTCGCGCGCGACCTCGTTGACGACCTCGCGCCACAATTGCGAGGTTTCCAGCACATTGGCCTTGTCGACCGAGGTGATGATGCGCTTGCGCCGCTGTGCCATTTCGAAGCCGACACGCGCGATCCGCGCCACCTCGACCTCGTCATAGCGCATCATGTCATGGCCTTCGCGCAGACCCTTGTTGGTGATGCCGCGCCCCTTGTCGCCGAAATAGACGTCGCCGGTCAGCTCGCGCACGATCACCATGTCGATCGCGCGCGCGATCTCGGGCCGCATCGCGGACGCATCTTCGAGCCCCGGGAAGAGCTTGGCGGGGCGGAGATTGGCGAACAGGCCGAGCGCCTTGCGCAAGCCGAGGATCGCCTGTTCGGGGCGAAGCGCGCGCTCCAGCCCGTCCATCTCGGGATCGCCGACCGCGCCGAACAGGATCGCATCGGCGCGCTTGGCGAGTGCGAGCGTCTCGGGCGGCAGCGGATGGCTGGTCGCGCGATAGGCGGCACCGCCGACCGGCGCGGTCTCAAACGTGAGGCCAAGGTCGAGCGCTTCAAGCACACGCCGCGCCTCTCGGGTTACTTCGGGTCCGATGCCGTCACCGGCGAGAATTGCGATCAGTGCCACTTACACCCCCAAGAACCCGTTCGGGCTGAGCCTGTCGAAGCCCTGTCCTTCTTGCGACGCGCGAGGGAAAGGCAGTCCTTCGACAAGCTCAGGACGAACGGAAGTATGTGGCGATTGCCTTGCCGACCCTGCCCGCTTCACGCAACCGCCCTTTTCAAGCGATCGACCAGGCGCGCGCGCGCATCGAGCGTCACCGCGCGCCGCTCGACCAGAATTTGCCCGGCCAGCGCCCCGCCCGTGATGCCCAGCGCCTCCAGAATTTCAGGCCATTCGGGCGCGACCCCGCTGGCGAGCGCAGGCGGCAGAGTCTCGCGCTCCAGCCCGTACCCAAGTTCCGCCAGAACCAGCAATTCATACCGCGCGAGCGCCAGCGCCCACCCTCGCGCCGCCGGAGCCGCCGCAATCGCTTCGATCGTCGCATCGAGCGCCGCGTAGAGCCTGGGATAGGGGTTCGCCTCGGGCAGCGCAGCGGCGGTCAACGTCGTCACCCATTCGAGCGCGAGCGCAGGCAGGGGCTCGGCATAAAGCGGCGCGCGGCTGGTGACGAGCTCGACGCTCAAACTGGCAAGCTGATCATCGGTCCGCGCGCGCCACTCGCCGATCACGCGGTTCGCCGGTTGCAGGATCGGCCGGATCCGGCTCGACCGCCCGCCCCGCACATAGCCTGCCTGCAACCCATGCTCGGCAGTCAGCGCGCGCACGATCGCGCCATGTTCGCCATGGTGACGGATCGCGAGGATCAGGGCTTCGGCGCGCAGGTGCATGGCGGGGGTTTAGCGCCGGGACGGGGTTTGGCGATGGCCTAAATCCGTTCGGCCCCGGACTTGATCCAGGGTTGTGGAACCACCTCTCGCCCCACGCCACGCCAGCTGTGGGGAGAGGTGCCCTTCGACAGGCTCAGGGCGAACGGCGGGGTGCCTACCGCCGCAGATTCTTCGCCAGCCCCGCCAGCCCCCATCGCGCAACCGCGCGCTTGCCCCACGCCGCGCTCCGATCGAACGCGCCGAGTGCCG
>JAIXZV010000388.1 GCA_027489365.1 Sphingomonadales bacterium
CGACCTGTCGCGCGAACTGGGCAAGCTCGGCGCGTGGGTGCGGCTCCACTATGTCTACCCCTACCCGCACGTCGATCAGGTCATACCGCTGATGGCCGAGGGGCTGGTGCTGCCCTATCTCGACATCCCGTTCCAGCACGCCAGCCGCAACGTGCTCAAGCTGATGAAGCGCCCCGCCAACGAAACCAAGGTGCTCGAGCGCATCAAGAATTGGCGCACGATCGCGCCCGACATCGCGATCCGATCGACCTTCGTGGTCGGCTTCCCGGGCGAGACCGAGGATGATTTCGCCTATTTGATGGACTGGCTCGAAGAAGCGCAGCTCGACCGCGTCGGCGCGTTCCGTTTCGAACCCGTCGAGGGCGCCGCCGCCAACGATTTGGCCAACCCTGTGCCGGAAGAGATCAAGGAAGAGCGCTACGCCCGCCTGATGGAACTCACCGCGCGCATTTCGGCGGAGAAGCTCCAGGCCAAGATCGGCCGCACCCTCGACGTGATCATCGACGCGGTCGATGAGGAAGGCGGCGCGACCGGCCGCTCCAAGGCGGACGCGCCCGAGATTGACGGCGAGGTCTTCCTGCGCGACGCCGTGTACTTCAAGCAGGGCGATATCGTGGCGGTCGAGATCGAGGATGCCGACGAGCACGATTTGTACGGCGTGCCTGTCGCCTGAGCCACTTCGCGCTTTCCTTTTGCGCCAAGGGGATGACATATCGGCAAATCCGAGCCGAGAATGGATTCCCCGTGACGCCCTTCCGATCCTGCCTGACCGCGATCCTGTTGGTCGCCGCCGCGCCCGCCGTCGCGCAGACTTTAACCCCTGCGGAAACAGCAAAGGTCGATTCCACCGTCACCGACACGCTCGCCAAATCGGGCGTGCCCTCCGCCTCGATCGCGATCGTGCGCGGCGGGCGGGTCGTCTATGCCAAGGCCTATGGCAAACAGGCCGAAATCGGCGCGACGCGCGATGAGGCACCGTATCAGATCGCCTCTATCTCCAAGCAATTCACCGCCGCGGCGGTCCTATTGCTGCAACGCGACGGCAAGTTGAGCCTCGATGATACCGTCGCGAAGTACGTCCCCGACATCAGCGGCGGCGATACGATCACGATCCGCCAATTGCTCAGCCACACCGCCGGCTTGCAGGATTATTGGCCGCAGGATTACAGCTTCAAGGCGATGGCGACGCCCGTCACGCCGCAGCAGATCGTCGATCGCTGGGCCAAGAAACCGCTCGATTTCGCGCCTGGCACGCAGTGGCAATATTCGAACACCGGCTATGTCGTTGCCGGGATGATCGTCGAGAAAGTGTCGGGCCAGCCGCTGCTCGATTTCCTAAAGGCGCGCATCTTCAAGCCGCTCGGCATCACCGCCTACGATCAGGATCTGGCGATCGGGCCGGGTTTTCCGCAAGGCTATGGCCGCGCCGCGCTCGGCCCGGTGCGCCCCGTCACGCCCGCCGCGCACGGCTGGCTCTATGCCGCGGGCGAGCTGTCGATGAGCGCAAAATCACTCGCGCTGTGGGACGTCGCGCGGCTCGATCGCACCGTCCTCAACCCTGAGGATTGGGCAACGCAGGAAACGCCGGTCAAACTCACCGACGGCACCACCAACGGCTATGGCCTCGGCGTCTTAACCGGCGCCGCCAATGGCCACCGCTTCATCGAACATAGCGGCGAGGCGGTCGGCTTCCTCTCCGAAAACATCGTGTACCCCGACGACAAGGCCGCGATCGTCGTGCTGACCAACAGTTGGTCGAACGAAGCCTTCAAGGTGCTCGCGCAAAAGCTGTCGGGCATCGTGCTCACGCCGCCGGCGCCCGATCCCGCCGACGCCGCCGCGCTCGCACAAGTCCGCCACGTGTTCGATCAAGTGCGTGCGGGGACGCTCGACCGCAGCCGCCTGACCGAAAATGCCAATTTCTATTTCAACGCCACCACGCTCGGCGATTACCGCACCAGCCTCGCCTCGCTCGGCACGCCGCGCAGCTTCGTTCAGATGGGCAAGGCGCGGTTGCGGGGTGGCTTCGTCAACCGCACGTACCGCGTCGAATTCCCCAAAATCACGCTCGTCATCAGTACCTATGCCGAACCCGGCAGCAACGGAAAGATCGAACAATTCCTAGTGGCCCCCACCCAGCAATGACCGATTTCGTGAACCTGCTGCAGCCCGATCGCGGCCAGCCCGCGCGGACCATCCACCTCGTCCATCCCGATCGCTGGTCGGAATGGCTGAACGCACAGCCGCCGCGCATCCGCACCACCGTCGCGGCGCACCGGCTGACCGGCAAGGCGGGCAACCGCGCGGTCCTTCCCGGCGAGACACCCGAAGATTGGGCGATGCTGCTGGTGTGCAACGAAGGCGTCGAGTCGCCGTGGCGGATCGCCTCGCTCGGCGAGCAATTGCCCGAAGGCATTTATCGTCTGGCCGAGGGCGAACCCGGTGCGGCGATGCTGGGGTGGTGTCTCGCGCAGCACAAGTTCGACCGCTACCGCAGCGACGATGCCGCCCAAGGCCCGCGCGTGCTGCTGACCGGCGAACCCGCGCGGATCGCCGAGACCGTCGCGATCGCGGCCGCCACTGCGCGGGTGCGCGATCTGGTCAACACCCCTGCCGCCGATCTCGGCCCGGCCGAGCTGGAGGCCGAGGCCCATGCGCTCGCCGCCACGCACAACGCCACCGTCACGGTGACCAAGGGCGACGCGCTGGTGCAGGGCTATCCGATGATCCACACCGTCGGGAAGGCCGCAGCCCAGGGTCGCGAACCGCGCCTGATCGAACTCGAATGGGGCGATCCCAAAAACCCGCGCATCGCCATCATCGGCAAAGGCGGGTGATTCGATTCGGGCGGGCTCGACATCACGACCGGCGGCAGCATGAAGCTGATGAAGAAAGACATGGGCGGTTCCGCCCACGCCCTCGCGCTCGCCGGTCTGGTGATGGGGCTGCGCCTGCCGGTGCGGCTGCATCTGCTGATCCCGGCGGTCGAGAACAGCATTTCGGGCAACGCCTTCCGCCCCGGCGACATTATGCGCTCGCGTAAAGGGCTGACGGTCGAGAATACCAATACCGATGCCGAGGGGCGCCTCGTCCTTGGCGATGCGCTGACCAAGGCGGCGGAGAACAACCCCGGCCTGATCCTCGATTTCGCAACGCTGACCGGCGCGGCGCGCGTGGCGCTCGGCCCCGATCTGCCCGCCACCTTCGTCAATGACGATACGCTTGCCGATGCGCTGCTCGCGGCGGGCAGCGCGGTCGGCGATCCGCTGTGGCGGATGCCACTGTGGGACGGCTACGATACGATGCTCGACAGCGATATCGCCGATATGATCAACGCGCCCGAGGGTGGCTTTGCCGGGTCGGTGACCGCCGCCTTGTTCCTGCGCCGCTTCGTCGACGCGGGTACGCCCTGGGCGCATTTCGACACCTTCGCGTGGCGGCCAGCGTCGAAGCCGGGCCGGCCCAAGGGCGGCGACGCGCTCGGCCTGCGCGCGGCGTGGGCAGTGCTCAAGGGGCGCTATCCGGCATGATCTACATCTGGCTGAACCTGGTCCCCATCCTGATCGCGACGGCGCTCGGGCTGATGATCGGTGCGGCCTACCGCGTGACGTTCGACCGGTCGGCGGGGCGCATGTCGATCGGCGCGATCGTCACCGCCGCGCTCGGCTTGTTCTGGTTCGCCTCGATCCTGGCGGGTGCGCTGATCCTAGCCCCTCCCAAGGCCGCGCCGTGGATCATGGCGGTGGGCAGCGCGGTGGTGATCTGGGCGGGCTTTGTGCTGCCGGTCGTCGCGATCACCCACAGCTATCGCGGCGGACGCGCCGCGTTTATTGGCCGCGACAGTCTTTACTGGCTGCTCACGATGGTCGCACAAGCGGTGGCGATGAAGCTGATCGGGTTGGTGCCCCCGCCGGTTTGAAGCGGGGCGGTCGAGGCGGCGCTTTTCATGAAAACTTGCCGTGTTCGCTCAATCGAGCAGGCGCTATTTCGGGTTATTGCCGAGGTAGGACAACACGCGTCGGAGCAGTAACGCACACCTCTCCCGCGCCCGCTCGCTATCACCCAACGAATTGCGATCGAGAAGCTCGAAGTGCCGCACGAATGACCCGGCCGGAAATTGAGCCCAACTCAGGTCAATCCAGTCGGCACGCTCACCGGTGCCGCGCACGTTCCAGAAATGTTGTTCGACGCTGTCTCCGGTCCAGACTTCGCCTTTGGCGATCTCATACTCCGGGTAGAACCACTGAACCACGCGGGACGTAGGGTAGCATTGGCCATACGCCGGATTGCCCGGACGTGTCGCACCCTGATACGATGTCAGATGGTCCCACGAGGCTTCCAGCGCCCGTGCCAGAACCGGCAGATCAACCGGTTCGATCGATCCGGGGCTCGCGATCGAAGAGTTTGTCTGCTGTTCCATGAGCGAGGGATCGCTCAAAGTACCAACGGTCGCAAGCGGTCGCGCTCACAATCCGCCCCCTTGCGGGGGAGGATCGGTAATGTCGTTCGCTCGCGAGCGCCGGACTGCCCCCCGCCTGCGCGCCGCCGCACCATCCGCGCTTACGCCGCCTCAATAATCGGCACGAACTTCGCCGCCGTCAGGCTTGCCCCGCCGACCAGCGCGCCGTCAACATCGCCCGCGTGCAGCAAGTCCGCCGCATTCTCCGCCGTCACTGATCCGCCGTACAAAATCCGCACCGCATCCGCCTCGTCCCCGATCAACGCGCGCAGCTTCGCGCGGATCGCGGCGTGCATCGCCGCCACGTCCTCCACCGTCGGCGTGCGCCCGGTGCCGATCGCCCAGACCGGCTCATAGGCGATCGACAGCCACGCCGCCGCCGCACCCTCGGGCAGCGATCCGGCGATCTGCGCCGTCACCACCGCCTCGGCCCGGCCCGCATCGCGCTCGGCCAGTGTTTCGCCAACGCACAGGATCGCGCGCATTGCGTGGCGGTGCAGCGCTTCGGCCTTGGCCTTCACCTCGGCGTCGGTCTCGTGGCAGTCGGCACGGCGCTCGCTATGCCCGACGATCGAGAAGGAGGCCCCGGTTTCCTTGAGCATCGCGGCGGACAGGCACCCGGTATGCGCGCCCTTGTCGGCCGGGTGCACATCCTCCGCCCCGATCGCGAAGCCCGGCACCAGCGCCGCCGCCGGGGCGATTAGCGTCGCCGGAACCGCCACCGCCACCTCCGCCGTGCTCCCCGCTCCCGCCGTTGCGATCGCGACCAGTTCGGCCAGCGCCGCGCGGTCGCCATTCATCTTCCAATTCCCTGCCACCAGCTTGCGTCGTGTCATCCCTCACCCTTCTGCGGTCGTGTTTGCGGATGCGATAACGCAGCCACCCGCGCACGCAAGCTTGATGCCGCCCCGCCTCCCCCCTAAAGCGGCGCGCAACCCGCTTTCCAACGATCGGCCCAATCCGACCATGATCAGTTTCATCCGCCGCTTCATCACCAATCCGATCGGGGCTGCGGTCGCGCTCGGTTTCGTCGCGTTGATGGGGCTGATCTTCGTCCTGTCCGACAAAGCTAGCTTCTCGGGTAGCGGGGGCGGCGCGGCGCAGGGCGATGTCGCGGTCACCGTCGGCAAGACCAAGATCACCGTCGCCGAGTTGCAGGCAGCGGCGCGGCGCGACGTCGATCAGTATCGCCAGCAAAACCCCCAACTCGACATGGCCGGGTACGTTGCGGGCGGCGGGTTCGAGGCGACGCTCAACCGTCTGATCGATTCGGCGGCGTTCCGCGCTTATGCCGCGCAGCAGGGCATGGTCGTCAGCAAGAAATCGGTCGATGGTATCATTGCCAGTCAGCCGAGCCTGGCCGGGATCGACGGCAAGTTCGATCCCAAGAAATATGAAGCCGCACTGCAGCAGATCGGTTCGACCGACGCACAGGTGCGCGAGGATCTGACCGACCAGATCATCACGCGCCACCTCATCATCCCGACGGTCGGCGCGGCGCAAGTGCCCGCGCAGCTCGCTTTGCCCTATGCGAGCTTGCTGCTCGAGCAGCGCCGCGGCGTGATCGGCTTCATCCCGACGCAAGCCATCCCCGGCGGCGCGGCCCCGACCGATGCCGAGCTGAGCACCTATTACACGCGCAACGTCGCGCGCTACCGCGTGCCCGAGCGCCGTATCCTGCGCTATGCGCTGATCAACCCGACTACGGTCGCAGCGCAAATCACGCCGACCGAGGCCGAAATCGCCGCCGCCTATCAGGCGCAGTCGACGAAATACGCCCCCGCCGATCTGCGCACGATCGTGCAGGTGGTGGTCGCCGATCAGGCCGCCGCCAATGCGCTCGCCGCCAAGGTGCGCGGCGGCACGCCGATCGAGGCCGCAGCGCGCGCCGCCGGGCTGGAACCGATCACCGCGACCGACGTACAGAAGGATGCCTACGTCAAGCAAAGCTCGGTCGAGCTTGCCACCGCCGCCTTCACCGGCAAGGTCGGCGATGTCGTCGGCCCGCTGCGCGGCCCGCTCGGCTTCGTCGTGCTGAAAATCCAGAGCCAGCGCACCCAGGCCGCCAAGACGCTGGCCGAGGCGACGCCCGAATTGAAGACCGCGCTGACCAAGCAAAAGACCGGCACCGTGCTGGGCCAAATGCGTGCGCGCTTCGACGATGCACTGGCGAAGGACCATTTCGACGGTCTGGTCGCGAAGAACAAGCTCGCGGCACTTCGCACCCCCGCCTTGCTCGCCGATGGCACCGACCCCGATGCTCCCGCCGCCAAGCCCGATCCTGCGCTCGTGCAGATCGTCGCGGCGGGCTTTGCCGCGCAAGCCGGGGACGAAGCGCAGACTATCCCGCTCGGCACCGATGGCAGCTTCGCACTGGCGCAGCTCGACAAGATCATCCCCGCCGCGCCGCGTCCGCTGGCGCAAATTCGCGACCAGGTCGCCCGCGATTTCACCACCGATCGCGCACAGCGTGCCGCACGCCAATTCGCCGCCACCGTGGTGGCCAGCGCGAACAAGGGCACGCCGCTTGCCCAGGCGATGAGCGCGACCGGCCTGAAGCTGCCCGCACTCCGCCCGATCGCGGGTCCGCGCGCGCAATTGCTCGCCAACCCGCGCGCCGTACCGCCGCCGCTCGCCTTGCTGTTCGCGATGGCGCAGAACACCACCAAGCTGCTCGAAGCGCCCGACAAAGCGGGCTTCTACATCATCCATCTCGACTCGATCGTGCCGGGCGATGCGCGCGGCAAGCCGCAAGTGATCGCGGGGACGCGCGGCGACATCAGCAAGGTGATCGGTCGCGAATATGCCGCGCAGTTCGGCAAGGCGGTCCAGAATGCGATCGGCGTGCAGCGCAATGCCGCGGCGATCGCCAAGCTGAAGGCCGATCTGCTCGGTGGCGCGAGTGCGACCGATCAGCCCTGATCGCGCCGGCAGCGCAGCAGCCGTGGCGGCGCTCGCGGGCGGCCGCCCCGCCCTGCTGTGGCAGCGCCAGGTCGCCGACACCGAAACCCCGGTCGCCGCCGCGCTGAAGCTGATCGAGCCGGGGCGCGGCGATTTCCTGCTCGAATCGGTCGAGGGCGGGGAAACGCGCGGGCGCCACAGCCTGATCGGCCTCGCCCCCGATCTCGTCTTCCGCGCCGAGGGCAATGCCGCCGCGATCAATCCGCATTGGCTGACCGACCGGACGGCGTTCGAACCGTGCGCCGCACCGACGCTCGATGCGTTGCGGGCGCTCGTCGCCTCCTGCCGGATGGACGTGCCTTCAGAACTGCCGCGCGCGCTCGCCTGTCTGGTCGGCTATTTCGGCTATGAGACGATAGGCCTGGTCGAACGGCTGCCGCGCCCCGAAACCAGCGCGCTCGGCCTGCCCGACATGATGTTCGTGCGCCCGACCGTGATCCTGATCTTCGACCGGCTCGCCGACGCGCTGTTCCTGGTCGCCCCCGTCTGGCCCGATGCCGCACGTTCGCCCGAGGAGATCGTCGCCGACGGGCTCGACCGGATCGACGCGACCGCCGCGCGGCTTTCCACCGCGCCCCTGCCCGCTCCGGTCCGCGCCGAGGCTGGCGAGGAAATCGCGCTGCAACCGACGCTCGCCCCCGGCCGCTATGCCGAGATGGTTGCGGCGGCGAAGGACTATATCGTCGCGGGCGACATCTTTCAGGTCGTGCTGTCGCAGCGTTTCACCGCGCCCTTCACGCTCCCGCCGTTCGAACTCTACCGCGCGCTGCGCCGGATCAACCCGTCGCCCTTCCTGTATCATCTCGATCTGCCGGGCTTCGCGCTGACCGGATCGAGCCCCGAAATCCTCGTCCGCGTCCGCGACGGCGAAGTGACGATCCGCCCGATCGCGGGCACGCGCCCGCGCGGCAAGACGGCGGCGGAGGATGAAGCAAACCGCACCAGCCTGCTCGCCGACCCGAAGGAGCGTGCCGAGCATCTGATGCTGCTCGATCTCGGCCGCAA
>JAIXZV010000234.1 GCA_027489365.1 Sphingomonadales bacterium
ACCATCACCTGCCGCGCGCGCTCGTTGAATTGCTGGCGTAGCAGCAACTCGCGGTACGCCGCGACCTGCATCACCTTGACCGCCGGATCGGAATCGATCGTCGCGTCGAACTCTGGCAGCAGCTCGGTCAGCTTGGCGACAATCTCGCCGAGGATCGTTTCGTAAGACAGTTGCTCGACCACGCTCGGGGGCTGGAGCCGCGACAGATCGACGCTGTTCGAGATGGTGGCGGTGTCGGACATTGCCGACGTGTCTGACGCGCGGGCGCGAGGCGCGGGAGATGCGTGTCAGGTGAAGGGGCGATCTACCGCCCGTCCGGCTCGATCAGTGCCGCAGCGGCATCGGTCAGGAGGCTCAGATCGTCATCGCTCAGGCCGAGCAAGCGGCGCTCGGCATAGCGCACGCGGATGCGCTTGCCGTTGCGCAACCGGCCGACCGTCGCTTCCTCGCCATAATGGCTGATCGCGGCGATGCGGTCGATCAGGCCATTTGTCGGCGCGAGTTCGACGCCGTCCGCATCGGCCTTGACGGTCCAGTTCCGGGTCAGGCGCAGCCCCTTGAACATCTTGCCGCCTGCCGATTTGCGCAATTGTTTCCGGCGACCGAAGCGCGGCTTGCGGCGTTCCATCGCGGTGCCGTCCGGTTCCACATTGGCGGCGATCCGCTGCAGGTTCGCGCGGCGCAGTGCCTGGCCGACCTTCGTCGCCATGCGCAGCCGCTTGGCCGGGGCGAGGCCCGCGATGATCTCGCCGAGCCAGCGCTCAAGATCGCGTAGATCCTCGCTCATCGCGACCGCCGCATCACTCCGACGCGTTTTCGGGCAGGAGGATCGTGCCATCGGTGAGCGAGACGCGCGACAGGAGCGGGATCGTCTCGCCGCCGCCGAGGATATGATCGTCGCCGAACAGGGGCACGGGTTCGGGCAGATCCTGCAAGGCGAAGCTGCCGTCCGGATTGCGGGCGACGGTGACGTTCTGCGTCAGCGCCAGCTCGATCAGCACATCGACCGTCTCATTATCGAGAATATCGACATCGAACGAAAAGCCGTTGGTGCCGGGCGCGAGCAGTTCGGGCTGGTTGGTGCGCAGCCAAATGAAGATCGCGAGCGACAGGACCGAAATGTCCGTCGCGAGATCCATGACCAGCACCTTCAGGCGGAAGCTGTAGGCGAAGGCATGGGTGGCGGTGTGGCGCGCCTGCGCCGTGCCGTTTTCGACCCACAGACGCAACCGCGCGGGATGCGCGGCCAATTCGGGCAGTGCTGCGGTCAAGGCGGCGCGGAGCGTGTCGATCTTCTGCATCGGCTCAGTCCCACAGGTTGATGGTTTGGAGCACGCGCGGGGCGGCATCGATCGCATCCGGCAAGATGACCGGCGTCCCGGCCGGAAGCACCGGTCCGAGCGCGACGGCGTCCGGATTGAGGGTCAACACCTGTTCGGTGATGCCTGCGGTGCGCCCGAACACGCGCCAGCAGATCGCGTCGAGCGTGTCGCCTTGGCGGGCAGTCTCGATCAAATCAGCTCGACGCGGTTGCGCGCCACCTCCTGCCCAGCGGGCACGCCGATCGAGCGCAGATCGGCGACGGCAGCTAGGGCGTTGCGCCGGAATTCGTCGGCCGAGCTTTCCTTCTCCCCGGCCTGGTCGAGACCCTTGTCGGTCGCCGAAATGTCGCGGTTTTCCGAAAACAGTTCAGCCGCGGCGAAGTAGCGCACGATGCGCTCCCACAACAGGACGGCGCGATTGCGGCCGTTGAGCGTCT
Source organism: Sphingomonadales bacterium (assembly GCA_027489365.1). Lineage (GTDB taxonomy): Bacteria > Pseudomonadota > Alphaproteobacteria > Sphingomonadales > Sphingomonadaceae > Sphingomonas. The sequence goes on from JAIXZV010000234.1 coordinate 1,760, forward strand.
CGGTCGTGACATCCTGCAGCGCCTCGGCCCCGGCCAGCACGCGCGCGGTGCGCCATGCCGCCAGTTCTCGGAAGGCGTGCAGCATCCCGCCCTCGATCGCGGCGACCAGCATCGGGTTGGTGAGCGAGCCGCCGCCCAGGCGAATGCTTTCGCGGATCGCGGCGACCGCGATGGGCGGAAACCACCCATCCGCCACGACGACCGCCTCGATCGGGTCCGGCAAGGGGGCGGGGGAGGAGACCAGGCCGTTCATGATCGCGCTTTCGCTTTGAAGTTTTCGGGGGGTGAGGATGGGTCGGAGGTGGGACCGCAAGCGGGCCGCCCGGAACCATCCGCCCCCCGAGCGCCGTGGGGCGGGCCGTTTACCCCGCGTGATCGCGGGTGAGTTCCTTCATCTGGCGATCGAGCCGCTCGATGTCCTTCTTGACGCCGACATTGCTATCCAGCGCGAAGGCGCGACGACATGCGGACAGCGCGGCATCGACGAAGCTGGCCTTGCCCCCGGCCGGTGCATTGTCGGCCGCCGGGTCGAAGGCCTCGGCCTTGCGCGCGAAGCTGCGGCCGATCGCCTTCAACAGCTTCGCCCTGGCGGGGTCTGGCATGTCGTAATCGGACGTCATGGCCGAGAGGGCCATAAGCTGCTCGTGCGTGACGGCATCGGCCTGATTGAGCGAAATCGTCGCGATCTCTTCGAGCAGGAAGCACGCTACGGTCCGGTTGAAGCGTTCGGGCAGGACGAGGTGATGCTCCAACGCGTGCGCGCCGAGCCGCAGCGCATAATCGAAATCGCGATAGTCGATCGCCCAGATCATGTTCTGGACGAGGATTTCATCCTGTGCTCCGACGCCGCCCGCGCTCAACACGCCTTCGATCCACGGGTGAAACGCCTTGGCGAATTCGGCCTTTTTCGGGTTGCGCGCTTCGATGCTGGCGATGTCTGCGATCTGACGCATGTTTTCGTGCAGCAACACGCGCAGGGCGGCATATTCCTGCCCTTCGGGCGTGCCCGCTGCCGGTTCGGCTGGAGCGACCGGGAGACTGCGCGCCTCCGACGCTCCCGACATTTGCGCGCGGGTGCGCATCTGATGCTTGCGGAACGGACTGACCATGCGGGGTGCTCCAGATTGGCGGGGCGCGCGAAGCGCGGCGCAAGGGACCGAGGGGGCAGCCAAAGCCACCCCCTCGGGGCGATCGTCACCGATCAGGGACGCTCGCCGAAGGTGATGTTCTCGGCCATCACCGCGAAGTCAGTATCCTCGAACACATAGCCTTCGTTGACGCTGTTATAGTCGACCAGGCTCGCCATGTTTTCCGGCTCATCCTTGATGTAGCGCCGACGCGACCCCTCCTGATAATAGATCGACAGGTTCTTGAGCGGCGTGACCAGCATCGTGCCTTCGGGGAATTTGGGCACGATCGCGGCCGGACGGCCACCGATCTGCTTTTGCGACATGATTACATCGCTGACCACCTGATCGCTTACCGCCCGGCCACCGTCGATCGTTTCCGCGATCGGGCGGTTGATCATCGGGAAGTATTTTTCGTCAACCAGATCCTGGCTGACGATCACGACCATATCGGTCGAGCTCTTCGCCCAGCTCGGCAGGCCGGATACGAGATCATAGGCGAGCGCATCGACGTTCTTGTAATCGCCGTCGTCGCGATCGGACGCGTTGCCGATGTAGATCGGGCGCGCGGCACCGGTCGCCGTGGTGACGCCGTTGGCGGTCACCGTCGCGCGGCCCATGACGTGATCGGGCTTTTCGAGGCGAAGCTTCTGCAGCCACCCGATATTGACGTCTTCGCCGTTCGGATTCTCCTCCGGATCGGTGTCGGCCGCGGCGATGAGGCCATGCCAGCCGACCGAGATGCGGCTA
>JAIXZV010000020.1 GCA_027489365.1 Sphingomonadales bacterium
TCGCAATGTCGCGCATTGCCTGCCGTTCAGCGATCCGCAGGGGATCGCCTCGGGCGCACGCGCCGATCTCGTCGCCGGGCGCTTTTCCGTGCGGCCGAGCGATGCGTGGCTCGGGCGGATGGTCGATGGGCTGGGCCGCCCGATCGACGGCAAGGGTACGCTCCCCAATGGCCCCGATCCGCGCCCGATCAAGGCCCCGCCGCCGCCCGCCGCACAGCGCGCCCGCGTCGGCGCGCGCATCGCCACGGGCGTGCGCGCGCTCGATCTGTTCGCGCCGCTGTGCCAGGGGCAACGGCTCGGCCTGTTCGCGGGCTCGGGCGTCGGCAAATCGGTGCTGCTGTCGATGCTCGCACGCTGGACTGGCTGCGACATCGCGGTGATCGGCCTGATCGGCGAACGCGGCCGCGAAGTGCAGGAATTCGTCGAGGATGATCTCGGACCCGACGGCCTCGCGCGCAGCGTCGTGGTCGTCGCCACCTCCGACGAACCCGCGCTGATGCGGCGTCAGGCCGCCTGGACCACGCTCGCGATCGCCGAACATTTCCGCGACCAGGGGCTCAACGTGCTGTGCCTGATGGATTCGGTGACGCGCTTCGCCATGGCCCAACGCGAGATCGGTCTCGCGAGCGGCGAACCCGCTGCGACCAAGGGTTACACGCCGACCGTCTTCGCCGAGCTGCCACGGCTGCTCGAACGCGCCGGGCCGGGGCTTCCCGGACAGGGATCGATCACCGGCCTGTTCACCGTGCTCGTCGATGGCGACGATCATAATGAGCCGGTGGCCGATGCGGTGCGCGGAATCTTGGACGGGCATATCGTCATCACCCGCCGCATCGCCGAGCGCGGACGCTACCCGGCGATCGACATCCTGAAATCGGTTTCGCGCACGCTGCCAGGGGCGCTTGAGCCCGATGAGAATGCGCTGCGCCTCGCCGCGCGCTCGATCCTGTCGACCTATGCCGACATGGAAGAGATCGTCCGGCTCGGTGCCTATCAGACCGGTGCCAATCCCGAGGTCGACCGCGCGATCGCGCTCGCCCCGCACATCGAGACGCTGCTGACCCAGACCAAGCAGGATCGCGGCGATTTGACCGAAAGCTTCGCGGCGCTTGGCGCGATCATGGAGGAACCGTCATGAACACCCCGTTCGATGCAGCCCTGCGCCTGCGCCAGCGCGAAATCGACGCGATGCGCGTGTCGATCAGCGTCCAGGTCAACCAATTGCTGGTGATCGAGGAAACCCGCGAGAATGTCGATCGCTCGGTCCGCCGCGAGACCGAAATCGCCGCGAGCAACTGGGGCTCGTCGGCACACGCCTTCATGGCGCGGATGCGCACCCAGCGCGAACGGCTGATCCGCGAACGCGCCACCGTCAACGCGCGCCTGGCCACGCTGCGCGAACAAGCGACCGAAGCGTACGGCGCCTTGCGCGCGATCGAGAGTGCTGCCGAGCGCTTCCGCGCCGAGGCCGACCGCGCGGCCGCCACCGCCGAACAAAGCCGCGCCGACGATTTCTCCGCCGCCCGCTATTCCCGCGCGCAGGACATGATCCGCCGCGCGCGCCTGACTACGGATCGCGATGCGGTATGATCGTCTCCAACGACTTGAGTCGCCTCGCCCCGGCTGAGAAGGCGGCGCTGATCTACGCCCAGGCGCAAAGCGACGTGTCGGCGCGGCTGTGGCGTGCGGCACTCGGCACCGACGACAGTTTCGATCGCGACGCGTCGGCATCGGCGCAATGCCCGGAATTCAATATCGATTCGCTGCTGGCGTTGCTGATGGCGAAGAGCGACGACACCCCGGACGCACCCGCCGCGCCAGTCGTCACGCCGCCGGTATCCGCCCCCGCGACCGCGACCGCAGCGCGCCCCGCCGTCGCGGCATCGCCCCCCACCAGCACCGCCATCACCGGCCTCGGCCCCAATGCGCAGTATCGCACCGCGCTCGATGCGGCGGCGGCGCGCACCGGCATCCCGGTCGCAGCCCTCGCCGCGATCGTCGATGCCGAGGCGGGCAAGACCTGCGACGGCGCGTGGAAGACCAACTCGCGCAATCCGCGATCGAGCGCCGCCGGGCTCGGCCAGTTCCTCGGCGGCACGTGGCAGGGCGAGGCGGAACGGCCCGGTACCTGGCTGCACGGCGTCGCCTCGCAGCAAGGCTGGCTTGGCGACGATGGCCGCGTGCTGCCCGCCGCGCGATCGGCGCTGCTCGCGCTGCGCTATGATGCCACCGCCTCGATCAACGCCACCGCCGATTATGCGCGGCGCAGCGTGGCGCAATTGGAGAAAGCGGGAATCGCGATCGGCAACGATGTCGTGACCGTCGCGCGCGCCGCCTATCTCGGCCACCATCTCGGCACCGGCGACGCGATTCGCTTCCTGAAAGGTGGCCTGAACCCGGGCCGCGCGAAGGTTTTGCTCGACGCCCAGATCGGCAGCGCGAACGCGAATCAACGAATCTCGCAGACCGGCGATGCCGCCGCCGCGCACCGTTCCTGGCTGCTCGGCTTTATAGATCGGCATATTACACCGGAACGCTTCGCCGTCTGAGCGCACCCGTCGAGAAAATCTCTATAAATCAGCATATTATAGGCATACACCAGAAGGACTAGGTAGATTTTCTTATAGGACAATAACTATCCTGTTAAAGGACATTCCCCCAGATAGACCCATCACAGGGACGGGTTGGCAAGGGGCCGCCATCCCACAGTTTGTTTGGGGAGACAGAGGATGTCGAAGACCACCGTCGCATTGGAAGCCGCCGTTTCGGCCGTCATCGCGAACATGCCGAAGGGCGACGACGTTTCGCCCGCACGCCAGCGCGCCGCCGTCGATAAGGCCTTCGCCGCGATCCTGAAACTGATCGCCCCCCGCATCCGCCATTTCATCCGCCAATACGGTCTGGTCGGCCATTGGGAAGACGCCGAACAGTGCTGCGCAATCGCGGTGCACCGGGCGATCCTGGGCTACGATCCCGAAAAGGCGATGTTCACGACCTTCGTCAATTGGCAGATCCGCGGCGAGCTGCAGAGCCTGCGCTTCCGCGTGATGACCGATCAGCGCCCCTCGGCGAAGAAGGTCGACGCGACCACCGTGTCGCTCCACTCGATCGTGTCGAGCGCCGATGGCGACGAAGCGACGCTCGAATCGATCATCGAGGATGACGGCGCGCTCGCCCGCACCGAAGCCGGCGCATCGGATTATCTGGCGCACGCCGCCACCCGCTCGCTGGTCGACGAATATATCGAACAGCAGCGCCTCGCCGGGATCGAGCAGCTCCGCAAGCGCCCGCGCCCGAAACGGATCGTCGGCGCCGATCCGGTCGATCACGGCACCGCCATGCTCCGCCGCCCGCGCAGCCACGGCATCTGCCCGACCGAAATCGCGAAGCTCGAACAGAAACTGGAGCGCGACAAGGAAATCGTCGAACGCCGCGTGTTCGATGCCGCCACGCTCGACGAACTGGGTGCCAACACCGGCGTCACCAAGGAGCGCGTCCGCCAGATCACCAAGCGCGCCTCGCGCAGCATCGCCGAACTCGCCGCCAGCCAGCCGCGCTTCGCCGTGATGGCAGACTATCGCAAGACGCCAGCCCGCCCGGTGCGCGCCCGTGCCGCGAAGCGCACCGTCGATGCCCCGACCGCGATCCTGCCGGCCTCGGGTCAGCCGCACAACACGCTCGCCCGCGTCGTCGCGATCGAAGCGCAGGCCGGTCGCCCCGCACAGCGCGCGCCGCACGATCTCGATGCGATCGTCGCAGCGATCGTGCCGACGGTCGGGTCGGACCTTGCGGGCGGCAATGCGCCGGGCAGCAAGGCGCGCCATTGATGCGGCGTGCGACCATACCGGCGCGGCGCTGCTGCTGAGGCGGCGCTCGCGACCCGGAATCCAGCATTTGAGGAAAGGGTGCGCTGCATGAATTCGGGCAAGGCGAAATCGGTCACCGGCGGCGCGCCAATCCCGCCGCCGCGTACCTTGCCCGGCATGGACCTCTCGCTCGCCCGCATCGCGACCCAGGTGGCCCGCCACGCCCGGCCCCTTCTCCTGGCCAACCACGCCACCTTGCTGACGATTACGATCGATACGCGCGACGAGCAGGCGCCGCTGTGGATCGGCTTCTGGGATTTGCGCGGTACGCTCGCCCCTTTGCCGATGCGTCCGGGCAAAGCGAAAAAGGCGTTCGCCGCGCTCGAAGCCGCCGCCAGCATCCTCCTCGCCGACTTGATCCAGCGCTGGCCGGCCAACGCCGTGCCCCCGGCGGTCGGCATTTTCACCGATGGCGGCGGCGTCGCCTTCTCGTCCGATTATCCCTCCCCGCTCTCGTCCAATTGGCTGGCGCATCACCAGGCCGGACTGTGCCCGACAACGACGCTCGTGCCGTTTCATCCCAGTGGCGCGTGGTCGCGGCTGATTGCACCCACTTTGGAGCCACTTATCCACTGAGCGTTATTGATTATTTGGTAACCATCCTATACAGGATCGCGACGCCTGGGGACGATACCCCATCGGAGAGAGTTGCGATCGTATGGGATCACTGACGAAGCCGTCCAAGGTGCGTGTCGCGGCGATCGCCGCGCCGATGCGCCGCAAGGACTTTTCCCCGGCCGCCGCGTCGAACGCGATCGTGCTCGATCCCAATCGCGCCTTCATCTTCCCCAATCGCGTGCGCGAACAGCGTCAGCGCCACGGCCTGCAGAAGCTGATGGCGCTCAGCAATCTGATCGCCGAAATCCCCTATATCCGCCTGTCCAAGATCGAACGGGGCGAAGTGGTGGCGCGCGCCGATGAACTGGTGCGCATCGCCGGCGCGCTCGGCATCGCGCCCCACGATCTGCTGCTCGACGTCGATGCGCCGGGCTTCGACATCGCGACCTGGGCCGAACCGTTCCGCGACATGACCGCGTGGAACGAAGCCGATGAGCGCGAGGCGGTCATGGTCGGCGCGGCACTCCGCGTCCGCCGCAGCCAGGATCGCGCGCTGACGATCGCGGTACTCGACCGCGACTTTGGCTTGCCCGCCGTCATCCTGTCGCGGATCGAAAATGCGCAGAAGCCGCTCGATCGCTGGAATGCGGCAACGCTCGCATCGCTGTGCCGGGTGTTCGGGGTGGAGGACGTTCCGACGCTCCGCGCGACGGTCACCGCGCAATATCGCCGTGGCGAGCTCGATGGCTTTGTCAGCACCGTCACCGATCCGGAAGCGCGCCTCGCCCGATCGCGCGAGCGGATCGCCACGCTGCGCACCGCCTTGTCAGCGCTAAACGAGGGCCGGGTAGCGCCATCAAAGGCTGTGCGGAACACCGCAGCGGCGCTCGCCACCTATCACCCGCGCGAGTTGCGCGTCCACGGCGCGGCGCTCGCTGGCGGCCTGATCGATTTCACCCCGAGCGACGAAAGGGTCGAGGCACCCGCCCGCGCGGGACCCCGCGCCTTCGCGCTGCGCGTCTGCCGCGCCACGCTCGGTGCCGGTCTGCCTGCCAGTGCCGTGGTGGTGGTCGATCCGGATCGACCGGCGGTGGCCGGCGGCCTCGCCGCGATCCGCGTCGGCAAGGCGTACCGGCTGGTTACCGTCACGTTCGATCGGAATGGCGCGACGACCGGCTACAGCGTCACGCCTGATATGGAGATCAATCTCGACACGCTCGATCCGGCCGATGTCGCAGGCGTGATCGGCGCGATCTTTCCGTAATCACGCGGCGATGCGGTGCGTGTCCACGGCATTGTCCTGACCGTAGCGGATCTGCACCGTCACGTTCCAGCTTCGCTTCGCCACCTTGGGCGGCCCCAAGCGAATGACCCTGCGCCCGGCGGCCAGCGCATAAGCCGAGCGCGCGCGCAGCCGATCCCGCGTCCGCCGCAGCCGGTCCACCGCACGCCAGCGCAGCACCGCAGCACCGACTCGCACAGCGGCGCGCGTGCCGCTGATCGCCTGCCCGATCGCCTCCAGCCGGACCGCGATGCGCGAGCGGCGCTTGAACACCGCCAGATCGACATTGCGCCACGCCACCTGCAATCCGGCGGGTACCGCGATCCAGGATGCGTCAGCCGCCGTCGATGATCGAATCATGTCGCGGGAGCAGCGGGTGCACCGGGTGAACCGGAAGCCTTGGTTTTCCAGCGACGTTGCTGCGATGGCGTGGCCGGACAGAGCGCAAAGAAGATTCATTGTCGGTTCCCGTGGAACGGCCAGCGGCGGCCAGGTCGAGATGAAGCGAGGCAAGCAAGCGCAGTTCGTCATGTTTGCCCGTCATGATCTTATCGAGATCCCAGATCTCGAAACTGTCGCCCATGCCGACGACGAGCGCGCGGTGCGCCTCGCCGTGGCGCAGGTTGAGCCACGGCGCGATCGCGATCTGGCCCTTGCCATTGAGCCAGCCGGGCGCGGTGAAGCCGAGGTCGCGGCGCAGGTCGATCATGTACTCAGCCCGCAAGAGCCCACCCTCGGCCAGGCGGCGGCGCTGGAAGCGCTCCATCCGGGCCTCGATCGCACTTTCGTCATGAACGACCAAGTGCTTGCTAGTATCGCGCAGGCAAATGAACAGACGATCGTTCGCTTTTCGCGACGTGATCGCAATACAGAATGGGGTAGGCAGCGTGATCAGCCCCTTCGCCCCAATTTCACAGATCGCGCTTCCAACGAACAAGCGACTCATCTTCCTTCTCCTGTATCGATGAAGGAAGCTAACCATAAGGAAAGATGAATTTGTATATCGGATAACTCCTTACGGTGTTCACCCTAAGTAGAAATCGCAAGCGCCAAAAAGCTGAAATTACCCCGCCGCCGCGCTATAAAGGGGCACGCGATCGCCTCACGGCACCCAGCGCGGCCGCCGCTGCATGATCGTCGCGAACACATCCGACGCCAGAAACTCTCCCAGCCAGACGTGGACGCGCGGCAGCGGCTGCTGATCGAACCAGGCGCGATCGACGCTCGCGAACTGCCGCACGAACGGCAGGATCGCCGCATCCGCCAGCCCGCGCCGCGCGCCGCATAGCTGCCCGCCATCCGCCAACCGCTGCTCCAGTTCGCGCAGGAACCGTACCCCGCCCTCGCGGTGCACCACCGGATCGCTGCCAAAGCGCTCGGGATATTTGTAGCGGTCGAGATCCTGCTTGAACGCCCCGTCATTCGCCGCGATCAGCGCCGGATCGTCGCGCCGCAGCCAGTCTTCGGGATCGCGCACCACCAGCGCCCAGCGCATGATGTCGAGACTCTCGTCGATCACCGTCCCGTCCGCCAGTTGCAGCACCGGCACGGTCCCCTTGGGCGAGGCGGCGAGCATCGCGGCGGGCTTGTCCGACAGCGCCACTTCGCGCTGCTCACACGCCACGCCGCTGACCGTCAGCGCCAGCCGCGCGCGCATCGCATAGGGGCAGCGCCGGAAGGTGTAGAGGATCGGCGCGCTCACACCGTCCATGCGCGCAAATCCGGCTCGTCGGCGATCAGCGCGAGGCCGTGTGCGATCGAAGTCAATTCGCCCCCCGTCGCGATCCGCTCCGCACCGAAGCGCCGGTCGAACAGCGCGCGGATCGCCGGGATCAGCGAAGACCCACCAGTCAGGAACACCCGGTCGATGCCCGCCGGTCCCATCCCCGCCCGTTCCAGCGCCGTGTCGAGCGCCTGTTCGATCGCGCGCAGATCCTCGGCGATCCAGCTTTCGAAATCGGCACGCCGCACCAGCGCCTTGATCTCGATCCCGCCGCCGCTGAACAGCAACTCCGCCTCCTCGGCCTGCGACAGCGCGCGCTTCACCCGGCCGACCGCGTCGTACAGCGGAAAGCCCTGCTCATGCTCGATCAGCGCGATCATCCGGCCGATCGGTTCGGGATCGATCGCGCTGCGCTCCAACTTGCGCAATTCCTCCAGCGTCCGCCGATTCCGCATCAGCGCGAGGCGCGACCAATCGGCGAAATCGGCGAAATAGCCACCGGGAATCTCCAATTCCTTGCCGAACGACCGGTAGCTCGATCCCTTGCCCAGCAGCGGCAGCACCAGCCGATCCATGATGCGCCGATCGAACCGGTCCCCGGCGATGCCCACGCCCGCCGACGCGAGCGGGACGCAGCGCGTCGCCGCGCCCGGCTCGGCCACGCGCACGATCGAAAAGTCGGTCGTGCCGCCGCCGAAATCGGCGACCAGCACCGTCGCAGGCTCGCTCAGCCGCGCGGCATAGCTGAACGCCGCGCCGAGCGGTTCGTAGACATAATGGAGATCGACCCCGAACTCGGCGAACATCGCATCGTAGCGCGACCGTGCCAGTTCCGGATCGGGCCGCGCCCCGGCATAGACCACCGGCCGCCCGACGATGATCCGGCTCGGCCGCGAATCGAGTGCCCCACCGGCGTGCGTCACCAGTTTCTGCAGGAACAGCCGCCCGAAATCCTCGAACCGGAAATTGCGTCCGAAGATCTGCGCGCGCTCGAACAAGGGGCTTGCCGCCACGGTCTTGAACGATTGCACGAAACGGCTGTCGAGCGGCGATTGCAGATATTCCGAAACCGCCCACGGGCCCGCGTCATGCGCCACGCCGTTCCAGCCGCGCTCCTCTTCCCAGAAACACAGGGCCGAGCGAAACACCGCGCCGGTCGCCTCCGCCCCGACGAAATCGACCAGATCCGATCCACCCGCCCCGTCACCGCGCGCGACGACGGTATTGGTCGTGCCGAAATCTATGCCAAGCGCGGTTGCGGACGTCACGGAAATTTCCCCACCAAATACAAAAAAGCCCGCTAAGCCTGGGGCCTAGCGGGCTTTTAATGGTGGGCGTGGCAAGGATTGAACTTGCGACCCCTGCGATGTCAACAAACTCGCTAGCCCGGTTTTCCGCCGTTCCCTAGCCCCGTTCGACATCCTTGGGAAGCGTTCAGACCCGCGGAATTCTGTGCAGTGTTTCGGCCAACGCCGAAACTGCGCCGAACGCTTCTTTCCCCGCCCCGACATGATCGCGTGCCCTGACAGGCACGCCGTCCATCCTCTGCGATCCGCGCGTCTGAAACAGCGATTCAGGCGGCGGTTTCGTGCGTCCAGCGACTTCGAGCCCGGGGGCCGATCCATGCACACCAATCAAGCCGCGCGATCGCGGGCAGGCCGAACCCGGCCGCCCCGCGATCCTGTATTGCGCGGCAGCGTCGACATGTTCAGCAAAGAGGCGATGCGCCGTCGGCCGTTCAGCAACGGCACTCGATCCGACGCACAGCTCAAGACCGCCGCATTGGTGAAGACGGCCGAAGAATATCAGGCCGATTCGGCGCACACTGGCGCGAAATTCTCGCGAGGCGCACTGGGGCACAACGGGCCCAAGGTGCTAGCCGCGTTCCTTGAGCATCTCGACTACCACCGAAACGTCACGGACAGCGCGTTGTCGCAGATCTGCTCGAAGACCGACATCAAAGACCCGAAGACAGTCATCAAAATTCGCGAAGCACTCGTCGCTGCGAAGTTTCTCGGTACGCTGCGGCGATCGGTCGCAACCGGGGCACTGAAGGCGTTCGGGATACCGCAGCGCCAGCAGGTTTCGAATCTAACCTGGCCGACGCCGGATGCGCTGCCGGAGCGCTGGCGCAATCGCTATTACGAGATCTATTCGACGCTCAAAAGAGAGCGCAGCGAGGCGTACCGGAGCATTCGCGAGGTCGAAGGCATGACGCGCCAACAACGCGCAGAGCGGCGTCAGGCGCGGCGTAGGGAGGCATTGGCGGCAAGGTCGAAGATGCACAGCGGAGGCCAGGAGCGAGCGCTCTCCAAGCTTAACCCCACTGCGGCAGCACGCATTCGCGAGCAGATGAAGGTTGCTAAGGTGCGCGTCGAGACCACCGGGATGCTCGCAAACCCAAGCGTCAGCGCCGAGCACGAGCAGGCCGAGCTCGAGCGGGTCCAAGCGAACTTGCCGAAAATTATGGAAGAATATCAGCGATCTCTCGGCCGTCACGCGAGTGGATGATTCCCAATGTCTCCGGCATGAGAAGATAGAAGAATGAAAGGAGACGCTTCGCGTCGCGTTGATTTGATCCCCACCCCGCGCTGAGAGCGCCGGAATATCCGCAACCCGATCGCCCCGCTGGGCCGTCGGGCTTTTGTGCTATCGGGTGGGGAGAGCACGAACCGTGCCACGCTGTCGCGACCAGCACCCTGCTGTTCTATGCTTGTATGCGTCAGATCGCAACGCAGGCTCCAATTTGACGGAAGTCGTAGCAGCCCGTGCAGCAAGGACTTGCGCGCATCAGGTGTTCGTTGATTGCATCAATTCCCACCCAAAAAGCGGGCGGGCGAGGCGCGGGGGCAAGCGCGGCGCGCCGGGTGGGCTGGGCTGGCCTGCCGACCGCAGTTCGTGTTATGTTCCATTCGTGCGAATCGGAACGATCCTCGCGACTGATCGAGCACTCGGCGACGGGCGGTGAGCGCAAACCATCGCTTCGAAACGCTTTTCGACGTCACGCACCGCGACCTGAACCTCCGCGCTCAGTGCGCGTGCGGGCATCGCGGCACGATTGATGGGCAGCGACTATTGAGGTGGGCGGTCTGCCATCGATGGGACACCAGGCTCGATGCGATCGGCAAGCGTCTGCGCTGCTCTCGGTGCGGTCGCCGGCCATGCCGGATCCAACCTTCATCGGCTTTGCCTCTGGGGCCGCGCTGGGGTCCTCGAGACGAAGCGGAATGGCAGCGCATGATCGCGCGATTCCGAAATAGCTGATTAATGGCCGCAACGATCGCCGGAGAAGACCAGCCGACGATGACCTGCTCGCGCCGAGCATTGTGTGTGCTCGATCTATATGCGAAGAATCCTATCGCTGCGGGTTGGTGGAAAGAGAGTGCCTGCAAGATAGACACGAAAGTCGGTTCGCCGGCGAGCTGGGCGGGATGGCACTAAACCCCGAAGGACCAGCGTATTGCGGAGTTTGAGTCCCGCACTCGCAGCACTCCCTCTCGACGAGGGCACCACAAAAACCGCGAATGGAGCGACGGCCGCGACGATCGTCGCGGCCGTCACCCTCTCAATCAGCCCCGCACCGTGTTGCTAACGATAAGCTCGCGGCCGATCGTATGCTTCGTTGCGACGGAATATCGGAATTCAACCGGCTCTACCGAATATGCCGAGAACATCTCCCGCGTTTCCGGGCGATCGTTGATCGTCAAAATGAACCGGCCCTTCAACGAATCGAGCACAGTCAGCAAACGCTGATAGTCGCTGCGCGCGAACAGCTCTTTACCGTAGAGTCCCTCGATGCCGAAATATGGCGGATCGATGAAGAAGAACGCTCCGGCGTGGTCGTATCGCCGAATGAAATCGTCAAACTGCAGACGCTCGATCGTGACACCCGACAGCCGGGCGTGAAGATCCTCGAGCAATGGCTGCAGCCGCGTGACGTCGAACCGGCCCGACTGATGTTTCCTGACCCCGAACACGCCTTCGCGCAGCCCCCCATAGGTGGTTGACTGGAGATAGAGGAATCGCGCCGCGCGCTCCAGGTCGGTGAGCGTGTCGGGCGCAACCATCTTCAGCCGTTCGAATTCGGCACGCGTCGTGATCTGAAAACGCAGCATGTCCAGGAACGCGACGTAATGGCACTGCAGGATGCGGAAGAAGGTCGAGATATCGCCGCTGAGATCGTTGATCACTTCGCTGCGCGGCCGACGGTCGCGGCGCAGAAACACCCCGCCCATGCCGACGAACGGCTCGGCATAGGTCGAATGCTCGGTCGCGTTGATCATGTCGATCAGTCGTTTCGAAAGAATGCGCTTGCCACCAACGTAAGGGGCGACAGGGCGGATCGGCGTAATCGCGGTACTTGTCATGAAAATAGAACTCACTATCAGAAACCCCGCCCGTTGCGCGGGTGCGGGGCGGCCAGTCGGCCAGCTGTGTCGTGGCGAGTGTGAGCTCGTCGGTTAATCCGCGTGTCCGCGCGGAACCCCCGCTCCCGACGCGAAAATGGGCATGCCACCCGTTCCCCGCGCCCATTGCGTGAAGATCAGGTTTTCGGCGCGACCGGGTCGGCCTGGCGCACATACGGATTGAACGCGACCGCCTCCACGCCGGCCCATTCGTTGATCTCAAGCATGCGCAGCTGGAGCGGCTCGATCTCCGCGCCGTGAAACACGTCGGCCGCCTTGGCGACGTCGCCAAAGCCCCCGGTGTTCTGCGGCACCACGCCCAGCAGCACCGGCGGCACGCGGTGCGCTGCCATGATGTCGGCAGCGGTCGTATTTTTGATGCCGAGGAACTCGTCCTTCGCTGCGGCCTCGCCGACCGGGATAACCTGGACGCCCTTTTCCTTCCCACCCGGGATATGGAGATAGACGTTTCGGAAGTTGCCCGGTCCCTTGCTCTCGCTCACCGCTTCCTCGAGCTCGTCGCTGTCGAGCGCGTCGAACTTCTCCTCGCTGATGTAGAGGATGTAACCGGCATGGCTACCGTTGATGAAATAGCGCCGACGAAAGATCGTAGCTGCTTCGTTGAGCAGCCCGCTTTGCAGCGCCGAAAGATATTCGGGCGATCCGTAGATCTCCTGCGTCAAATCGGGTTCGTAGAGCTGGAATACCGAACCCGGCGCGAAGGCGCGCTCGCCGCCCCAGCTCTCGACCCACCAGAACACGTCGTCGCGCGACCGGCGCGTGAACACCGCAGGCGAATTGAGCAGGGCAAGCGGACGCCCGGCGAGATTGTCACGCCGCTCGAGATAGGCATTGCCCATCATCAGATAGTTGAGCGCGAACTCGCCGAACTGTTTGCGCGTCAGCCAGCGCGACGGCCTGAAGAAGCGCGACAATTGGTTGCGCTTGTACAACATTGCACTGCGATGGTGCGCCGACATGTTGTAGGTCCGCGCCAGCGCCAGCGGCGGGATCGGCGGCTCGTAATAGCGTCCGTTCCAGGTCGATTCGACGCAGCTGAGGAAGTCGCGCCGATCCAGCACCGGCTCGGCGTCGCCAAATCGGAACATGCGCGGCTTGGAGATGCCGACCGTAGACTTGCCGGTGTCGTTGTCGACCGTCACGCTGCTCGGGGCGGCGACGTCCGCGGGGCGGTCGAGTGTCATCATTGGCAGCTGGTCCATTGGAAATCCTCAGGCGTGAACGGCGGGTACCCGCGCCGATCGGGTCGAGTGGCTCGTTGTAGAGTGCGTGCATGATCGCCCAGGCGAGATCGGCGTGGCCGGTGTCGCCCGCGCGGCTCGCGACATAGGTCACTTGCCGCTGGCTCTTGGTCAGCTCGGCGCGGATCGCCATGAAGCTGTTGGCGATATCGAGCGCGCCGGCGTCGAACTGGATGCGCCCGGCCGAGAAGATATTCTTCGCCTTCAGGACCATCTCGGTCTTGAGCTGCACCGAATAATCGAAGCGCTTGGCAAACCAGCACTCGGCCGCGACCAATTTGTACACCGCACTGCCGGCGCCGGTACTGTCGATGCCGATGAAGGTGACGTTGTAGCGCTCGCGCTGCTTCAGGATCAGCTTCGCCGCCGCCTCGAAGTCCAGGCCGCGCAGCCGATGCTTTTCGAGCACGCGGAACTTGCCACCGGGCGTCGATGGCGGCGCGATGATAACCATCGCCGCATCGTCGCCGGCCGCGCTCTCGGCCGGGTCGTATCCGATCCACACCTCGCGCTCGCCGAACGGGCGCAGCGCATAGGGATCGAAATCGCTGCGCCACGCATCCCAGCTATCGACCATCGCGCGCCGCATCAGGGCGTACGGGAACATCGATGACGAATCGTCGACGAATTCGCACATGAACAAATTCTGGAAAATGTCGGCCGAATAGCGGCGCCGTAGCCGCTCGACGTCGAACAGGTCGCATCCGCCCGCCTCGGCATCGACGATCGTCACCCGTTGCCGCCAGATACCGTCCTCGCCGATCACGCCGGCGCGCAGCTGCTCGGCTGTGAAGTCGAACTTGCCGCGTTCGCTCTTCTCGCGCCCGTCATTGTATTTTTCGCCGGACCAGGTGCGGTGCGCCTGGTGGGCGATCGTCGACGGCGTCGAGAAATAGGTGATGCGATAGCGCTTCTGCGATGCCATCGCGCTCGCCACGTCGTCGATCTGGTCGAAGCCGTGGATCCAGAAGGCTTCGTCGACATAGACGTCGCCATGATAGCTTTGCGCGGTGCGGTAATTGGTGCCGAGGAAATAAAGCTTGGGCGATTCGCCGTTCGGCCCGGCGATATCGTCCAGGTCGAGCACGATCGGATCGCCCTCAAGCTTCACGCCGGTCACCGCCAGAACGAAATCGACAATGTATTGGCGGAAGTTGTTCGCCTGGGCACGGCTCGCCGAAATGAAGATCTGATTGTTGCCGGTGTCGAGCAGCCGGATGAACGCTTCGCGGGCGAAATAATAGGTCGCGCCGATCTGGCGGCTCTTGAGGATGAAGCGCGTGACGTTCGCGCTCGATGCGAGCAGATCGCGCTTGATCGGCACGACGGCCGCGCCGCCTTCATTCACCTCCCCGCGCGTCCCGCCATCCACCGGCGATCGCCACGCGAGCTGATATTCGAACAGCCCCTGCTCGAACGCATCGCGCAGGGCCTGCACCTGCGCGGCGTCGAGATAGTTTTTCCGTACCTTCTTTTTTTCGCCCTTGTTGCGATTGGCGATCTTGGGGTTGAGATCGCCCTCATGACCGCCCGGCGCCTCGTAGCGCCGGACCCGAGCGGTGCGCTCAAGCAAGCGGCCGAGCAGATCGATTTCCTTGAAGTCGCGCCCGGTCTTCTCAGGCTTCCAGATCAGGAACTGCAATCGAGCATCGACCGAAGTCTCGACGCGATCGAGCGGCTTCAACTCTTCCCATTTCTCGCGCGCCTTCCAGCTGCGCACCGTCGCGGCATTCAAACCGAGCAGCCGCGCCACCTCCTCGCAATCGCGAAATTGCCAGAACAAGGCACGCGCCAGGCCACGCGCGTTGAACGGGATCGGATCGGGCGGCGGCAGGATCATCGCGGGCGACGCTAGCCGTGCCGATGCCGATCGTTCCCGCCCCGCCTGCTGTAAGGCGCGGTGTTACAGCAGCCCCGCGTTGCGAATTGCGCGCGACCAAGCGCCTTTAGCGGCTCAGGCGAGGCCAGGTTTCCCCTTCGGCCCGGTCTCGCCGACCAATTGAGGAGCGCGCGAGCAAGCCATGGCCAAGCAGTCGAAATTCTTCCGCGTCGCCGTCGAGGGCGCAACCGCTGATGGTCGCACGATCGAGCGGCAGCAGCTGGTCGAAATGGCAGCGAGCTACAACCCGGCCACTTATGGCGCCCGCGTCAATATGGAGCATATCCGCGGCGTGACGGCCGACAAGCCGTTCCGCGCGCTGGGTGATGTTACGGCGCTCAAGACCGAGGAGGTCGAACTCGATCTCGACGGCAAGAAGGTGAAGAAGCTGGCGCTGTTCGCGCAGATCACGCCGAACGAGGATCTGCTCGCGATCAACGCGGTCGATCAGAAAAAGTACAGCTCGATCGAGATCAACCCCAACTTCGCCGGCACCGGCAAGGCCTATCTGATGGGCCTGGCAGTGACCGACAGCCCCGCCTCGCTCGGCACCGAAATGCTCCAGTTCGTCGCCGGTTGCCGTGAAAAGGGCGTCGATCCCTTTGCCGCGCGCCGCCTCGCGCCGGGAAACCTCTTTACTGCCGCCAGTGAGACGGCGTTCGAATTCGTGGATGTTGGCGACGCGCCGCCGACCGAGGCGCAAAGCTTCTTCGCGGCCGCGCTCGAAACGCTGAAGTCCTTCACCGGCAAGAAGGAAGATGCCGTCGTACCGCCCGTGCCACCGGTCGTCACCGCGCCGCCCGAGCCCGCAAACGACAACGTGGCGCTCGCGGCGATCGCGGGCAGCATCGAGCAGATGAGCAAAGGCATCGCGGCGATGTCGACCGACTTCGCCAACCAGATCAGCGCGATCAAGAGTGAAGTCGCCCAGGTCAAACTGTCGATCGAAACCACCGAAAAGCCCGGCCAGCTGCAGCGCCAACCCGCAAGCGGCGGCGGCGACAGCTTCCGCGCCGACTGCTGACACAAGCCGATCCACTTTCAAATCATCGACAAGGACTTACGATGCGCAACGAGACCCGCCTTCGCTATACGGCCTTTCTTAGCCGCATTGCTGCCCTGAACGGCGTGGAAGACGCGACCAAGGACTTTTCGGTTGCACCGACGGTCAGCCAAGTCGTCGAAACCAAAATGCAACTTTCGAGCGCGTTCCTCGGCCAGATCAACATCTATCCGGTTGACGATTTGGAAGGTGAAACCGTGGGCGTAACGTCGGGAGGCCCGATCGCCAGCCGCACCGACGTCACGCAGCACGACCGTCAGACCAAAGACCCCACGGGCTTGGTCGCGCAGCGCTATCGCTGCGAAGAGACCGACTACAACACCCACATCAGTTGGGCCAAGCTCGATATGTGGGCGAAATTCCCGGATTTCGAGACCCGCATTCGCGATGTCATAATCAAGCAACAAGCGCTCGATCGCATCCGTATTGGTTTCCGCGGCCGTTTCGTAGCGGTTGAGAGCAACCTCGCAGCATACCCGAATCTCGAGGACATGAATATCGGCTGGCTGCAGGAGCTTCGGCTGAAGGCGCCTTCGCAGGTGATGGGCTCGACGACCGTAGCCGGCGCGTCGGACGCGATTGTCGGCGTGACTACGCCTGCGCCGATCGAGGTCGGGCCGAGCAAGGATTACAAGAATCTTGATGCGTTGGTGTACGACGGCATCGAGGGGCTCGATGAGTGGCACCGGGATCGCACCGACCTCGTGGTTATTTGCGGGCGCAAGCTCGTGCACGACAAGTATTTCCGCGTTCTCAATAAGGACCTTGCACCCACGGAAACGGTCGCAGCGGACGTAATCATGAGCGAAAAGCGGATTGGCGGTCTGCCCGCAGTCCGCGTCCCGTTCTTTCCCGATGACGCAATGCTCATCACCACCTTCGAGAATCTCTCGATCTATGTGCAAGCGCAGTCGCGCCGCCGCAAGCTCGAGGAGAACGCCAAGCGCAAGCGCATCGAGGATTATCAGTCATCGAATGACGATTACGTGGTCGAGGACTTCGGCCTCGCGATGCTTCTGGAGAACATCGTCCTCGAGGCAATCGACGAATGACGCCAGTCCAACGCCATCGCCAGCAGATGCTCGGCCAGGTCGCCGCCACCCAGGCGGCGACTGCGGCGGGCCTGCGCACCGGCGCAGCAGCGAGCGCGTACGAATTGATGCGCGCCCGGCTCGGCGTGGATCTGCGGCGCTTGCGCGAACTCCAGTCGATCGAGCGCAAAATCGACCTCAAGCGCGAACTGCTGCCCGAATACGATGCCTGGATCGAAGGCGTTCTCGTGGCGGGCGCAGATTCCAGCTCGATTCAGGACGATATCGTCGCGCAGATCATGATCTGGCGCATCGATGTCGGCGATTACGCAGGCGCGCTCCCGCTGTGCCGCTTCGTCCTCGATCACAAGCTCGACCTGCCCGAACGTTTCGACCGGACCGCGCCCACCCTGATCTGTGAAGAAATCGCGGATGCCGCGCTCAAGGCGATCGGGCAGGGCGAGACCTTCGACCTCGAGGTGCTCGCTGCCGTCGAGGATATGGTCTCGGACGAAGACATTTTCGACCAGGTCCGCGCCAAGCTCGAAAAGGCGATTGGTCTGCTGCTCGCCACCCGGGCCGAGACGATCGAAGCGGACGCCGATGGCCCGGCCGGCGCGCGCCGTGCTGCGCTGGATAGCGCGCAATCGCATCTGCGTCGCGCGCTCGAGCTCGACGGTAATGTCGGCGTCAAGAAGCGGTTGGAACAGTTGCAGCGCGAGATCACGAAGCAAACGGCCCCCGCGACGCAGGTCGAAACCCAAACCAACCAGGGTGGCGAGACCACCAGCTGATTTCGCGCGGCGAAAACCGCGCAACGATCTCGCCCCGGCGCGCTCGGGGGGCGGACCAGACGGACGGATAGGCGCTTCGGCGCCGACGCCATCCGCATGATCCCCACCCCCCGCTTGCCCGCGGCCGCATTTGCAGGATGCTCGCTTGACCTTCGTCGCCGCCCCGCCCGCTCCTGTCGCCTCGGTCGCCGACACGATCGAAGGAGACGGCTGGTGGCCGGACCTTTCGATCGCGAAGTTCCGGGATGCGATTCGCGTTGGTACGCAAGTGAGCGACGGGCGGATCCGCGATGCATTGGTCTCGGCCGCGATCGCGGCCGATGGACAGCTGGCCAAATGGCGTGCCGCGCAGGGTGATATCTCCAGCCTTGCCGACGTGCCGGGCATGAGCATTGGCGGCGAGCCGCGCCCGGTGATCCTTTGGCGGCGCATCGTCTATGCCCACGCCGCGGCCGACCTGGCCGAAACCCATAACGATATCACAGCGACCGATGCCGGCCGCTCCGCGCGCGAGGTCCGCGCCGTCTCGGCCGAGGATCATCGCCGCAACGCGATCGTTGCAGTTCGCGATCTGCTCGGCCGCTCGCGCTCCAGGGCGGCTCTACTGTGAGCACCGTCGCGCACGCTTTGCAGGGCGAATGCCTCGATGCACTGGTCTGGCGCGCGACCGGGCGCGGCTCGGGCGCGGTCGAGGCCGTGCTCGCCGCCAATCCCGGGCTCGCCGACACCGGCACCGCGCTCGCCCAAGGGCGCGCCGTCACCATTCCCGATCTCGCCGCTTCCCCGGTGTCGATCGACCAGATCCAGCTTTGGGATTGACGATGGAAAAATATCTCCACGAACTGTTCTACAGTGCCATCGCTTTCCTGATCGGCCTGACTCCAGCCGCGCTCGGCGCGGCGGTAAGCCTGAGCTACGAAAAGGGCCTGACCTGGGCGGAGCGCTTCACCCAGCTCGCCGTCGGTACCGTCGTATCGTATTTCGCCGGCGGCTTCATCGCGGCGGTCTGGCCATGGGGCACGATCAACCCGTTCGTGCTGCAGGCGATCACCTTCACCATCGGCATGATCGCCTTCAAGGCCACCCCGAAATTCATCGCGAGCTGCAGTGACGCGGTCGCCAGCCTGCCTGCGCAGATCCGCGACCGCGCCATTTCGTGGTTTCCCAAGCGAAAGGATGATGCATGAGCACGTCTTCTCAAGTCGGCGCGCGCCTGGTCTGGGATCAGTCGGCCGGTGAAATGCGCCTGGACGGCGCGTTGCTCGCCCGTGGCTATGCCGGGCGCGGACGCGGCATCAACAACCCGGCGATGCAGGACGTCGTCGCGACAGGTCCGATCCCTCGCGGCCTTTGGCGATTGACCGAGCTTCGGCTCACCGGAGCGTCGACCGGGCCTTACACGATCGTGCTTGAGCCAGCGCCTGGCACCGATGCGCGCGGACGGTCCGCATTTCGTATCCATGGCGATAACTCCAGGCTGGACCGCAGCGCCAGTCATGGTTGCATCATCCTTCCCCGCAAAGAGCGCGAGGCGATCTGGCGGAGCGGCGCGCGCCTGCTGGAGGTGGTCGCATGATCAAGCTCCTCAAGCTTGGGGCAAGTGCCGCCTGGCGCGCGATCGCGCCCAATACCGAATGGCTTGTGCTGCTCGCGGTCGCTGGCGTTGGCGCCTGGCTTTACGCTCAGCTCGGCCAGGTCCGCGCCGATCGCGATCGGCTCGCGCATTTCGCCGAGGTGGCGTGCGCGTCGTCGGGTGCCCCGTTTCCGGCAAGTCGCGTCGCGGCAAAGGACGCCAAAGGCAAAGCGGTCGTGCTCTACTATCCGGCAGGCAAGCTTTGCGGCGCGCGGATCCTCGCCCTCGCCAAGTTCGAACGCGAAACCGACGCAGCGACTGCCAGCACGCTCGCCACGGCGATGAACGATCACGACCGAAAAGCGGGCGAGGATGCCGCGCGCGCCGCCCTGGACGCCAAGGCGGCACGCGCCGCGACCGAACGCATGGAGAAAGCCGATGCCGAAATCGATCAAAGCAATCGCGTTGGCGGTAGCTGGTTTGACGCTGTCAACGACGTTGGCGGGCTGCGGCCGGCACGCCGCTGACCTCCGCGTCGAGGTGCCCAAGCCGGTCGCGGTAGTCGTGAAGAATACGCCCCCGGCCGAGCTACTGCGCTGCCCGGAACGACCGGTCGGCTTTCCCTCGTCCGATGCGGTGATCGCGCCCGAAACGCGCGCCGCGATCATTCGCCTGGCCAAGGCCTATGCAATGACGGTCGCCCAGCTCGAGCGGCTGATCGACTGGAGCGCGCCAGCCACTTGCGCGGGCGCCGCGAAATGAACGCGTTCGCTGCAGCTTTCGGTGCGATCTTGCTTGGCTGGCTGATCGCCGACTTGCTCGGGGGCATCGTCCATTGGATCGAGGATCGGCTGTTGAGCGAGCGGGTACCGCTGATCGGCGCGTACATCGTCGCGCCAAATCGGCTGCATCACCGTGATCCACTCGCCTTCACGCGCAGCGGCTTCCTCGATCGCAACCTGGCGACCTTCGTCGTGGCCGGGACGCTGTCGGCGCTGTGGGCGTGCGCACTCGGCATATCGCTGATCTGGGCGAGCGCGACGCTCGGTGGCCTGCTGTCGTCGCAAGTGCATTATCTTACCCATCGCCCGCGCCCGGGTCGCGCCTGGCTGCGCGTGCTGCAGGACGTCGGACTTATCCAGTCGGCCGGCCACCACGCCGGCCATCATCGCGCACCATCGGACCGCCGCTATTGCGTACTGACCGACTGGCTCAACCCGGCGCTCGACACGTTGCGCGTCTGGCACCGGCTCGAGGCGTTTCTCGCGCGTATCGGCGTCCCGCTCGATTGCCATGCAACCGGACCGACTCGCGATGGATAAGCCCGACCTGCTGCGCGCATATCTTGGCGCTTCCATTCCGGAATTCCTGACCGATCCAGATCGTATGGCGGTCTTCGTCGACAAGGGGCGGCTGGTCTCGCGCCGATCTGCGTCGCTGAGCTACGAATATCGCTACGAGCTCACGCTCTGGCTTGAGGCATTCACGCGCGGGCCCGATGCGGTCATGGTACCGCTGCTGCTCTGGCTGCGCACGCATCAGCCCGAATTGCTGCTACGCTTCGAACGGGAAGACGATGCGATCGTCTTTGCCGCCGATATTCTCGACCAGGGCAGCTGGAACATCCTGATCCGCTTCGAATTGACCGAGGCCGTCACTTTGGTCGCGCGTGGCGACGGGTCGGGCTGGGACGTGACCCACTTGCCCGAACCCAGCGCCGACGATCTGCTGCTCGATGGCGCAAACATCGACGTTCCCCTCGCCGAGATCTGGATGGACGGCGCGCGGCTCGTGCCGACGTGAGCGATCTCGAAACGCTATCGAAGGGCCAGGGTGCCGACGCGCGCGCAGCACGGCGTACGCTTAAACGCCGCGGCAAGGCGCGGGCCGAAGGCCGTGGTGACGGCTCTGCGGATTTCGCGCCCCTGATCGAGGAACTGGAAGACCTCGCTTCGCAGTTCAGCGCCAACGAACGAAAGGCGATGGCAAGCGACATTGCCAACATGCTCAAGAGTGCGAATGCCGGTCGCATCAAGCAAAACATCGAGCCATCCGGCGAGCCGATGCAACCGCGCAAGCTCAAGAAGAGCGGCAATGCGCGTACCCGCAAGCTCCGTAACGGCATCGGTGCTCGCGAATCGATCAAGGGCGGGAGGATGTTCCAGCGTGCGATCAAGCCAGCCTATCTGCGCAAGGAAAGTTCGGCGGGGGCAGCTCAGGTCGGTTTCGTCGGCGCGATGGCGCGGATCATGAGGGTGCATCAGGACGGCCTGCGCGACACCGTCACCCGCGACCCAAATTCTCCGGCGATCGTCTATCCCAAGCGCGTAGTGCTAGGGATGACGCCGGAGGACCGGATCCGCATCCTCGAACGCGTGACGGCACAGCTACAACCCTGACGCCGTTCGGCCCCGCTCTGCTGTAACCGGGTGACTTACAGCAGCCTATTGTGGCGTGCGGTGCGCCCGCGCGGCGACATGCGCCGGTGTCCGACACCGCCACCATCTCGAACAGCGTCGATCTGTCGCGGCTTCCGCCCCCGAGCGTGGTCGAGCAACTGTCTTACGAGACGATCCTCGGCGAGATTGTCGCCAAGCTGACCGAGCTGCTGCCAGAGTTCGACGCGACGATCGATTCCGATCCGGCGGTCAAGGTGCTGCAGGTCGCGGCGTACCGCGAGTTGCTGCTGCGCCAGCAATTCAACGAGCGCGCGCGGCAGGTGATGGTCGCCTACGCGACCGATTCGAATCTCGATCATCTCGCCGCCCTCTTCGGTGTCGAGCGCCTTGTGGTCGAACCGGCCGATCCGGTGACGGGCGCGGCGGCGATCATGGAAGAAAATGAAGACCTTCGCCAACGCGTGGTGCTCGCGCCGGAAAGCTACAGCGTTGCGGGGCCAGAAAGCGCCTATGTCTTCCATGCGCGCTCGGCCGACGCGTCGATCCGCGACGCGACCGCGAGCAGCCCCGCACCCGGTGAGGTGTTGGTCTCGATCCTGTCGCGCGAAGGGAACGGGATCGCCTCGGCCGACCAGCTCGACGCGGTCCGCGAAGTCCTGGGCACGGTCTCCGGCAACAAGGTGCGTCCGCTCACCGACTATGTAACCGTCGCCTCGGCCTCGATCGTCGATTACACGATCGACGCGCGCCTCACCCTCTATTCCGGCCCTGATGAGACTGTCGTGCTCGCGGCCGCGCAGGCCAGCCTGCGCGCCTGGCTGGCGCAAAGCGGAGGTCTCGGCATCGATGCCGTCCGCGCCGCGATCATTGCGGCGGTGTTCGTCGAAGGCGTCCAGAATGTCGCGCTGGTCGCGCCCGCGTTCGATGTGGTGACCAATCCGACCCAATCGGCGCACTGCGCTGGCTTTTCCGTGACGGTGGCCGGTCGTGCCGCCTGATCTCCTGCCTCCGAACGCGACGCCGCTGGAGCGTGGCATCTCGACCGCCATCGCCCGCGACGGCGCGATCGGGTTCGACCTGGGCGCGCTTTGGGATCCGTGGACGTGCCCGCCCGATCTTCTGCCGTGGCTTGCCTGGGGCCTGTCGATCGACCGGTGGGACCCGAGCTGGATCGATGATCAGAAACGCGCCGCGACCGCCAGCGCGATTGCGGAACAACGGCACAAGGGCACCCGCTGGGCGGTCGAGCAAGTGCTGCAGCGCTTCGACGAACTCCTGCAACTGGTCGAGTGGTTCGAGGTCACGCCTAAGCTCGATCCCCGCACTTTCGAGATCCGCTTGCCACTGGTCGATGCCGATGGCGTGGCCGGGGGGCGGCGCGTCTCGGCTGAATTCGCGCGCGCGATCATTACCGAAGTCTCCCGCGCAAAACCTGCAGGCGCGCATTTCACGCTCGTGCAATCGCTCGAGCTGGCGGGCGCGATCCTGCCCTTCGCCGCGCTGCAGGCGACCCACTATCGCCGCCTCGATGTCAGCACCGTCAACGCGGGCGA
>JAIXZV010000407.1 GCA_027489365.1 Sphingomonadales bacterium
CATGCGCGTCGGCAATGCTCGCTTCGCCGAAATGGAAGATCGACGCCGCCAGCACTGCGCTCGCATGGCCCTCGACGATTCCTGCGACCAGATCGCTCAAGCCCCCGACCCCCCCGCTCGCCACCACCGGCACGCGCACCTGATCGGCGATCGTGCGGATCAGGTCGAGGTCGTAGCCGGACTTGGTCCCGTCGCGGTCCATCGATGTCACCAGCAACTCGCCCGCGCCGAGCTCGGCGAGGCGCAGCGCGTGTGCCATCGCATCGATTCCCGTCGCGCGCCTGCCGCCGTGCGTGAACACTTCCCAGCCGCCCTCAACGCGCCGCGCATCGACCGAAGCGACGACGCACTGGCTGCCGAACTTGTCGGCGATTTCGCTGACGACTTCGGGCCGCGCCACCGCGGCGGAATTGACCGCGACCTTGTCCGCCCCCGCCAGCAACAGCGCGCGCGCATCCGCAACCGAGCGCACCCCGCCGCCGACCGTCAGCGGCATGAAACACACTTCGGCGGTGCGCCGCACCACGTCGAGAATCGTGCCGCGCGCCTCATGGCTGGCCGTAATGTCGAGGAAGCAGAGCTCGTCCGCCCCCGCCGCATCATAAGCGCGCGCCTGCTCGACCGGATCGCCGGCATCGCGCAGTTCGACGAAGTTGACGCCTTTGACGACACGCCCATTGGCGACGTCGAGACACGGAATGACGCGGGCGCGGACGGTCATCGGTGGGGTGTTCCGAAGAAGATGGGTTCGCGCAGAGGCGCGGAGGCGCGGAGAGAAGAAGAGAGGATGCCGACCATCGTCTGTCGTCCACATCCGGCAGACCTGTTTCCGCATTCGCGGATCGCGCGGTACGATTGCCACGCGCGAGACACCTCCGCGCCTCCGCGCCTCCGCGCGAACACACTTTTCACGCCGCCGCCGCCGCCACGGCGAGCGCCGCCGCCAGATCGAGCCGCCCGTCGTACAGCGCCCGCCCGGTAATCACGCCCTCGACGCCATCGCGATTGTGCAGCGCCAGCACGTGGATCTCGGCAATCCCCTTCACGCCGCCGCTCGCGATCACCGGGATCCGCACCGCGCGCGCCAGATCGACCGTCGCCGCCACGTTGCACCCCTTCAGCATCCCGTCGCGCCCGACATCGGTGAAGAGCAGCGCCGCCACCCCCGCATCCTCGAAGCGCCGCGCCATATCGACAACTTCGACGGTCGAGACATCGGCCCAGCCCTTGGTCGCGACGAAGCCGTCCTTGGCATCGACCGCAACGACGATCCCGCCGGGGAAATCGCGCGCCGCTTCGCGCACCAGCTCGGGATTTTCCAGCGCCGCCGTGCCGATCACCACGCGCGACACGCCGAGATCGAACCAGCGCTCGATCCCGGCTCGATCGCGAATGCCGCCGCCCAATTGTACATGCCCCGGGAAGCGCGCGACGATCTCCGCCACTGCATCGCCATTGACCGAAGCCCCCGCAAACGCGCCGTCGAGATCGACCACGTGGAGATATTCCGCGCCTGCTTCCGCGAAGAGCATCGCTTGCGCGGCGGGGTCGTCGCCGTACACGGTCGCCCGGTCCATATCGCCCTCGGCCAGGCGCACGACTTGTCCGCCTTTAAGGTCGATCGCGGGGAAGATGATGAGGCTCATGGCCGCCACTCCAGGAATCGTTCAAGCAAGGCCAACCCAAAACGCTGGCTCTTTTCCGGGTGAAACTGCACGCCGATCATATTGTCGCGACCGATCGCGGCGGTCACGGCACCGCCATGCTCGGTCGTCGCCAGCACGTCCGCGCCGTCAAAAGCGTAGGAGTGCAGGAAATACGCCTCGCCCGCTTCGATCAGCGGATGCGGTGCGGCAGGGATGACGTCGTTCCAGCCCATATGCGGCACCTTGGCAGCGGCATCGCGCGGCGTCAGGTGCCGCACCGTCCCCGGCACCCAGCCGAGCCCGGCGTGAACGCCATGTTCCTCGCCGGTATCGGCCATCAATTGCATCCCGACGCAAATGCCGAGGAACGGCACGCCATCCCGCCGCACGCGCTGTTCGAGCGCCTCGACCATGCCCGGCACGCCACGCAACGCGCTCGCGCACGCCCCGAACGCGCCGACGCCGGGCAGGACGATGCGGTCGGCCTTGGCGACCGCGGCGGCATCGCCGGTGATCAGCACGTCGCTCGCGCCCGCCGCCTTTAGCGCATTGGCGACCGAATGCAGGTTGCCCGCGCCATAATCGATCAGGGCGAGGGTCATGTCGCGATCGTCACCCCAGCGCAGGCTGGGGTCTTTGTGGGGCTGGGGTATCGCGCATCACAGGGAGACCCCAGCCTGCGCTGGGGTGACAGCGTCGGGCAGGGGCGCGTCACAACACCCCCTTGGTGCTCGGGATCACCCCCGCCTTGCGCGGGTCGATCTCGACCGCTTCGCGCAGTGCCCGCGCGACGCCCTTGAACGCGGCCTCGGCGATGTGATGATTGTTGGCGCCGTACAGCGTCTCGATGTGCAGCGTGAGACCGGCTTCCTGCGCGAAGGAGTGGAAGAAATGCTCGAACATTTCGGTGTCCATTTCGCCCAGCCGCTTCTGTGAGAATTCGGTCTTCCACACCAGATACGGCCGCCCCGAAATGTCGATCGCAACCCGTGTCAGCGTCTCGTCCATCGGCGAGAGCGCATCGGCATAGCGCCGAATCCCGCGCTTCTCCCCCAGCGCCTTCAGGATCGCCGCGCCGATCGCAAGTCCCGTATCCTCGACCGTGTGATGCTGGTCGATGTGCAGGTCGCCGACCGTCTTCACATTCAGGTCGATCAGCGAGTGGCGCGACAATTGTTCGAGCATGTGATCGAAGAAACCGATCCCGGTCGAAACCGTGTACGCGCCGGTCCCGTCGAGGTTGACGGTCACGTCGATCGACGTTTCGCTGGTGCGGCGGCTGATAGTGGCGGTGCGCGCGGGGGTGGTCATGCGCCCCCAATAGCGGCTGCGTGCGCCCATGCAATCTTGACCCGCCTGCAAACCGCGCTACCCAAGGGGCATGAGCGATGGCCTGCCCGATAGCCTGATTCCCTATGACGACATCGTCCAGGAGGCGCTGCGCGCGGTGGTCGGCCGCGTGCTCGGCTCGGTCGCGGCGAATGGTGGCCTGCCGGGCGATCATCATTTCTACGTGACGTTCAAGACACAGGCACCGGGGGTCGATATCCCGAAGCGCCTGCTTGAGCGGTTCCCGGACGAAATGACGATCGTCATGCAGAACAAATATTGGGATCTCGTCGTCGATGACACGCGCTTCTCGGTCGGGCTGAGCTTCAACCAGATCCCGTCGAAACTGGTGATCCCCTATTCGTCGATCACCGGTTTCCACGATCCCGCAGTCAATTTCGAACTGCGCTTCCAGGCGAACGAAGGCCCCGACGGCCCGGGCCCGCATGACGAAGCCGAAAATGACGGCCCGACGCATGTCCCGGTCGAGGATGGCTCGAACGTCGTCGCGGTGGATTTCAAGAGGAAGAAGTAAGGCGGAGCGAGCCGCGCACGCTGCGCGGCGGTCGCGCAGCGACGCGAACGCCCGGCCGGCGGGTCGTCATCGCCGATCCCGTCCGACGACATCACGGGATTTACTCCCGTGATGCGCCGATCCCTATTCGATCCCCCCTCAAAAATACCGCCCAGCCGCCAGCCCGATCGCTAGCACCGGCAGGAACCCGATCGCCGCCCCGATCTGGATCGCGACGGCAAGCCCGATCGCCTTGCCCAGCCCGCCGAGCGGGCTTTCCCACCACCGCCCCTTGCCCATCCGCAGGAAGGCGACAATGCCGAGCACGATCATCAAAAAGTTGGCGATCAGGCCCATAATGCCGGGTGTCGTCGTCCACCACGCGATCGGCAGGATCAGCACGGTCCAGCCGCACAGATAGCCGAACGCCGCGCGAAACCCGCGTTTCCGCCCGAGCACGTCGGGGTCCCACCAGCGCAGCAATGGCGCGGTGGCGAATGCGTAGAATAGCGACAGGATCGGCACGAGCGTCAGCGACATCCATCCGTCGGCATCGTTGAAAAAGGCATCGCGACTCTTGCCCG
Source organism: Sphingomonadales bacterium (assembly GCA_027489365.1). Classification (GTDB taxonomy): domain Bacteria; phylum Pseudomonadota; class Alphaproteobacteria; order Sphingomonadales; family Sphingomonadaceae; genus Sphingomonas. The sequence goes on from JAIXZV010000407.1 coordinate 4,074, forward strand.
ACGCGGCGATCAACGGGTCGATCGCGCCGGCTGACAATCCGCCGAGAAAACGCGCGGCGACCCCGCCCTGCAGGAATACGAACAGCATCAGGATCGCGTTCAGCCCCATGTAGAGGCGGAACGGCCGCGCGAACGCGCCGCCGCCGGTCGGTCCAGCGCTCATCCACGCCTCGAGCACCGCGCGCGGATCGCGTATCAACTGCCAGACGGTGTGGAGTTCGAGGCCGCCGAAACCGAGCGTGTCTTCGGACAAGTCGCTGATCTTAGAGCGTAAATTCTCGGGCGCTTGCGCGTTTGGTTCGGTCATCGCTTCCCCCTCGCGGTGGCATTGCCCGATGTGCAACGCGCTCCCCGGTCGCGATCTTATCGACTGCGCCGGGCAAAAAGCAATGCAATCCCAAGGCGATGTCCACGCGATTGCTGCTGTCCTACCGCGCCCGATCTGCGCTACCGTGAGGAACCATCAGCGCGCTTGTGCCTTCGGTGGATGCGCGCCAACCGGTGTGCTGCACCCCCCGTGATGGTGCGACTCGTGTGACTTTAGCGCGCCAAATCGAGGTGACCATGTCCGACACTCGCACCGAAACCGATTCGCTCGGCCCCATCGACGTCCCGGCCAGCGCCTATTGGGGCGCCCAGACGCAGCGTTCGATCGAGAATTTCCCTTTCCCGGCGAGCGAGCGAATGCCGATCGCGATCATCCATGCGCTCGCTTTGGTGAAGCAAGCCGCCGCGCGGGTGAATCGCGCGCACGGCCTTCCCGTCGAGATCGCCGATGCGATCGAGACGGCGGCGGCGGAGGTCGTCGCGGGCCAGCATGACGACCAATTCCCGCTCGTCATCTGGCAGACCGGCAGCGGCACGCAATCGAACATGAACGTCAACGAAGTGATTGCCGGACGCGCCAACGAACTGCTCACGGGCACGCGCGGCGGCAAAGCGCCCGTGCACCCGAACGATCATGTCAATATGAGCCAGTCGTCGAACGACAGCTTCCCGACCGCGCTGCATGTGGCGGTGAGCTTGGCCCTAGGCCCACTGTTCGCATCGTTGGAGCGGCTGCTGCGAGCCTTACAGGATAAGTCCGAACAATGGTCTGACGTTGTCAAAATTGGCCGCACACACCTTCAAGATGCAACTCCGATAACCTTGGGCCAGGAATTCTCAGGTTACGCCCAGCAGATCAAAAGCGCGATCTCGGGACTTTTGAGCAGCTCGTGGAGCATCCAGCAACTGGCGCAAGGCGCGACAGCAGTCGGGACCGGCCTCAACGCGCCGCCGAACTTTGACATTGATTTTGTCCAACAAGTCAACGCGTTGATCGGCGAAGGCAGCGACTTCGAGCCTGCCAAAAACAAGTTCGAGGCGTTGGCGTCAAACGACGCTATCGTCGAATTGTCCGGTACGCTCAACACGCTCGCCGTCGCGCTCACCAAGATCGCCAACGATATCCGCTTGCTCGGCTCCGGCCCGCGCTCGGGGCTGGGCGAACTCCATTTGCCCGAAAATGAGCCGGGCAGCTCGATCATGCCGGGCAAGGTCAACCCGACGCAGTGCGAAATGCTGACGATGGTCGCGGCGCAAGTGATCGGCAACCACATGGCGATCACGGTGGGTGGGATGCAGGGGCATCTCGAACTCAACGTGTTCAAACCGATGATCGGCGCGGCGGTGCTGCGCTCGATCGATTTGCTCAGCGTCGGGATGACCAGCTTTGCCGAACGCTGCGTCGCAGGGATCGAGCCGAATCGCGGGCGAATCGCGGAATTGGTCGATCGCTCGCTGATGCTCGTCACCGCGCTCGCGCCCGAGATAGGCTATGACAATGCCGCCAAGATCGCCAAGCACGCGCTGGCCGAGGATCTGACGCTCAAGGAAGCGGGCCTTGCGCTCGGGCTGGTCGATGCCGCGACGTTCGATCGGCTGGTGCGCCCCGAAACGATGGTGTGACCGTTTCGGAACCATATCGTCCATCGCGCTTTAAGCCGGGCGAAGCGGAGAAAGAACATGAGTTTCACGACCCTTATCGGTGCCGCGATCGGCAGCGCGATCGACGGTTCGAACGGCGACGACAGCAGCATCGATGGCGCGATCACCGGCGCGATTGCGGCCAATGTGGTCAAGGCGGTGATACCGATCGCGGTGACCTTCACGGTCGGATGGCTGGTGCTGCGCGGCGTCGGCAAGCTCAAGGATCAGGTGTTCGGCGCGGATTTGCCGGAGCGCTAAGGGCGCGTCGCACTTGACGGGCGTGGCGCGTCCGCGCCAAGGGCGGGCATGGTCGATCACCGTTCCTCCCAGCCCAAGAGCTTCAAGCGCCGCGGGTTGATGTTTGTTCTCTCCTCGCCGTCGGGGGCGGGCAAATCGACGATCGCCAATCGCCTGCTCAAGGAAGAGCGTAACCGGCTGAAAATGTCGGTGTCCTACACCACCCGCGCGCCCCGTCCGGGCGAGGTCGAGGGCCGCGACTATCATTTCGTCGATACCGAAACCTTCCGCCGCATGGCCGAGGACGACCAATTCCTCGAATGGGCGCGTGTCTTCGACCAACGCTACGGCACACCGCGCGATACCGTGTTCAAGGATCTGGAGCACGGCCAGGACATTTTGTTCGACATCGATTGGCAGGGCGCGCAGCAGCTGTTCCAATTGGCCGGTGGTGACGTGGTCCGTGTCTTCATCCTGCCGCCGGGCCTGAAGACGCTGCGCCAGCGACTCGAGGATCGCGCGACCGATACGCAGGAAGTGATCGACCGCCGCATGGACCGCGCGCTCGCCGAGGTGAGTCATTGGGACGGCTATGATTATGTGCTGGTCAATGACGACCTCGACGATTGCTATGAATGCGTCCAGACGATCCTGACCGCCGAACGCCTCAAACGCTCCCGCCAGCGCGGGATGATCGGCTTCATCCGTCGCTTGCCCGAGAAGTAAGCCGCTGCGGTGCTCCTGCGAAGGCAGGAGCCCAGGATTACGTGGCGCACCGCTTGTGGCTATGGGCTCCTGCTTTCGCAGGAGCAAGAGGGGTTCAGCGCTCCAGCAGCTCCAGCATCCGCACGCCCGCGTCGAAATCGCGCCGCCGCGCCTCGCTTCCGGCCGCTGCGCGCGGGTCGCGGCCCCAGCGTTCGGCCTGATACTCTTCGTCGAGCGTAATCGCGTCCCACACTTGCTCGGGCGTCGCGGCGTGCTCGGCCAGCGCCAAAGCGGTAATCAGCGACCCCCCGATCGTCACGATCGGCGACAGCGCCGCCAGCGCAAAGGCATCCCGCGCCGCAATAGCCTCGCCCAGCCGCAAGAGCGTCGTCGCTGGTTGTGCGCGGTGGAGGATGCCGGTCGCGGTCTCGATATGCACGTCGTAGCGCGCCCGCGCCCAATCGAGCAGCGGGTCCCACGCCGCCGCCTGCCGCGCGACCAGATCGTCGGGCGCGTCGGCGCGATAACAGAGCAGGTCGCTTTCGGCATAAGCCGCCAGCCCGCGTGCAAAGAGCGCAGGGTCCGCGCCCACGCGGTCGATCGCGGCATTGGCAAGGCCGGTGAGCGGCATCTTCCGCGGATCGATCTCGCCCTCAACCGCGCGCCATTCGTCCGCCACGCCTTGCGCCAGCGCATCGGTCGGCAGTGCCAGCGGCACGCGGCCCGGCGTGCGCACGAGCTTGCCGTCGAGATAGACGACACGGCTTGGGTCGAGGGTGACGCTTGTCCAGAAACGTTTCATGACGGCGGTCCTAGCGCCTTTGCGGGCGTCTTTAAAAGGAAACGCTTCCCCGGCGCAGGCCGGGGCCCAGTCGTGATGGTCGTGGTAACGAAGCGCAGGTCCTTGCTTAGGCGTTTCGCTCCTGGGCCCCGGCTTTCGCCGGGGAAGTGCGCAGAAGGTCGCGCAGCAGGCTATTCCCCCGGCGGCGTGCGCCAGCGGCGTGCGCACGCGCGCGGCACGATCGCGATCATCAGCAGCGCGGAAAGCACCAGCGCCGTTCCGATCACCTTGGGCAGCGTCGCATCGGAGCGCGCGATCAGCAGCAGGCCGAGCAGCGCGCCCGCAGACCCGCCGAGGCGCGTCGCGACCAGAACAAAATAGCGGTTGCGCGCTTGCGCGTCGGGATCGGTCACGCTGGCATCCTCAACGCTGGACTAGCCGGGGCAGCGCAGCCACCGCATCGGCGATGGCATGCGCGCCCGCAGCCGTCAGCTCGTCCACGGGGTGATACCCCCAGGCGACGCCAAGCGCGCGTGCCCCCGCCGCGCGCGCCATCTGCATGTCATAACTAGTGTCGCCGATCATCACCGTTGTGGCGGGTGTTGCGCCCGATTCGGCCATCGCTGTCTCGATCATGGACGGATGCGGCTTGGAGGGATGCCGGTCAGCGGTCTGCAGCGTCACGAAACGCGTTGCGATGCCATGATGCGCCAGAATGTGCGCGAGGCCCCGATCGGATTTGCCCGTCGCCACGCCGAGCACCCAGCCATCGGCCTGCAGCACGTCGAGCACCTCCAGCATCCCCTCGTACAACGGCTCCTCCGCCATCGCGCCGGCCGAGCGGAGACGAAAGAACGCCGCCTTATAATCCTCGGCCAGGCTGCGGTGCAGCGCGTCTTCGCCCTCCGGATGCAGCGTGCGCATCGCCTCGACCAGGCTCAGCCCGACGATCCGCCGGATGCGCTCGCGCGGCGGCGCTACGATCCCGGCGAGCTTGAAAGCCTCCTCGGCGGAGCGGCAGATATTGTCCTGGCTATCGACCAGCGTCCCGTCGCAATCGAAAAGGGCCAGCTTGTTCATCGCGCCATCGCCTCCGCCAGCGCCGGGTTGCCGCTGCGGCGCAGGCCCGCGATGACGCCGACATTGTCCTCATCCGGCCGATGCTGGCTGAGCTTGGTCGTGCCGCGCACCAATTCCACCGCGACCTCGACCCCGACCAGGGCCTTGAGCAATTTGTCGAAATACTCAGGGTCAGTCTTCGCACGCGTCCACGGCAGCTCGGGCGAAACGCGCGGTTCGTTGAGCGCGGCGAGTGTATCGAGCTGGGCGGTCAGTTCCGTCTCGTTGAGCACCCGCGCCGTCCCGACGATTTCGACCGCCACGTAATTCCAGGTCGGCACATGTTTCGATCCCAGCGGATCGGCGTACCAGCTCGGGCTGACATAGCCGTCGGTGTCGCTGATGCTAAGCAGCAGCGTTGCGCCATCCAGGTGCCGCGCGATCGGATTGCCGCGCGCCACGTGGAAACGGAAGGCACCGCCGCAGGGCGTGATCGGCGCGTGCGCGACCATAGGGCCGTCGGGCGTGCTCGCAAAGATGTGCGCAAACCCGCGCCTGGCCGCAAACGCAAGCATCGACGCATCGTCGGCGAAGCGGAACGCGCGGTTTGGGTGCATCTCAGCTCAGTCCGATGCCCCGCGCCGCCGCCGTTCGCCCTTGCGGTCTTTCCGGACGGTCTTGGCGTGCTGGCGTGCTTGCTGCTTCTTCACCGCGCGCGTCGGCGGGGGGGGCGATTCGAGCGGCATCGTGTTGCCGAGCATTTCGTCGAAACCCAATTGCTTGAGGCTCTCGGCGAAGTGCGTCGGCAATTCGGCCTGCACGTCGATCGCGCCGCCATCGGGATGGTCGATCCTGATGCGCCGCGAATGCAGGTGCATCTTGCGCGAGATGTTGCCGGTCAGGAACGCGGCCTGCCCGCCGTACTTGCCGTCCCCGACGATCGGATGGCCGATTGCGGCCAGATGCACGCGCAACTGGTGGGTGCGGCCGGTATAGGGGATCAGCTCGAGCCACGCCGTCGTCGTGCCCGCCATTTCGATCACGCGATAGCGTGTCCGCGCCGGGCTGCCTTCCTTCTCGTCGACGTGCATCTTCTCGCCGCCCGAGCCCGGCTGCTTGCCGATCGGGAGTTCGATCATGCCGTCCTCGATCGAGGGCACGCCGACGACCAAGGCCCAATAGGTCTTCCGCGCGGTGCGTGAGGAAAAGGATTTGGAGAAGTACGCCGCCGCACGAGCGGTGCGCGCGATCAGCAGCGCGCCGCTGGTATCCTTGTCGAGCCGGTGGACCAGCTTGGGCCGGCCCTCCAGATCGTCCTGCAGGGCATCGAGCAAGCCATCGACATGCTCGATCGTCTTGGTCCCGCCCTGCGTGGCAAGGCCGGGGGGCTTGTTTAGCACGATCGCTTGGGCGTCGCGGTGGATCACCATTTCGCGCGCGAAGGCGATTTCGTCGTCGCTGAGCGGCGGGCGCTCGCGCTTGACCGGCGCATCGACGCGCACGGGCTCGGCCGGGGGCACGCGGATCGACTGGCCCGCGACGACATGGTCGCCCGGCTTGGCGCGCGCGCCGTCGATGCGGAGCTGCCCGGTGCGCGCCCATTTGGCGACGGTGGTATAGCTGGTGTCGGGCAAATGCCGCTTGAACCAGCGATCGAGCCGGATGCCGTCATCATCGACGCCGACGTTGAACTGGCGGACGTCGGAGGTCGCCTTGGTCGGTGCAGCGCTCATGCCGCCACCCGCACCAGCGAAAGGCCCGCGAACAAAGCGACGATCGACCCGATCACCGACAGCAACGTATAGCCGAGCGCCACGCCGAGACTGCCGCGCTCGATCATCGTCACGACATCGAGCGAGAAGGCCGAGAAGGTGGTGAACCCGCCGAGCACCCCGACGCCCAACAGCAGCCGCCAATTCTCACCGGCATTGTACCGGGCCAGCACCCCCGCGAGCACGCCCATGGCAAAACCCCCGACGAGGTTTACCGTCAGCGTGCCATAAGGGAAATCCGGGCCGAACCCGCGAAGCGTTGCGCGCCCGACCAGGAACCGCGCGGCAGAGCCGATCGCGCCGCCCGCCATGACGAAGAGGAGTTGATACATCCCGCGCTGTTAGCGCGGATTGCTGCGTTTGAGAACCTAGAGTTCCGTTGCTCTCAGTGCGGTAACTCAAATCCGTTCGGGCTGAGCTCGTCGAAGCCCTGGGTGCCGCAAGCGGGCCGCGCGCTGTTGGAGACGTGCCCTTCGACAGGCTCAGGGCGAACGGGGGTGGTGGATGAACCGCAGTGAAGACATAGCTAGGACGCGATGCGGCCGGTTCAGCCGCCGTTATTCGCCACCAGATCGACATCGGTGCCGCCGTCGCGCCGCCCGGTCAGGAACAGGACATAGGCCCCGCCGTCACGATCGCGCGTGCCGCCGAGCGTGTGTTCGGTGCCGTCCGACTGATGCTCGGCCGAGAAGCCGCCATTGGTGACGCGCGTGTAATACCAGTCGAGCACGGTCTGCAGCTTGGCCGAGGTCGAGAAGGTGACGGCGCGCAAATGGCAGGCATCGGTGTCGGCACCGGCGGCCTCGGCCACGCGTGCGCCCGGATAGAGCGGCACGTCGGCGGGAAGCTTTTCGGCCCAGCGCGCGGAGTAGCGCATCGCCCCCGCACAGGCGCTGGTGCGCTTGTCCTTCTGGCGCGAGGCGAGCGCGCCGAGGGTGAGCGAATCGCGTGCCGCCTGGCAATTGGGGCAGTCCTTGGTGGCAGGCGCTGGGGCGGCCTTGATCGTCTCGCTGGTCGCGGCACCCGTGGTGGCACCTCCTGACTGCGCGATGCCGACCGGGGGAACGCCGCCGGAATAGGGTTGTGCGGGCGGGCGCACGCTGTCGGCATTGGATTGCTGGGCGAGCGCGGGATCGACCATGATCTGGTCGTGCAGCGCACTGGTCATCGCCGGATCGCTGGCATTGGCAGCGCCCGACCCCGCCTCGACCAGCTCATTGTCGAGCGAATCGAGATTGCGGTCCTCGTCGCGCTTGCCGCACGCGAGCAAGGCCAGCGGCAACGCGAGCACACCGATCGTGCGGAAATGCGAGAGTTTCATCAACCGTCAGCTCCAGAACAGACGCCTATTCTGCACGCATCTCGGTTAAAAAAGCGTTTGGCATAGCGCCGGCGCGTGTGTTGCCTTGCTAAAGCGCTCACGGATTGCCATGTTCCGTGCATGGGTATGATCGTCAATATCGTTTCGGTTCTGGTGGGCCTCGTCGCGCTGCCGGTGGCATTGGTCGGGCTGGTGCCGTTCTTCGGCATCGCCAACTGTGTCGCGATTCCAATCGCGGTGGTCGGCGCGGCGATCGGCATGTTGTCGGGCCATAAGACGGGCCGGAACTTCAACCTGTTCGTCATTATCGTCGCGGTCGTGCGCCTCGTGCTCGGCGGCGGCCTCTTCTAAACGCGCGAAAGGCCCGACGCTCGCGCATCGGGCCTTCCACAGGTCAGTTTAGCGGCACTGCACCTGGCCGCGGTCGATCGAGCGGCCGAGCAACGCACCTGCGCCACCACCGAGCAACGCGCCGAGCGTGCGTGACCCGCCGCTCGCCAGCGAATTGCCGAGCAGGCCACCGGCCAGACCACCGATGATCAGGCCGGTCGTGCCGTCGCTGCGGCGGCAATAGTAACGGTTGTCGCTACCGCGATAGATCCGGTCGTTGCGACCCAGGCGGCGCACCTGGTAGTTGTTGCCGGGGCGGTAATAGCGATCGGCATAATAGGTCCGCTGGCCGTTTTCGAAGCGGTTGTAATCGTAATTGCGATACTGCCGCCAATCGCGATTCCGGTCGCGCTGCGCATCGCGCACGTCGCGGCGATAGTCCTGACGGGCATCGCGAATGTCACGGCGATCGTCGGCATTGCGGACGTCACGGCGATAGTCCTGACGGGCATCGCGGATTTCGCGGTTGTATTCGCGATTGGGGTTGTTTTGCGCGACGGCGGGGATCGCCGAAAGCGACGTGGCCGCAATCGCGGCGGCCAGAATGAACTTGCGCATGTAATATGCTCCTTGGGTAATCCGTGGTGGATTACCCGTAGAACCGTCCGCATCGGTCGAAGTTGCGTGAACCGAAAACTACACCGCGTTCACGCGCCCGCAAGCTCAGGGATTGAGCGTGTGGGTCAGCGTGATCTCGGCGTTGAACAGCTTCGACACCGGGCAATTCGCCTTGGCCCCGGCGGCGATCGTCTCAAACTGCTCCGGCGAAATACCGTCGATATGCGCCTTCAGGTCGAGCGCGGATTTGGTGATCGTGAAGCCGTCGCCATCCTTGTCGAGCGTGACCTTGGCGGTGGTGTCGAGCCGCCCGGCGGTGAAACCGGCCCCAGCGAGCGCGAAGCTCAGCGCCATCGTGAAGCAACTCGCGTGCGCGGCGGCGATCAATTCCTCAGGGTTGGTGCCGATGCCATCCTCAAAGCGGCTGCCGAAGCCATATTGCACGTGCGACAGCACGCCCGATTGCGTGCAGACATGGCCTTTACCGTCTTTGCCGAAACCGTCGTAGCTGGCCGATCCACTGCGTGTCGTCATCGTCTTACTCCCAAGATCAACGAAAAGGCGCGGATCCGACTGGATCCGCGCCTGATATAGGGTGTTTGTGCGACCGCTGTTAGCGGCAGCGACGATCCGCCGTCATCGTGCGGTCGATCGCGCGGCCGCCAAACGCACCGGCGACACCGCCGAGCACCGTGCCGAGCGTCTTGTCACCGCTGCCCGCGAGCGAATTGCCAAGCAATGCACCACCGACGCCACCGGCGATCAGGCCGGTCGTGCCGTCCGAATGGCGGCAATAGCGGCGGCCGTCGCTGCCGGTGTAGGCGCGCGGCTTGTAATGGTGCTTGCGCGCTTCGGCCTGGGTGGTGGGGAATGCCATCGTGGCGGGGATGGCGAGCGAGGCGGCGCTGAGCGCCAGGATGAGGTTACGCATAAGAATACTCCCGTGTGGATGCTACTTGCTCTGAATCAATTCCAGAGCTGTAACGATCGCGATTTTAGGTTGGTTTCATGAACCTGAAACAACGCCGTGTTCATACGCGGCGAGACGTTAGGCGATGGCCATCGGTCACTGTGATTTTGTCCCCGATATCCACGTTATTCACAGGCGCACGCACGTGATTTGGGGTTGGTGCGACTCGCAAGTCGTGACAGCATCACACCTGTAAGCAAGCGATGACGAAGCGAGAAATCGAAAAGACATCAATCGCTTATGCCGCGAAACGCGTCATGGTGCCGCAAGGAAACCAGGCGTTGATCGCGGCGGAGGTTCGGGGAAAGAAACGGGACGGCGGTCGCGCAAGCGGCGGCAGGTCGGTGACCGGAGACGGGCTTCCAAAAGTGTCCAGGCTGGGCTGTCGCTTGCGACGAAGAGCAGGGGCACTGGTGCCGGAATGGTCGAAGAGCGCGTTTCTTCACGGGGAAAGCGGCTTCGTCGGAACGGTGCCGAGGCAAGGTGGACGGGGCAACCCGGATGCCTCGCTGGCCACCGGGGTCGCGGGTGCGGAGACTCGCAAGAGGATCGCGCCCGACCCTGGCGACCGAAACGCGAAACCGGTGCCGTTCGCGGTGCGGGGCGAGCAGTCGAGGTCGAGGCAATGGGGGTCGGCAGCGATGCCGGCCCCTTTTTGCATTGGAGACGTGGGGGGGAAGTGGCGCGTGCGG
>JAIXZV010000296.1 GCA_027489365.1 Sphingomonadales bacterium
GGCGGGAATACGTTTGTGCTGACGATCAGCGAAGACCTGGCCTACGAGAAGGGCCTCATCTGATGGCCGATTTTCGCGACACGCTGTGCGACATCAAGGTGGCGGCGATCACCGTCGATCGGGCTTCGGCCGATCTGGGCGGCCTGGTCGCCGTGATCGACCGGCCCGAACTGTGCGCGCGCGTCGGCGAGATATCGCATCGGCTGAGTCTGATCGTCGGCGAGTTGAGGGACCTGGCCGCTGCGCATGGCGGGGGACGTCACTGATGACGCGACCGGCGGTCCTGACACGGCATGGCGAATACCGGCTGGCGCGGCGGCTGGGCGTTGGCAAGCGCGCGGCGGCCCATGCTGCCGAGGTGGCGCTGGCCCAGGGCACCGTGCTGGCCGCCACGCGCGGCCGGCTGCGCCGCTACCTGGACGACCGTGCGGACCCGGAGCGCCCGGCGCATATCGTCGTGCATTGCGGTCATGTCTATGTCTTCGCCCTGGAGCAGGGCCCGCTGATCACCCTGTGGCCGCTGCCCGGCCATCTGCGCCAGATGAAGTCCGTCAACGGCCATGGCGCGCACCCTTACCGCATCGCGGACGAGGAGGCCGACCTCTGATGGTCGCAAAGCGCTCTCGCTTTCCCAAGAACGACGCCCAGGGCGACCTGTTCCAGGACGCGCGCGCGCTGTACCCGGTTGAGACGCCGCAGGGCGTCATCACCGGATCGGACTTCCGCATCCGCATGGCGCAAGCGATTTCCGAGGCGCTGCACGAGAGCGGCAAGTCGCGCGGCCGTGTCGCGATGGAGATGACCGAGGCGCTGGGCGAGCCGATCAGCGAGCACATGCTGAACGCCTATGCCAGTGCGTCGCGCGAGGGCCACGATATCTCGATGACGCGGCTGCGGGCGCTGATCCAGGCGACCGGTGAGATCTGGCTGCTGAACGTGGCGACCGAAGGCCTGGGCGTGACCGTGCTGGCCGGCGCCGATGTGCTGTTCGCGCAGCGCGGCCTGATCGCCCGGCAGATCGAAGAGCTGAAGTCGCGTGAACGTCATCTGGCGCGCACCATGCCGGTGAGCCCGGTCACGCCAGCGGTGCGAGGGCGGCGCTGATGGGCATGATGATGGACCTGCGCCGGACATGGCTGACGGCCGCCGAAATCGCGGCGGCGGCGCTGCCCGGACTGCCGAGCGCCAAGCGCAATGTGAACGCGCTGGCGACACGCGAAGGCTGGGCGCTGGCGCGCAATGCGCGGGGCGAAACCCTGGCGCGGCCCCGCCAGGGACGCGGCGGCGGCATGGAATATCACATCTCGCTGCTGCCCCAGGCGGCGCGCGCGGCGCTGGCTCCGGCCGCCGCGCTGTCGGCGCCGCCGACGCGCGAGGATGCCTGGGCGGCGTTCGAGCGGCTGGGCGAGGCCAAGAAGGCCGAGGCGCGACGCCGGCTGGAGATCCTGCAGGCGGTGGAGGCGCTGAGCGTGAGCGGCGGGCGCACCGCCGCCGTGCTGGCGATCGCCGCCGAGCGCGATGTGTCGAAGGCCTCGATCTATGCCTGGTTCAAGCTCGTCGAAGGGGTCGACAGGTCTGACCGCCTGCCGGCGCTGACGCCGCGCCATCAGGGCGGACATCTGCGCGTCGAGATCGACGAGGCGCTGTTCGAGATCTTCAAGGCCGATTACCTGCGCCTGGCGCAGCCCTCGTGGGAGAGCTGCTGGCGGCGGACCGAACGCCTGGCCCAGCAGCAGGGCGTCCAGCTGGCTCCGTTGCCGGTGATGAAACGCCGCCTGCTGAAGGACGTGCCGCCCGCGGTGCAGATTCTGCTGCGCGAAGGACCGGACGCGCTGAACGCGGCCTTCCCGCATCAGACGCGCGACCGGTCGATGTTCCATGCGACGCAGGCGATGGTGTCGGACACCCACACCTGGGACGTCATGGTTGACTGGCCGGACGGGACGCAGGGACGGCCTGCGATGGTCGGCATAAGCGATCTGTACTCGGGCAAGATGCTGGCCTGGCGCGTCGGCCGGTCGGAGACCAGCGAAGCGGTGCGCCTGACGTTTGGCGACGCCTTCCGGACCTATGGCCTGCCCACCGATATCTGGCTGGACAATGGCCGTGCCTATGCCAGCAAACAGGTCACCGGCGGCCAGGCGAACCGCTATCGCTTCAAGGTGCTGCCCGAAGACAGCCAGGGCATGCTGACGGCGCTTGGCGTCAAGGTGCACTGGACCAAACCCTATTCGGGCCAGTCAAAGCCCATCGAACGGTCATGGCGCGACTTCGCGGACGAGATCGCCAAGCACCCGGCCTTCGAGGGCGCCTATACCGGCCCCAATACGGTCGACAAGCCGGCCAATTACGGCGCGCGCGCAGTGTCTCTGGACGCCTTCCTGGACGTGGTCTCGGTCGAGATCGCCGCATGGAACGCGCGCACCGGGCGGCGCAGCGATGTCTGCGCCGGACGGCTGTCGTTCGACCAGGCGTTCGAGGCCTCGTATCAGACGGTGTCGGAGGCAGGAGGCATCCGGAAGGCGACAGCAGAGCAGCTGCGCCTGTGCATGCTGTCGTCGCAGCCGGTGACGTGCGCCCGCGACGACGGCGCTGTGACGATCCTGGGCAACCGCTATCAGAGCGAGGCGCTGCTCGCCTATTGCGGCAAGAAGGTCTTCGTCCGCTTCGATCCGCAGAACCTGCATGGCGAGGTCTATGCCTATGACCTGAGCCACCGTTTCATCGGCGCCGCGCCCTGCATCCTGAAGGCCGGCTTTGCCGACATGGACGCGGGCCGCAAACAGGCGCGTGCTCTGGGCGATTTCAAGCGGGCTACGAAGGAGCTGGCGAAAGCCGAAGTGCGGCACACGGCTGCCCAGCTGGCCGAACTGTTGGCGGCCGCGTCGCGCGAGACGCCCGATGCGACGCCGGAGGAACCCAAGATCATCCGACCCGTCTTCGGCGCGCTGGCGCTGCAGGCGCGGCCACTGCAGGCGCTGACGCCGGAGCCCCACGAGAAACCGAAC
>JAIXZV010000291.1 GCA_027489365.1 Sphingomonadales bacterium
AGCACCAGCACGCGCGCCATGGTGATGAGGCCGAGGCCGAAGGCGGTGAAGGCATCGTGCCACATCAGATGATGCGCGACATAACCGATCACCAGCCAGGCCGCAGCGAGCAAAGCGGCGGCGACCAGCGCCAGCCACACGATCTGGCCGAGCGGGTTGCGCGTCTCGCCGCGTTCGGATCGCCCGGCGCGGGCGGGGCGGCGGTCGATCGCCATCAGCAAGCGGCCGAGCGCGGTGAAGGGGGCGAACAGCACCGGCAACAGCCGCGTGCGGCGGAACAGATCATAGGCCCAGCTTTGCGGGCCATCCTGCGAGGCGGTCTGTTCAAAGCGGAAGCGATCCGCCCAGGCGACGACCGGGCGGAAGACGAGCTGGTCGTAGAGCAGGATCACCACCGCCATCGCCGCCACCGCCCAGCCGACCGCGCGGAAATCCTGCGCGTCGATCGCCAGTGCCAGCCACGATCCGATGCCGGGCAGCATGATCCGGGTGTTGCCGACGCTGATCGCCTCCGACGCGACGACGAAGAACCAGCCGCCCGACATCGACATCATCGCATTCCACACCAAAGACGGCGTGGCGAAGGGCAGTTCGAGCCGGATGAAGCGCCGCCACGGTGACAGCGCGAAGCCGCGCGAAACTTCTTCCAGGTCGCCCGGCACCGAGCGCAGCGACTGGTAGAAGCTGAACGCCATGTTCCACGCCTGGCTGGTGAAGATCGCGAAAATCGCGGCCAGTTCGACGCCCAATTGCTGGCCCGGAAACAGCCCCATGAAGAAGGTGACGGTGAACGTCAGGAAGCCGAGGATCGGCACCGATTGCAGGATGTCGAGCGCTGGCACGATCACCATCTCGGCGCGCTTGCTCTTGGCCGCGAGCGTCGCGACGACGAAGGTGAACAGCAAGGACGCGCCAAGTGCTGCAAACATGCGCAGCGTGGTCCGCAAGGCGTAGGCGGGCAGGTTCCACGGATCGAGCGCGACCGGATCGAGCCGAAGTTGTGACAGCGGTTGCGCCACGCCTTCGGCACCGCGCACCAACAGCACCGCCAGCCCCGCCAGCAGTAGAAAAGCGATTGCATCGGCCCAGCTCGGCGTCGTCGCGCGGACATAGCGCGAGAATGGCCGGACGCCCCGGGCAATCGAAGGGATTTCACGCATAGTCTCACCTCAATGGCAGCCGTCGACGGCCACCCGGGGCGAGACTGATCGGGTCAGGCTCGGCCGAGCGCCTCCGACGGCGCGTTCCTTCGACTACTGTCGCTTGGCATTTGCTGGTCGTGTCCTGATCGTCGGCGAGTCGCCGACGCGCGCCGATTGCTCCCGCGCTGCAGCATTGTCAAACCCCCTGCCGATTGCGCCGATTTCTGCTAGCGCGAGCACATTCGCATGAGATCGCAGGACATCCGATGACGGTTATCGCAGCCTATCTGTATCGCAATGGCGAGCGGGTGCGGGAGGTCGCGATCAACGAGAAGGTCGATTGCGCGCACGACAAATCGGAGTTCGTGTGGATCGGGATCGCCGATCCGGACGAAGACGAATTGCGCACGCTGCAGGCGACCTATGATCTGCACCCGTTGGCGATCGAGGACGCGCTGAAGGCCAACCAATTGCCCAAGGTCGATGTCTATGGCGACCAATTGTTCGTCGTCGCGCGCACCGCCTACCTTCAGGAGAACGCAATCGCATATGGCGAAACCGCGATCTTCGTCGGCCACAGCCACATCATCAGCGTCCGCCACGGATCGGCGCGCGCGCATACCGAGCTGCGCGCCGATCTCGAGGCGGCGCCGACGCTGCTGATGCACGGCGTCGATTATGTGCTGCACGCGATCCTCGATTTCGTGGTCGACGGTTATCTGCCGATGGTCGAATCGATTGAGGAGGAAGTGATCGCGATGGAGCGGCGCACGATCGACAATTTCCTCGGTCGCGACGAAATCACCCGCATCTTCTCGCTCCGGCGTGAGTTGATCCGCTTTCAGCGCATTCTCGTTCCGATGGGGGAAGTGGCGGGGAAGTTCACGCGGCTTGACCTTCCCTGCATCGACACCGAAGCCCGGCCATATTTCAGCGACGTGCTCGATCACGTCCGGCGGGTGCAATCGATGGTCGACGATTTGCGCGAAGTGCTGACTTCGGTGTTCGAATTCAGCAATCTGCTGGAGCAGCAGCGCACCGGCGCGATCACGCGCCAGCTCGCCGCCTGGGCCGCCATCCTCGCGGTCCCGACCGCGATCGCCGGGATTTACGGCATGAATTTCGAACATATGCCCGAGCTCAAGACCCAATATGGCTATTACGTCGTGCTCGGCGTCATCGCCTTGGTCTGCGCTGGTCTGTTCGCCTGGTTCAAGCGGACCAAATGGCTTTGAACCAGGCGGGCGGGCGCTGACGGCTTAATGGGAATTTAATGGCCTGAGCGTGCAATCGACCGCGAAATTTAATGCGCCATCGTGACAGGGCCACTCGCAATGAGGTGACCCGATGCAATGGCGTTTTTCACGCAAATCTGATGTTCAGGTGCGGCTGATCGGGATCGGCCTGGTGCTCGTTTCGACGTTGCTGCTGACCCTGCTGCCCACATCGCACGCGGCGGCGCAGACTTCGGTCACCACGCCCGAATTTTGCACCGCCTTCGTCGCCGTCGTGTGTGGCAGCTTCGGTGCGTGCTTGTCGATCGTCGGGCGCGCCCTGTTCGAGCCCGTACCCGATCGGCGCGAGCGGGCTTCCCGAGAGGACCGCCCGATGCGCCGGGACCAGCGCTGACGACACCGCGATCGATAGGTGTCGCAGCTCGGAGTCAGCGATCGTAGCACAGCCGCAAATGGGCGGCCCGTGCCGGTCCGTCCGCGTGCGCCGCGTCGCCGCGCAAACGGCTGATCGATGCCGCAAGCTGTTCGAATTCGCCGCGCGTAAGCCAGCCCTGAACCCTCCCCTGCTCGACCGACCAGCAATCGGCAACGGCTTCGTTCGGGCCGAAGATCTGGTGCGCGCATTCGTGCGTGTACCAGAAGAGTTGTTGTGCGCGGGGGAGTGCGAAGACGTTCGGATTGAGAATGATCCGCCCACGCGTCGAGGCCGCGATGTCGGCGATTTGCACGACCTCCGTCTGGACCGGTCCGCAGGTCGCCCAATAGCCGGACAGTTGCAGCGCGCCGGGCGCGATCATGCGCTGCGCGGACGCGGCCTGAGGCATGAGCAGGGCCAGCAGCATCGCGGGCAGGGTACACAGTCGTGCTAAAAGGGTCATCGGACGCTCACGGGATGAGGTTTGCCTTGCTGGGGCGGGGGCATCATCGGAAAGACCGCTTCGATCGGGCGCGTCTCGGGCAGGATATAGACGATGCCGACCGTTCCCTTGAACGCGGGGGCGACGACGCCGTCGTAGAAGGGTGCGGGCACGTTGATGCAGCCATAGCTGATGCGATTGTCGCGTGGCGTCGGCGATGCGAGGCGGGCGTGGCGGCGGTCCGCCGGATTGCCGACCACGACGCGGTGCAGCGATAGCGCCCCGGCATAGTCGACCCACAACAGATCCTGCGTCAAATCGCTGCCGAGCGACGCCTCGAATCGGCCCGCAGGGGTGGTGCGCTCGGCGGGTCGGATCGTCTTCAGCTGGCGCGTGCCGATCCCGGCGACTTGGTCATCGCTGTGGGCGAGGCCAAGCAGGGCAGGCGCGGCACCCCGGATTACGCCATCCGCGCCGAACACGAAGACCGTGGCGGTGATCTTGTCGATAATCACGAACGGCAGCCCGTGATTGTCGCCCGAAGCGGCGACCCAAGTCGCCAGTCGCCGGGTGTCGCCCGATGCCGCGTGCAGATCGGATGGCGGCTGTCGCGCGGCCACGGGTATGGCCACGCCCAGCAATGCCAGCCACGCCCATCGCGAGGTGCGTGCCGTTCGGAGTGTCGCGGACATCGTCCTGCTCCCGCTCAATAGCGCGACGGTTTGCGCGGATAGACCGGGACCGGTGGCGGCGTCGGGACCTGCGGCGGCGTCGGCGGCCGTTCGAAGACCGGCGGGGTAACCGGCGGGATCTGCTCTAGCGGCGGACTCGGGGGCGGCGGCACCACGATCACCAATCCGGGAGGCGAGGGCGGGCTTTCGACGATCGGCGGCAAGCCGGTGATCGGCTGCGGCGGCCATGGTCGTGGAGGGGTGGGCGTCGGAGCCGGAGTCGGCGTTGGGGTCGGAGTTGGGGTTGGGGTCGGCGTTGGGGTTGGGGTCGGAGTTGGGGTCGGAGTGGGGGTTGGGGTCGGCGTTGGGGTTGGGGTCGGCGTTGGCGTTGGCGTTGGAGTTGGGGTCGGAGTTGGCGTTGGCGTTGGCGTTGGAGTTGGCGTTGGCGTTGGAGTTGGAG
>JAIXZV010000171.1 GCA_027489365.1 Sphingomonadales bacterium
CGGCACCTGCGCCGCCCAAGAGGGTGTTGGCGGCCTCGTTACCGGTGATCGTGTTGTCCAGATCGTTGCCGACCCCGAAAATGATCCCGGCACCCGCCGCCAGCGTGAGGTTCTCGATATTGGCGTACAGGTAGAAATTGCTGGTCGAGATCACGCTGTCGGTGCCCTCGTTCGCATTCTCGAAAACAACGTCCGCCTGCTGATCGGCGTAGAACGTGTCGTTGCCTAGCCCGCCAAACAGGCGGTCCGTCCCCGTTCCGCCGTCAAGCGAGTCGTTGCCGCCGAGACCGAGCAGGATGTCTTCCCCACCACGTCCGTCCATCACGTCTCTCTGGTCAGTACCGGTAAGCGCATTATCACCTCCATCGCCGGTAATGATCGTCTCGGGCACGATGAAGTCAGCCAGCGTCGCAGCGCCATCGACGCGGATCGTCATCGTCACGCCTGACGCCGTTCCAATCGTGACCGTCGTCCAATGGACCCCGGCCCAGGGGTTGTTGAATTCGGAAAAGGCAAAGCTTGTCGGCGCGACGTCTGTAAGGTCGATCTTGTCGATCCCATGTTCGAAATACTGGAGGTAATCCATGCGCGCAGCAGTCGATTCGCTTGCCGACCGATAGACAAAGCGGTCGAAGCCACGGTTACCGATCAACGTATCTGCGCCGCCCGCGCCGTAGAGGATGTCGTCGCCCCCGTTGCCATCCAGGAAATTGTCGGCATCGTTGCCGGTCAGCGTGTTGGCGAGATCGTTGCCGAGCAGCCCAAGCGCCTCGGTGCCCATGATCCGCCCGTTCTCGATATTCGCCTGAAGCGAATACTCGACGAAGACCCGAACCTCGTCGATACCCTCGTCGCTCACTTCCAGTACGCGGTCGCCATCCGACCGGATAAGGTAAATGTCGTTGCCGCCACCGCCGAAGAACGTGTTGGCCCCTGTTCCGCCGTCCAGCGTGTCGTCGCCCGCACCACCGACCAGCGTATCGTCGCCGCCAAGACCGCTCAATTGGCTGCCACTCGCTCCCGCGACTAACAAGTCGCCGCTCGCGGTACCGATCTGCGTCGCGTCGCCACCGTTGGTTATGATATCGGCAAGCGTAATCGTGCCGCTCACGACGATCCGGAAGTCACCCGAAGCGGCGTTGCCCGAAACCACCGTCTGGCCACCACTCGTGCTCAACGACAAGGATGTCGGTGCCATGGCGCTGAGATCTAGGCGATCGACGCCGGTCTGGAAGTCCGTAATGGTATCTGCGTTCGATCCGGCCGAATCTGCCGCGCCCGCATAAAAAAACGTATCGGCACCGCCGCCCCCGCTCAGCACGTCGGCACCGCCGCGCCCCTCCAGCATGTCGGCACCGTCCCCGCCCAGCAGGCGATCTGCGGCCGCCCCGCCGCGCAGTAAGTCGATCCCGCCGCCGCCATCGACGGTTCCCGAAACACTGCCACCCGCGCCGTCGAAATAATCGGCAGTGGCACCAAGCGTCACGGATCCGACGATCGTACCCGCATTGCGCATCAGGTCCGGAAAGCGACCGAGTTCGAGCGTCCCGATCCACGTGGCACCCGACGCGTTGGTGACGATATCGATGCCGCCGTCCCGCCGCAGGTCGCCCTCTATGCGACCGGTATTGGTGATCGTCAGCGCGACATTATACCCCTCGGTCGCGCGGATTGCGGTCTTTGCGATGATCGTCCCACTGTTGAGGATCGTGCCGGCCTGATAAAGGTTGGTATTGTCCGGGAAAAGATAGATCCCGACCGCTTCTGCGGCACCGCCCGACGCGCTGGCGGTAATCGTGCCACGATTATCGATCAGGGTGCGAACGCCGAACCCGGCGACACCCGATACGAAGGTGAACTCCCCGCCGGTCGCAAAACCGCTGACCTGGATCGTGCCGGTGTTGAGCAGCGATGCGCCGTTCTGCGCCAACCGGACTGCGGTGGCGGTGCCGTGGTCCGATCGGACATCTACAAGCCCGTTGTTGATGACGGTCCGCCCGTTGATCCCGCTTGCGCCGTTCAGATATGATTGTGGGCCGCCGGCCGTATTGACCACGCGCACGATGCCATTGTTGGTAATCGTCTGCGCTCCGGTCGGACCCGGCGTGTCGCTCGTTCGAATACCTGTCGCGCCCTGACCCGGCGCACCGACCGTAACAACGAGCGCGCCGTTAAGTACCAGCGACGGCAGAAACCGCATATCAAGGTAGTCGAGCACGATGCCCGTAGACTCGCTGTTCGTCGCAGTTCCAACCGTGATATCGCCATCAATGCTAAGAAGGATCGGTACGCCCTGCGGCGCTTGCGCAGACAGACCGGTCGTTTGGGTTCCTGGGTTGCCAGGTTCAGAATCGCCGACAAAGACCAGACTGTCGCCTTGGGCGAGGTGATAGTCCGAGGTGACGCGGAGCGGAGTGCTGCTCGTCGTCACGCCGTGCGGGGAGGGTCTCGACGCGTCGACCACCAAGTCTTCCCTTCTCTAAATCAACAAAAGCCATCGTATCGCAAATGTTTAGCGGCGCGTGCCACAGCCGATCGTCCGAGCGCAATGCTAATTTCTAACGCACCATCAGCCATTCCGAAAACACGTGCGCGTGCCGATCCGCCATTGCCACATCGGCAGCGAAGCCGCTGTTCCCGTCATTCAACGACTGCGCGTCGGGCATGCGCTCGATCGCCTTTTCGTCGAGCGACGAACTGCCCGGCGTCAGGATGAAATCCCCCGCCTGCAAGCTGGCGCTCGCGACGCCGTTGAGCACGATGAGATCGCCATTCCCCAGAGTGATAAAGCTGTCGCTGCCGTTCTGCCCGGTCGCGGACTGGACCGCAGCGAAGCTCGCAAAGCCGAATGCGCTGAGGTCGATCTTGTCGGTGCCTGCCAGGAAATCGCCGATCACGTCGCCACCTGTGCCGCGTTCGAACACGAACGTGTCGGCGCCGCCCTCGCCGAACAGCACGTCATTGCCGCCCTTCCCGTTGAGCACATCGTTGCCCGCCCCGCCGAGCAGCCAATTGCCGGTCGCATTGCCGGTCAGCCGGTTGGCCAGATCGTTGCCGACCCCGAACGGCGTGTTGCCGAGCAGCACCAGATCCTCGATATTGGCGTAAAGATAATAGCCACCGCCATTGATGTTGGCATAAACGGTGTCGGTGCCTTCGCCGACCTGCTCGAAC
>JAIXZV010000283.1 GCA_027489365.1 Sphingomonadales bacterium
GAAATCCAGTGGATGCGCGGCAACGGCTTCGATGCCGCCAGGAACCCGATCCTGCGCCCGCTCGACACGATCGAATGTCGGGATGCCGTGCTGAACGAAGATGGCACGCGGGCGGAGTGGCCGGTGGCGGATGTCGTGGTGGGGAATCCGCCGTTTTTGGGCGCTAAGTGGATGCTTGACCGTCTCGGTCGAGATTACACCGAGCGGATGCGAGGCTTGCTACCCGCAGGATCGCCAGCTTCTGACTTAGTGACATTTTGGTTTTTCCAAGCGGCGAGGGCTGTCACCCGTGGAACGAGCCGCGTTGGGTTCGTTGCGACGAATATGATTCGGAGTCCAGCAAACGCGGTGGTTGCGGGTGCTCTCTACGAGAACGCTAACATTGTTTTTGCGTATAGCGATGAGCCATGGGTTGTGGATGGGGCCGATGTACGGGTCTCCATCGTTGTCTGTTCGGTTGAAAGAGCTGCCAAAGCCTTTCTCGATGGCACGACGGTGGCTACCATTACTCCAGACTTAAAGGCGTTCGACTTCAATTTACGGGAAAGCCGTAAGATGAATCTGAACCGAAAGCGCGCTGTTCGAGGTGTCGAGAAGGGAGGCCCTTTCGAGCTCCAAGGGGAACAGGCACGACAGTTTCTAGCGCTTCCGCTCAATCCGAATGGCCGCCCTAATTCAGTCGTAGTCAAGCCCTACGTTACCGTTGCCGACATAGTTGGGCGCGGAAAAGACGAGTGGATAGTCGATTTCTCTAGCTTTAATCTAGAAGAAGCAAGCCTCTTCGAGGTCCCGTTTCAAGAAATTGTTAAGGCTATATTTCCAGATCGATTTCATCGTGACGACGATAAGATAAATTCGAATTGGTGGCTATTCCGTAGGACCGGAGCTCAGGCTAAAGAGGTCTTGCTCGATAAGCATCGAGTGCTGGCTACAGGTTTGGTCACGAAGTACCGAGTCTTTCGTTGGCTTGATCCTGCAATGATACCGGACACTCGTGTCATATTGATAGACAGCGACTCCGATGTAACATTTGGAATCTTGAGCAGTAAAATTCATGAGACGTGGAGCTTGGCGACATGTCAATATCACGGCGTTGGTAATGATCCAGTTTACACCCCCGGGGATTGCTTCGAAACCTTCCCCTTCCCCGAAGGCCTGACCCCCGACATCCCCGCCGCCGCCTATGCCGATGATCCCAACGCGCGCGCCATCGCCGCCGCCGCCGCGCGGCTCAACGAGTTGCGCGAGAATTGGCTCAACCCCGCCGATCTGGTCGTGCGCGTGGCCGAAGTCGTGCCCGGCTATCCCGACCGCATCCTGCCCAGGGACGTGGCGGCGGCGCAGGAACTCAAGAAGCGCACGCTGACCAACCTCTACAACGCCCGCCCGCAATGGCTCGCGAACGCGCACGCCGCGTTGGATCAGGCGGTCGCCGATGCGTATGGCTGGGGCGACGCATGGCGCGCCGCCCCGCTGTCCGACGAAGACATCCTCGCCCGCCTCTTCGCGCTCAACCAGGCGCGGGGGTAGGGGGGGCTACAGAGAAGGATGACACCCGACTGATCCGTTCGTCCTGAGTAGCCATTGAGCTCTTGTCGAAATGGCGTATCGAAGGACAGCCTTCGGGGCACATCCTTCGATACGCGTCTTCGGCTTCGCTCAGCCGCTACTCAGGACGAACGGATTGAAATGTGATCCAATTCGAAGTCATCAGGCTCTAAAGTCACTCCCCTTCAGGCGCTCCTGAAGAGGAGGGGACAAGAGGTCGCTGTCCTACACCCCCGCAATCTGCCATCCTCGCGGTCGGCTCTTTCTTATCGTCGGCTCGGCAGATACCGCCGCCGGATCACCGCGCGCGGGCGTGCTGATGCGGTCGGGCGCCGTCGGTGCAGGCACCACGCCCCTGGCCACGACCGTTTTATCCCTAACTTTAGCCTAACTTTCCGCGCCACGCGCCGCTCGCACGAGCCCGCCGATGGTGCGACTCACTGTGACTTTACGCGCCGCCTACGCGCGCCAGCCGGTGTCGATCTTGTCGACCAGCCGCACCATCGCCGCGAAATCGGCGGCACCAGGGCCACCCGGAATCTGCACCATATGCAGATCGCGCTGATGCACTTTGATGACCTCGTCCGACACTTCCAGCGGTTCGCCCATGCCCATCGTCGCGACCTGGATCTCGCACGCGCGTTGCAGCGACCAATGCTTCACGAACGCCTCGGGCAGCGTCTTGCCCATCACCAAGATGCCGTGGTTGCGCAGCAGCATGACGCGCTTGTCGCCCAGATGTTCGAGCAAGCGCACGCCTTCCTCATCGCGCACCGTGACGCCTTCGAAATCATGGTATGCGATTTGCCCGATGAAATTGCAGGCGTAGAAATTGGTCGGCCGCAGTCCGCCTTTCAGCGAACTGACCGCCATCCCCGCCGTGGTGTGCGTGTGCATGATGCAATGCGCATCGGGCAGATGCCGGTGGAACAGCGCATGTTGCACGAAGCCGGCGCGGTTCACCGGATAGGGTGAATCGTCCAGCTTGTTGCCGTCGATGTCGATCTTGACCAGGCGGGAGGCCGTCACCTCGCTGAAATGCAGGCCGAACGGGTTGATCAGGAACGCGCCATCCTCGCCCGGAATCTTCAGCGTGATGTGGTTGTAGATCATCTCCGACCAGCCGAGCATCGCGAACACGCGGTAGCAGGCGGCAAGCTGCTGACGCGCTTCCCATTCGGCTTCGGTCATCTGCGTCGGGGCGATTGCGGCGGTGGCCATGAGGGGTCTCCTAGTCGATTTTGCTACGGTATCGCATGATCGGTATGGTGGCGCAAACCCGTGATTCGCCCCCTTCCGTTCGTGCTGAGCCTGTCGAAGCACCCCTCTCCACAAGCGCAGACTGCCGTGTGGCACGCAGCCCTTCGACAAGCTCAGGGCGAACGGGGAGGGAGTTATAGCAGCGCCGCGATCTCGTCCTCGCTCAGCCCCGCCTCGGCGAGGATCGCCGCGCCGTCCGGGGCACCGCCCATCTGCGGCGCCACGGTATCGCTGACCGAATAGCGCGGGGCAGGGGCCGGCTGCACGATCCCGCCCGCCGTCACGAAGGTCCCGCGTGCCACATTATGCGGATGCTGCGTCGCTTCCGCGAAATCGAGCACCGGTGCCACGCACGCCTCATGCCCTTCGAACGCCGCAACCCAGTCATCGCGGCTGCGCTGCTTGAACCGCGCGACCAGCGCCTGCTTCAGCTTCGGCCAGCCGGAGGGCACGAACTGCGCATCCCACTCCGCCCCGTCCAGCCCCATCACCCGGCGCAGCGCGGCATAGGATTGCGGCTCGATCGCCCCGACCGCCAGCCATTTGACGTCGGCGGTCTCGTAC
>JAIXZV010000090.1 GCA_027489365.1 Sphingomonadales bacterium
AAACGCACGATATCCTTGCCGATCATGTGCAAATTCGCCGGCCAGAAGCGCGCGAAATCACCCTCACGATCGGGATAGCCAAGGCCGGTGATGTAATTGGTCAGCGCATCGACCCAGACATACATCACATGCCCCGGGCTCCCCGGTACCGGCACACCCCAGTCGAAGCTCGTGCGCGACACCGACAGATCGTTGAGCCCGCCCTCGACGAAGCGGATCACTTCGTTGCGGCGACTTTCGGGGCGGATGAAATCGGGGTTGGCGGCATAATGGTCGAGCAACGGCTGCTGATATTTCGACAGGCGGAAGAACCAGGTTTCTTCGGCGGTCCAGACGACGGGTGTGCCCTGTGGCGAAAGCTTGCCGCCCTCCCCTTCGACCAGTTCCTTTTCGTCGTAAAAGGCTTCGTCGCGGACCGAATACCAGCCTTCGTAGCGATCGAGATAGAGATCGCCCGCATCGGCCATCGCCTGCCAGATCGCCTGGCTAGCGGCGTAGTGATCGGCATCAGTGGTGCGGATGAAGCGGTCATGGCTGATATTCAAAGCCGCCGCCATTTCCTTAAAATAGCCCGACATTTCATCGGCGAGCGCGCGCGTCTCGATCCCGCGGTCGCGCGCGGCCTGGGTCATTTTCAGGCCGTGTTCGTCGGTGCCGGTCTGGAAGCGGACTTCGCGCCCGGCTTGCCGCTGGAAGCGCGCGATGGTGTCGGCGGCAATCGCTTCATAGGCGTGGCCGATATGCGGGCGCCCGTTGGGATAGTTGATCGCGGTGGTGATGTAGAATGGCTCGGTCATGGCGGCGTCCTAGAGCATCGTACCCGCCAATTGAAGCCTTGCCGCCGCGGATTTAGCGGGCGAGCCGCGCGACGATGCCTGCCATCTCATAGACCGTCGCTTGCGCATCGAGCGTCAGCGCGCGCGCCGTCGCCGCCAGCGTGCGCGCGGCGTCATAACCGTCGAGCGCGGTGCGGAGCCGTTCGCCGTGCAGCGTCGGCGCAGCGGCGGCGATGAAGGCGGGCGCGCGTTCGAGAAACGCCTCGTAGCGGGGTTGTGCGGCCTTGAGCGCGAGGCTCTTGGCCAGTTTTACGCGGCGACGATTATCGGGATCACCGCTTTGCGCAATCGCGGTGAGCGCGCTGTCGAGCGCGGCCAGATCGAGGCCGGCAAAGCCTAATGCACGCCCCGGCGATCCATTGGCGATGCGGATCAACGCGGCGATCTCCGCCGTATCGGCCGTGGGTAGTCGTTCGCGCAAGACCGAGGTCATGGCGTCATCGTTCAACGGATCGAAGCGCAATTGTCGGCAGCGCGAGCGGATTGTCGGCAGCAAGCGCCCCGGCGCGTGGCTGATCAGCAGGAAGATGGTGCCTTGCGGCGGCTCTTCGAGGTTCTTGAGCAAGGCGTTGGAGGCACCGGGGCGCTCAAGATCATCGACCGCGTCGATGATCACGACGCGGCGCTCCGACATCGACGGGCGCGTTGCGAACATCGACCCCAGCGCGCGGACCTGTGCGATCGGGATCGAGCGCGCGAGATCGAGCCCGGTTTTGTCGCCTTCCTTTGGCTGCCGCGTCAGCTCGCGATAATCGGGGTGCGATCCGGCGGCGACGAGCTTGCGCTGCGCATTCTCCTCGGGAACGTCGAAGCCCGGCGGCAGCATTGCCCCTGCCCCATCCGCCAGCAAGCGCAGCGCCGCCGCGCGCGCGAAACTTGCCTTGCCGATCCCCTCCGGCCCGGCGAACAGCCAGGCGTGATGCAGCGATCCGCTCGCCATTGCGGCGGCAAAGGCAGCGTGCGCGGCGTCGTTTCCGATCGGCAGCGTCATGGCAGCAAATCTGCGACCGCAGCGAACACTGCAGCGGCGACCGCATCCACGCCGCCCCCCGCGTCGATCAGCCGGAAGCGATCGGGCTCGTGCGTGGCAAAGCGGCGGAAGGCGGCGGCGACGTCGGCGTGGAACCCCTCGCCCCGCGCCGCGAAGCGATCGGCCGCAGCGCCATCGCGACCCGCCGCGCGCAACCGGCCCTGTTCGGGCGCGAGTTCGAGCACCAACGTGCGATCGGGCAGCAGCCCGCGCGACCCGAAGGCGTGGAGCGCGAGCACCGCTGCATCGTCGATCCCGCCAGCGACACCCTGATAAGCGCGGCTGCTGTCGAGGAAGCGGTCGCAAATCACCCAACGTCCGGCACCAAGCGCGGGGCGGATCGTCTTTTCGACATGGTCGGCGCGCGCGGCGGCGAACAGCAAGGCTTCGCTATGCGCGCTCCACCGCGTCACCTCGCCCTGCATGAGGAGCGTGCGGATGGCCTCGGCGCCCTCGCTGCCGCCCGGTTCGCGCGTCACCAGCGCATCGATCCCGCGCTCGGCCAGCGCCGCGACGAGCAGCCGCGCCTGTGTCGATTTGCCAGCCCCCTCCCCGCCCTCGAGCGAGATGAAGCGCCCGGTTACCGCCACGGGCTCAAGCGCCGAACAGGCTCATCAGCCCAGCCCAGGCGCGGCCGAAGAAACCAGCCTCGTCCACGTCACTGGCGGCGACCAGCGGCAGGCGCTGCGGCGGCAAATCGGGCGTGGTAACGATCAGATCGGCGATATGCTGTCCGGCCTTGATCGGTGCTTTGATCGGGCCGTCATAGCTGACGGTCAGGCGCATCTCGGGCACCGCACCCGCAGGCAGCGTCGCGGTGAGATTGGTCGGCGCGACCAGCCCGACCTTGCTCGCGCTGCCGAGCTGGACTTCGGCGGTTTCGATCTGCTTGCCCTTCGCGAGGATCGGCTTGGCCTGCCACGCGCGGAAGCCCCATTCCATGAACTTGACCGATTCCTCGGCGCGCTGACCCGATGTGCCGAGCCCTGCCATTACCATGACGAGGCGGCGACCGCTTTGCTCGGCCGATCCGGTAAAACCGAAGCCGGCTTCTTCAGTATGCCCGGTCTTCAAGCCATCGGCGCCCGCGACGCGCCCGAGCAAGGGATCGCGATTGGCCTGGTCGATCGGCTTGGCATCGCCCAGCGTCTTGCCCCAGGTGAAGCTGCGCAGCGAATAGAAGCGCTTGTAGAGATCAGGATGATCCTTGATCGTCGCGCCCGCCAGCTTGGCGAGATCGCGCGCGGTGACATAAGTGCGCCCCTCATCGGGCCAGCCGTTCGACGTGCCGAAATGGCTGTTGGTCAGGCCGAGTTTGACGGCGGCCCGGTTCATGCGGTCGGTGAAGGCGCTTTCGGTACCCGAAATCCCCTCGGCCAGCACGACGCAGGCATCATTGCCCGACAGCGTGACGATGCCCTTGAGCAGATCGCTGACGGTCGGTTCTTCCCCGACGCCGAGGAACATCGTCGAGCCCTGGCTGTGCCAGGCGCGCCACGTCTCGGGCCGAACCGGGAATTTCTGGTCGAGCTTCAATTCGCCCGACTTGATCATGTCGAACGCGACATAGACGGTCATCATCTTTGCCATCGAAGCAGGCGGCATCCGCCGATCGGCGTCCTTCGCATACAGGATCGCGCCCGACGACAGATCCTGCAGATAGGCGACCGGCGCGGGCGTCTGATAGTCCGGCGCAGCGATGGCCGGGCACGTAGCGGCAATCGCGATGGTGGCGGCGGCGAAGACTTTGTTGCGCAGGGACATTGGGTTCGGTCTCGTTTCAGTCATTCGGAGTGAAGGATTCGTGCGTCGCCATAGCCGCGTCGCGCGACGCCGTCACGCGCCCGGGCGGCTTCGGCGGAAGTGGTGAACGGGCCGAGCTGGACGCGGTAAAGCCCGCCCGATGCGGCGACACGACCGCCGAGGTCGCGTGCCAAAGCGGTCGCGCGTGCGGAGGAAGACAGCGCGGCGACCTGAACGTAGAAACCGCCGGTCGCGCGCTGCGCCGGTGGGGCGGCTGGCGCTGGTGCCGACACGCGGGCGGGCGGGCGGGTCGGGGCTCGCGTTGGTGTGGTGGCCCGCTGCGGCGTAACCCGTCCGGGGAGTTTGCGGCGCAAGGCAGTGAGCAACGCCGGCGGCGCGTCTAGCCGTGGCGAGGCAGACTGCCCCGATCGCAACGCCATCTCGTCCTGCGGGCTGGTCACCACGCTCCGCACGCGGACGGGGGCACGCTCGCCGACGCCGAGCGCCTGTGCGGCCCCCGGCGACAGCGCAACCAGGCCCCCGCGGGTATCCCCACCGACAACCAGCGCCACGATCGTCTGCCCGGTATCGAGCGCGGTCAACTCGACCAGTGTGCCGGGGGCCAGCCCCGCATAGCCGACGCCGACCGCGACAGTGCTCCACCGCGCTTCAGGCGGCTCCGCCATCATCGTCGCGTAGCCCACGCCATCGTCATGTGCTTCGCCCGACGTCCCGCGCGGACCGCGACTATCGGCGATCTCGGGCGGCAGATCGGAGGGCCGCTGGATTTGCACGGTTGCCGGACCCGACCAAAGCTCGGGCTTCATCGCCGCGCGGTCGCCAGCGGTGCCCCGCTGCGCCGCGCTCGCCGCCTCATCGCCAACGCCGCCGCTGGCGAGCAACAGTCCGAGTAGGATCACCACGCTATTGCTCGACCGCATCGGCGAGCAACCCCACCGACAGCGCGTAAAAGTTCGAGCAATTGTAATCCAGGATCACGCGGTAATTCCCCGTCAGCAGATAGGCCGTCTTGCCCACACCATCGGGCTCGATCAACGTTGCCAGCACGGTGTCGCCGGGCCAGGTGCGGGTCAGCGGCGCAATCCCGAGCGAACGCCATTCGGCCATCGTCTTCCAGGCGCTGTGCCGCGCGAACACCTTCACGCAACGCGGCGACAGCAAACGATTGGTGATCTGGCTGCGATCGAACGTCGGCGGTACCGAAACGGCCATGCCCCAGGGCTGCCCCGGCCGCCATCCGGCATTGGCGAAATAGTTGCCGATCGACGCGAGTGTATCTGCTTGGCTGCTCCAGATATCGGCGCGCCCGTCGCCATCGCCGTCGCGCGCCAGCCGCAGATAGACCGACGGCAGGAACTGCGGCCCACCGGTCGCCCCCGCCCAACTGCCGATCAATTGCGATCGCGCAACGCCGCGGTCGATCATTTGCAAGGATGCGATGAATTCGTCGGCGAACAGGCTGCGCCGCCGCCCCTCATACGCCAACGTCGCCAGCGCGCGGGGGAGATCGAACCCACCCATCACCCGGCCATAGCTCGTCTCATGGCCCCAGATCGCGACCATGATCGATTCGGGGACGCCCGTCTCCGCCTCGATCCGCTGCAAGCGCGGTCGCGCGGAGAGATAGGCGTTGCGCCCGCTTGCGATCAGCGCCGGGCTGAGATGCTGCGCCTTATACGGCGCGAAATCGGGGATCGGCGCGTTGGGATTGGCCCCCGGCTGCTGCCGGTCGAGATCGACGACGCGCTGGTTGAGCGTCAGGGTCGGCAGCACCGCGTCGAGCGTCGCACGGCTAACCCCCTTGGCCTCGGCTTGTGCGCGCAAGGTCAGCAAATAGCTCTGGAATCCCGCCTCATCCTGCGCCGCCGCAGGCCCGCCGAGCGCGACCGTCGCCAGCACGGCGAGCGCCGCGATCCGGAACCGTCGTACGAAATTTTTTGTGCCCGCCATGCCGCATTAGTGGCACAGCCGCCCGCCGACATGAACCCCCAAAGCCCTGTCACGCACCACAAACCTTGCACAAGTCATCCTTCGCTGGCTAAGCGGATGCAGCGCGGAGAGATGGCCGAGTGGTTTAAGGCAGCGGTCTTGAAAACCGCCGTGGGTGCAAGCTCACCGTGGGTTCGAATCCCACTCTCTCCGCCAATCGCATTTGGCCGACGGTGTTCAGCCCAGGTCGGCGTTGGCGCCAACCAATTTGGTGAAGGCGACGTCGTCGAGCGGTTCTTGGAATTGGCAGCCGGCTTCGAAATCGTCGGCCCACACGATCGTGGCGGTAAGCTGGCCGATCCGCGGCAACGTCAGCCAGATCGACGCGCCCTTTTCCAGCGGGGAATAGGTGTGGAGGCGCGCGCCGTGCAGTGACACGTTGGTCACCTTGCACAAGGCACGATCGAGACCGTCACGCCCAAGCTTTGCATCGAGCGCGGTCGCCGTGCGGCGGCTGCGGCGGCGGTCTGTTTTGGGGGCAGGTTCGAATTCAGCGGCAATCATGGGATGTCCCTTCCCGCGAAGGTCGCGAGAAGGAAATCCTATACCGCTATCGCTAATGCGCCGTTAACGACGCGGCAGCGCTTACTTCTTGCCGATCGACGACATCGCGCCGAAACGCTTGTTGAAGCGCGCGACCTGGCCACCCGAATCGAGCATCGTGCCGCGCCCGCCGGTCCAGGCCGGATGCGCCAGCGGATCGATATCGAGCGTCATGAGATCGCCTTCCTTGCCCCACGTCGTGCGGGTCTGGAACTGCGTGCCGTCGGTCATCTGCACCGTGATGGTGTGATAATCGGGGTGAATGCCTTTTTTCACGTCTATTTCTCCGAAACGCCGCTGGTTACCGACCAGCAGCAAGGCGCGGCCCCTATCAGAGGGTCGCGCATCTAGCAACTCTCGTGCGATCAACCCGCCTTGGGCGGATCGGCGATCATCGCGGTGAAGTTCGCCTCGGCGGCCAATTGCCCGTCGATCGTCGCACGCCCGGCGAATTTGCAGACGCTGGAACGCTTCTGGACGAATTCGACCTCGAGCTTGAGCAGCACGCCGGGTTCGACCGGCTTGCGGAACTTCGCGCCGTCGATCGCCATGAAATAAACGAGCTTGCCAGAACCGGCGAGCCCCAGCGATTCGACCGCAAGAATCCCCGCCGCCTGCGCCATCGCCTCGACGATCAGCACGCCGGGCATGATCGGACGACCGGGGAAATGCCCCTGGAAGAACTGCTCGTTGATCGTCACCGCCTTGATCGCGGTGATCGACCGGTCGAGGTGGAGTTCCTCGACCCGATCGACCAACAGCATCGGGTAGCGATGCGGCAGGGCCGCCATGACCCGCCCGATATCGAGCGGGCCAAGCGTGCCGCGGTCTTCAGTCTCGCTCACCGATTGCGGCTCAGCGACCGACCGGCGGCTTGGCCGGTGCGGGCTTCGCGCCCGGTGCGGCAGGCGCTGCGCCAGCGGCCTGCTGCTGCGCACGGCGAACGGCGGCCAGATAGACGAGCTGCTGGAACTGCTGCTGCAACTGCACCGTCTGCTGGCTCGGCTGATAATTGGCCGGCGGTGTGATCGACACGGTCGGCGCAGCGGCGTCGAGGGCTGCCTTGATGTCGTCGGTCACGTCAACCGCAGGGGCGTTGAACTGCACCGTGCCGGCCGAGAGCAACAGGCTGATCTTCTTGGCATCGACGACGGTCTTGACGGCAGCCGAATACCGCTGCGAGATCTGCTCGATCGCATAAGCCTGCGCGAGCGTGGCGGGTGCGCTGAGACGGGCGGCATCGGCCTGGCCAGCCTTTTGCGCGGCTTCCAGCTTGGCGAGGATCGGGTTGTTCGCACGCTGTGCAGCGGCGATCTCGTCTTCCGACAGACGCTTGTCCTTGTTCAGATCGAGCGGCGCGCCGATCGTCGCGAGCTCGGTCTGCAGAGCGGTCTGGCGGGCATTGGCCTGATCGAGCTGCGCCTTATAGGTCGTGCCGATCGACTGATTGGCGGCATCGAGCGCCTTTGCCGTCAGGATGACGGTTTCCGGATCGGAGATCGCCACGCCGCCGACTTGCGCCTGCGCGGTGCCTGCGAGCAGGAAAGCCGGGGCGATCGCCGCGCAGCCGA
>JAIXZV010000282.1 GCA_027489365.1 Sphingomonadales bacterium
AACAGGCGCCACAGCCGGTTGACGAAGCGCCACGCGCCTTCGATGCCGCTCTCGCTCCACGGCAAATCGCGCTCGGGCGGCGAGTCCGAGAGCATGAACCAGCGCGTCGCGTCGGCACCATATTGATCGACGATTCCGGTCGGGTCGACGGTGTTCTTCTTCGACTTCGACATCTTCTCGACACGGCCGACCGTGACCGTCTCGCCGGTCGCCCGCTCGATATAGCCGTCGTCCTGCTTCACGATATCGTCGAGCGACAGCCACAGCGGCTTGGTGATCGTATCGACGCCATCGCTGCCCGTCTCGGTGACCTGACGGCTATAGGTCTCGTGCGTCACCATGCCTTGCGTGAACAGCCCGGCGAACGGCTCGGCTACGTCGAGCATCCCGATATGCTTCAGCGCGCGCGTCCAGAAGCGCGCGTAGAGCAGATGCAGGATCGCGTGTTCCACCCCGCCGATATATTGCGCGACCGGCAGCCATTGCTCGGCCACCGCGCGGTCGAACGGCTTGTCCTTGGGCTGGCTGGCGAAGCGGATGAAGTACCACGACGAATCGACGAACGTGTCGAGCGTGTCGGTCTCGCGCCGCGCAGCACCGCCACAGGTGGGGCAGGGAACGTTTTTCCAGGTCGGATGGCGGTCGAGCGGGTTGCCGGGGATGTCGAAGCTGACGTCCTCGGGCAGCACCACCGGCAATTGCTCGCGCGGCACCGGCACAGCGCCGCACGCGTCGCAGTGAATGATCGGGATCGGCGTGCCCCAATAGCGCTGACGGCTGACGCCCCAGTCGCGCAGGCGGAACACGGTCGATCCGGTGCCCCAGCCTTCGCCCTCGGCGCGCTGGATCACGGTGCGCTTGGCGTCCTCCACATCCATGCCATCGAGGAAGTGCGAATTCACCAGCGTGCCGGGGCCGGTATAGGCCGTCTTGCCCTCGAACAGCGGATCGGTCGTGTCGCCATCCGACACGACGCGGCGCACGCTGAGATCATATTTCCGCGCGAAATCCATGTCGCGCTGGTCGTGCGCCGGCACACCGAAAACCGCGCCAGTGCCGTATTCCATCAGCACGAAATTGGCGATGTAGACAGGGAGTTGCCACGCCGGATCAAACGGATGTGCCGCCGTGACGCCAGTATCGAAGCCGAGCTTCTCCTGCGTGTCGAGCTCGGCCGCAGTGGTGCCGCCGCGCTTGCACAAGGCGATGAACTCCGCGGCCGCCGGATCCAGTGCGGCGATGGCTTGCGCAATCGGGTGGTCCGCCGCGACCGCAACGAAGCTCGCGCCGAAGATGGTGTCGGGGCGCGTGGTGAACACCTCGACCGAACCGCCGTCGGACAGGCTGAAGCGGAACTGTAGACCCTGGCTGCGCCCGATCCAATTCTCCTGCATCAATTTGACCTTGTCGGGCCAATGCTCGAGCCCGCCCAAGCCTTCGAGCAGCTCGTCCGCGAAGTCGGTGATCTTCAGGAACCATTGCGACAGCTTGCGCCGTTCTACCAACGCGCCCGAACGCCAGCCGCGCCCGTCGATGACTTGCTCATTGGCAAGGACCGTCATGTCGACCGGATCCCAGTTTACCGAGGATTCCTTGCGATAGACCAGGCCGTGGCGGAACAGTTCGAGGAACAGCGCCTGTTCGTGCCCGTAATAATCGGGCTCGCAGGTCGCGAGCTCACGGCTCCAGTCGAGCGCAAAGCCCAAGCGCTTCAGCTGCGCCTTCATCGTGGCGATATTGTCGCGGGTCCAGCCGCCGGGATGGACGCCTTTTTCCATCGCGGCGTTCTCGGCGGGCATCCCGAAGGCGTCCCACCCCATCGGATGGAGCACTTCCATGCCCTGCATCCGGCGGAAGCGCGCGAGCACGTCGCCCATCGTGTAATTGCGGACATGGCCCATGTGGATCTTCCCCGAGGGATAGGGAAACATCTCGAGCACGTAAGAGCGCGGCTTGGAGGAAGTATCGTCCGCGGCAAAGGTGCGGGCATCGTCCCACACCTTCTGCCAAGCAGCGTCCGCCTTCAGCGCGTTGAAGCGTGACATGTTATTTTGCAACTCCGTTGCGGCGGTACCGGCCCGGTACCGCGACAAATCAGACTATCTTAGCCGGCGACGGCAGCGCGGCGCAGATCGCGCGCCTTGGTCAGGATGATGTCTTCGAGCTTCTGCACGGTCGCCGCTTCGACCGGGGCCGCGACCCATTGGCCGCCCTGGTTGATCTGCCGCAGATAGGCGACGCGCAGGCCGTCGGCGCGCAGATCCTGATCAAGGATCGTCACCGTCACCTTGACGCGCTCGGTCGGCGCGGCGGGATTGATGTACCAATCGGTGACGATTACGCCGCCGTTCGAATCGGTCTGCAACAGCGGCATGAAGCTCAGCGTGTCGAGGCTGGCGCGCCACAGATAGGCGTTGACGCCGATCGTCATGACCTTGGACGCCGCCAGATCGGTGTTCTTCGGCCGCCCGCCTTTGTGCGCGCACGCCCCGAGCGACAGCGCCGCGAGCGAAACCAGGGCGACGGTGCGGAACGCGGGGCGGTTCGCGAAGCTGAGGCGGCGGATCATCGGATGTTCCTGAACAAAACGGGTGCGGGGATAGGGCGGTATCTATAGGATGTCCCGCCTGCGCCGCAAGCGACACATATGGCGAGCGGCCGGGCCGGAAGGGTGTGTCCTTCACGACACTCTTTCGAGAAAATGAGTCAGGAAGGTGGCAGGGCGGAATCGAATCGTGGTAGGCGCGTTATAAGGGACTGGTGCTGACAAGGCACAGTGTTAGGGGTTGCTGGTGTTTTCTGCTCGCTGGATGTCCGGAATTGCGTTGGGGTCGCTCGCCGTCCTCGGCGTTGCCGTGGCTCCGGCACTTGGCGCCAGCGACGTTCCGACGGCGCGCATCGTTCCGCGCGGCAGCGCAGTGTTTGCGCGCGGTATCGGGTCCTTCACGCCTGCCTCGGCTGATCCACGTCTCGCGGCGATTTTCGCGCGCGGCGGTCTGGATGCCAGCGGCTTCCGCTTCACCCCGTCCGAATCGCGCCCCGCCAATACCAAGGCCGTGTCTATCGCGGTCCGTGCCCGTTCGGCGCGCGGCATCACCGTGGTCGATCGCGCATCGCCGCTGCCCGCCTCGACCGTCGCGCTCACCCCGATTGCCTATAATCTTGGCGTTGCAGTCGGCTGGAAGCGATTCGCGGTGTCGGGTGATGTGGCAAAGGTCGATCTGGCGGGCCTGCCCGGCTCGCGCGAATCGGCCGATATCGGCGTCAGCTATACGGGTAAGCGCGTCAGCGGTCGCGTGAACGCGTCGGCGGATCGTCCCGCTGGCAACGGACCGAAGCTGATCGAGGACGCGCCGGCTTATTCGATCGACGTCGGTGGCTCCTACGCCTTGACCCGGCGTTTCGACCTGACGGCAGGCGTGCGGTACAAGGCCGAGCGCGATCGGCTTGGATCGCAAGGGACCACCGATCGCAATGGGCGTGACAGCCGCGCCGTCTATATCGGCACCGCCTTCCGCTTCTAAGCCGGGGTCAGGCCGTCGATCGCGGCCCATCCTGCAAAACCCAGCGCGCGCAACCGCTTGAACCGCGATGCATTCATGCCGCCCAGCGCGATCGCCGGAACGCCCGCCGCGCGGGCAATCATCGCCGCGCGGAGCGGACCAAGCGTAGGTGCCCCTGGATGCGTTCGGGTCGGATAGACCGGCGAGACGAGCACCAGATCGGCGGCTGTGCGTTTTGCGGCCACAGCTTCGCGCACCGAATGCGCCGGGTGCAACTGTGGGGTCTGTCCCTTCACTCCGCCGCGCACGACGATCAATCGACGCCGCCGCGCGATTCGTGACAGCCGTGCAAAGATCGCGGCGCGTTCAGCCGCTGGCGTCGCAAAGTGGCGGAACACCACGCCGCTGCCAGGCGGCAAGCGTTCCAGCGCGGTCCAAAGCCCCACGCCCATCCGCTCGTCGGTCATCAGCCATAGCGTCGGCAGCGCTTTTGGCGGGATGCTGGGGTGACGAACGGCCATGCCTCCGCCTATAGCGCCGCCAATGTCCACCGACGACCCCACCGAGCGCCTTGCCGCCGTGCAGACGCGAATCGCCCAGGCTGCAGCGCTGGCCGACCGCAAACCCGAGTCCGTCACGCTGATCGCCGTGTCGAAGACGCGCGAGGCGGCAGAGATCGAACCGCTACTCCACGCCGGGCAGCGCGCTTTCGGCGAAAACCGCGTCCAGGAGGCGCAAACGAAATGGCCCGCGCTGCGCGAGGCTTTTCCCGATCTCGAATTGCACCTGGTCGGGCAGCTTCAATCGAACAAGGCCGAGGATGCGGTCGCATTGTTCGATGCGATCCATTCGGTCGATCGCTCGTCGCTCATCGCCGCGCTCGCGCGGGCGATGGACAAATTGGACCGTCGGCCCGCCTGCTTCCTGCAAGTGAATATCGGGGACGAAGCGCAAAAGGGTGGGTGTGCGATCGCCGATCTGCCCGCCTTGCTGGCTGAAGCGCGCGCTGCGAATGTGCCGGTTGCTGGGTTGATGGCGGTGCCGCCGGCCGAGACCGAGGCTGCGCCGTACTTCGCGCTGCTCGCCAAGATCGCGCGCGACCACGGGCTCGACGGGCTCAGCATGGGCATGTCGGGCGATTATGAGGTGGCGACGATGCTCGGCGCGACGCATGTCCGCGTCGGTACCGCTCTATTCGGGGCGCGGGCATGAGGCATGATGCGCTGATCTTCGATTTCGACGGCGTACTGATCGAAAGCGAAGCGGTCGGCAACCGCCATATCGCCGACTATCTGACCAGCATCGGCCATCCGACCAGCGCGGCCGATTCATTCGCCAATTTCATGGGCCTGTCGGGGCAAGCGTTCCTTGCTGCGATCGAACGCTGGATCGGGCGGCCCTTGCCCGACGACTTCCACGTCGCGCGCAAGGCCGAGGACGATCGCATCATGCGCGAGGGCGTCGAAGCCGTCGAAGGGGCGGTCCGCTTCGTGTTCGATTTGCCAACCGATTTGCCCAAGGCAATCGCTTCGTCGAGCTCGACCACGTGGATCACGCGTCACCTCGACCATATCGGCTTGCGCGACGTGTTCGGAGACCGGATCTTCTCGGGCAAGGAACATGTCACGCGTGGCAAGCCCGCGCCTGACATCTATCTTCACGCCGCCGCAGCTCTCGGCGTGCCGATCGAACGCTGCGCGATCCTCGAGGATTCGCCGGTTGGCGCGACTGGTGCGGTGGCGTCGGGGGCGCATGTCATCGGCTTCGTCGGTGCCTCGCATTGCGGGGCGGATCACGGTGAGAAATTGCGGGCGATCGGCGTGCACGACATCGCGACCAGCTTCGATGAAGTGACCGCGCTGCTCAGTTAAAATTGATGCCCGGTGCGGTCGCGCTTAGTCGCCAAATAGCGGGCGTTGTGCGGGTTGGCGGGCAGGAAGTGCGGTACGCGCTCGGCAACCGAGATGCCTGCCGCCTCAAGCTGTGCGACCTTCTCGGGATTATTGGTCAGCAGTCGCACTGAGCGCTGACCGAGTAGCTCCAGCATCCGCGCCGCGACAGCAAAATTGCGCGAATCGACCGCGAAGCCGAGGCGCGTGTTTGCATCGACCGTGTCGAACCCCTGATCCTGCAGGGCGTAGGCGCGCAGCTTGTTGATCAGCCCGATCCCGCGGCCTTCCTGTCGCAGATACAGAATGATGCCCCATCCGCTCGCTTTCACTGCGTGGATCGCGGCGTCGAGTTGCGGGCCACAATCGCATTTCAGGCTGCCGAGCACGTCGCCGGTCAGGCATTCGCTGTGGAGACGCACCAGCGGCGGCTGACCGTCCGGCGTGCCGATCAACAAGGCGATATGTTCGCCAGGCATCTCGGGGGTACGGAAGGCGACGATCTCGGCATCTTCGGCGCCCGACACGGGGAGATGCGCGCGCGTTGCGATGGTCAGCCGGGTGGCGTCTTCATGCGCATCGATATCCCCGGGCGTCAGCTCAAGTGCTGCGGAAACGCCCGAAAGCACGAAGAACGCGGGTAGCACGCCACCGAGGCGCGCGAGCCGCAGCGCGGATTCGCCTGCCTCATGCTCGGTGAGGCACAGCGCGCGAAACGGTCCCTTCATCGGCATGGTGAGATCGAATTGCGGGTCGGACAGCGCCGTCGCCATCGCGAAATCGATCCACGGCGCGCGCTCGATCAGTACCGGCGCATCGGGTGCGGCGGCGTCGCGCTGGTTGGTCAACTTCAGCGTGGCGGCACGCCCGGCCGACAGCAGGAGGGTGGCGCTCCCTGTCGGATCGAACGCGCCGAGCCGTTCCGGGTCCGATGTCTCGATCGGCAGCAAGGCCAGCGTTCCGTCGGCGCCCTTGATGGCGACGGGCCAGCCGCGGCGCAGCGCATCAATCGCGAGCGCGGTCTTGTGCGCCGCAGCGCTGTCGGCGCTCAAATCTGGAACTCGGTCATGATCGGCACATGGTCGGAGGGTTTGAGCCAGGAACGGCATTCCTCGAATACATGGTGGCGCGTCGCGGTCGCCGCAATATCTGCGGTCGCCCACATATGGTCGAGCCGCCGCCCGCGATCGTTGACCGTCCAATCGGCCGAGCGATAGCTCCACCAGGTGTGCAGCCGCGCGGGTTCGGGGAAGAAGTGTCGCCCGAGATCGACCCAGCTGTTCGATGCCTTGAGCCGCGCCATCGCCGCGACCTCGATCGGGGTGTGGCTGACCACGCCGAGCAATTGCTTGTGATTCCACACGTCGGATTCGAGCGGCGCGATGTTGAGATCGCCCACCAACAGCGTCGGCACGGTGAGGGTTTCGGACCAGCGCGTCATGCGATCGAGAAAATCGAGCTTCTGCCCGAATTTGGGGTTGGCCTCGCGATCGGGCACGTCGCCGCCGGCCGGCACA
>JAIXZV010000238.1 GCA_027489365.1 Sphingomonadales bacterium
CGCGGGATCGTCTATATCGACGAAATCGACAAGATCAGCCGCAAGGCTGAAAACCCCTCGATCACGCGCGACGTGTCGGGCGAAGGCGTTCAGCAGGCTTTGCTCAAGCTGATGGAAGGCACCACCGCCAGCGTTCCGCCGCAGGGTGGCCGCAAGCATCCGCAGCAGGAGTTCCTGCAGGTCGACACCACCAACATCCTGTTCATCTGCGGCGGCGCGTTCAGCGGCCTCGAAAAGATCATCGGCGACCGCCTTCAGGGCAAGTCGATCGGCTTCGGGGCCTATGTCGCTTCGCCGGAGGAACGCCGCACCGGTGAAACGCTCAAGGCGGTCGAGCCCGAGGATCTGCTCAAGTTCGGCCTGATCCCCGAATTCGTCGGCCGTCTGCCCGTCATCGCGACGCTGGAGGACCTCGACGTGCCGGCGCTGGTCACAATCCTGACCGAGCCCAAGAACGCGCTCGTCAAACAGTATCAGAAGCTGTTCGACATGGAGGACGTCAAGCTCGGCTTCACCGACGACGCGCTCGTGCAGGTCGCCAAGAAGGCGATCGACCGCAAGACCGGCGCGCGCGGGCTTCGTTCGATCCTCGAGGGCATTCTGCTCGACACGATGTTCGATCTGCCGGGCATGGATTCGGTCGATGAAGTGATGATCGACAAGGACGTGATCGAGGGCCGCAAGGAACCGATCCGCGTCTATGCCAAGAAGGAAAAGGCTGGCGCCGGGGCCGCGTGAGCGACGGCGTCCGGGTTGCGGGCAACGCTGACCGCGCCCGGATCGCCACGCTGTTTGCGCGCGCCTTCGCCGATGATCCGGCGATGGCGTTCCTCTTTCCCGACGTAGCGCAGCGCGCGAAGCGCACGCCGCGGTTGTTCGGCACGCTGTTCGACGGCGATGCGCTCGGCGGAATGCGGCTGATCACGCAGGGCGGTGAGGCCGCGACGCTCTGGCGCGGGCCGGGGCAGAGCCAGACCGGGCTGCTCGAACTTCTGCCGCAGGCTTGGCCGTTGTTGCGCACCTTCGGGCTGGGGCTTGGTCGCGCCCTTGCCGTGTCGCAGGCAATCGACGCGCATTTGCCTAAAACCCCGCATTGGTATCTCCATATCGCGGGCTGCGACCCCGCCGCGCAGGGCAAGGGGCATGGCGGCATTGCGATCCGCTCGGGTCTGGCGCGGATCACGGGGAGTGGGCTGCCGGTCTATCTGGAAACGGCCAATCCGAAGAACCTCGGCTTTTATCAGGCGCTCGGCTTCGACCTTACCGACACGTGGGAGGTCCCACGCGGCGGCCCGCGCTTTTGGTCGCTGCTCCGCCCCTGATCGTCGCACGGAGCGCGCGGCGGCGCGGATCTTTACGATCTGTTAACCTTTGGCATTTACCAAATCTTAACGCGGCCCCCGCGTATCAGTCCATTCCCGACCAAGGATTTCTCCGCGATGCAGCACGGATCCCTTTTGCTCGCCTCGGTCGCCCCGGTCGCCTTGCTGCTGTCCGGCTGCGCCGCCGGGCTGAAGCACCCTGCTCCGAAAGGGCTGGTGAGCGCGCCGGTCGAGCCGTCTGGCTGGGACGCCGCGATCACCGCGCCGGACCGGGCACGGCTCGCATCGCTGCCGGAACTGTGGGCAAAGGCGCGCGCGAGCGTGCCTGGGCGGGCGAAGGCGCAGCTTGAGCGCGAAGGACCGCTGGTCGATCCGGCGGCTGCGCTCGATCTGCCTGCGCTGCCGCCGGGGCCCTATTCATGCCGCCTGGTGCGGCTCGGCGGCCGGGCCGGGGTAGCGACGTTCAAGCCGGATTTCTGCACCGTCGTTGGCTCTACGCACAGCCTGTCGCTGACCAAGCAAAGCGGATCGATCCTGCCAGGTGGGTGGCTGTTCGCCGACACCGATCGCCGTCAGATCTTCCTCGGCACGTTCCGCCCCGCGCGGATGAAGAGCGCTCCGGCCTATAGCACCAACCCGGCGCAGGACGTCGTCGGCGTGGTCGAGCGAGTCGCGCCGTTCCGCTGGCGGCTCGTGCTCACGCGCGCGGGTGGCGGGGCTGCGCTCGATATCTATGAGTTGGTGCCGGTCACCCTGCGGGTGCCGGGCTCATAGGATTTCGCGCGCGATAACACTTGGCGTCAATTGGCGGCCCTGGCGCGTTTCGCCTCGGCATCGCGCCACGTCTGATAGCGTTCGATCGCGACCGAGCGTCGCAGCACCTTCGCATCAGGATCGACCACCACATGCACGCCGTTGGGGACTGGCAGCGATCCCGTTCCCCCGGTCATCGGCACGCGAACAATCCGCTCACCCACCTGCACCTCGACCGGCAGCGGGAAGGCACGCCCGCCCGGCGCATCCCAGCGCAGCGACAGGCGGCGCGCGGTGCGGGTTTCGATCAGATCGGTCAGCGCCGCTTGCCGCAGATAGACATCGAAGAACCAGCCATAATCCTTGCCGGTCACCCGCCGGACGATGCGTTCGAATTCGGCGCTGGAGCTATAGCGCGGCACGAAATTGCCCGGCCGCGGGTCGCTCCGGCCATAGACTGCCAGCCGCGTCACGCTCTTGAAGGCACGGTCGCCGATCAGGGCGCGCAGCGTGTGGAGCATCCACGAGCCCTTGTAATAGAGGTCCTGCCCCGGCCCGCCCTTGGCGAGGTCATAGACCTCGTCCTCACTGAGGATCTTACCTGAAATGACCGGCCGCAAATTGGCGATGTTCTTGCGCTGATCGGCGAGCATCGTGGCGTAGCGGGCGTTGCCCTCGCGCCAGCGGCCGTAGAGCGGCTGCATGTAGCTGGCATAGCCTTCGTGCAGCCAATAATCGTCCCAGTTGGCGACCGTCATCTGGTTGCCGAAATATTCGTGCGCGAATTCGTGGTGGAACAGCCAGTCGAACCCCTCGGGCGCCTTGGCATAGCCATTGCCGTACGCGTTGATCGTTTGATGCTCCATGCCCTTGTGCGGGGTTTCCACAACGCCGAGCTTTTCATCAGCAAAGGGGTAGGGGCCGATCTCGCTTTCGAAGAAATCGAGCGTCGGCGCGAATTCGTCGAACAGCGCACGCGCCTTGTCGGCTTCACCGGGCAGATACCAATAGAACAGCGGGATCGTGTTGCCGTAGCGGCTCTTGTAGCTGCCCGAAATCTCCTCATACGGCCCGACCGTCAGCGCGATGCCATAGGTATTGGGCCGCTTTACGCGCCAGTTCCAGGTCGTCCGCCCGTCGGGCAGCGTATCGACGCCGAGCAGCACGCCGTTGGACGGTGCCTTCAATCCCTTGGGCACGGTGATGTGCAGCGTGACCACACCCGGCTCGCCGGTGGGAAAATCGAGGCAGGGCCAAAACAGGTCGCAGCCCGATGCCTCCGCGGTCGTCGCGAACCACGGCTCGCCAGTGGGCGTCTTGGCCCAGACCATGCCGTCGTCCCACGGGGCCTTCACCGCGACATGCGGCTGTCCGCCGTAGCGGATCTGTGCGGTGACCTTGCCGCCGACCGTTACGGGGCGGGGCAGGGTGATCGACAGCTTGCCCTCGGGATTGCGCCACGCGGCCGCCGGGAGGGCGGTGCCGTCGATGGCGATCGCATCTACCGGCAGATTGGGGTCGAGATCGACCACCAGCCGTTCCAGCGCGGCCTTGGCGGTGAAGGACAGCGTGGCGACGCCGCGCAACGTCTCCGTGTCGGGCAGCACTTCGAACGCCAGATCGGCGGCGTCGAAGCGCAAGCGCGCCTGATCCGGGTCGATCGGTCCGCCCGACTTCTGCGTCTGCGGCGTGAGCGGCGGCTTGCCCTTCTCGGGCAGCCCCGCCGCCGTCAGCGCGAGCAACGCCAGCGTCGCCAGGATCCGATAGCGGGTCATGCCGGGTCCAGTTCCACGGAGAAATCGGTAATGGTGAGGCGCGAAAAGGGCCGTCCGTTCTGCATGACCGTAATGCTGCGCGGAAAACGCACGCCGCCCGAAGCCACCGTGCCGCTACAGCCGAGCCGTTGCCGCACCGCCGCGCCTACGCGATCGGGCGACGCGATGCGATAGTCGGCCGCAGCGATCCGTCCGTCGCGCGCGAGCGTCAGCGCGATCGGCGGATAGCCGTCGCGGCTCGCGTTGAGCCGCGTCCGGCTTGCCGCGCTGACATAAGCGGGGGCCAGCAGCAGATAGGCATAGGCCCCCGCTTGCTGACGCTGAAAGCGGGCTTGCTCGGGCGACAGCGCCGTCTGCGCGCCGGCGTGGACCACGAAGCCGCCGTCGCGTTCGATCATCACCGTACGCCGCGTGCCGCGCCCGTCGCTTGGCAACCAGCTTTCGAAGCGCGCGCGGGCGAAGGGCTCGATCCGCGCCTCCACGGCCAGATCGACCGCCACGCCGCCCAGCAGCATCCGCATCGTCCCAATCCAGGAGATCGCCCGCACGCGTCGCAAAGTGGCTTCGCCCCCCGCTGCCGCCATGGCGCGCGCGACGGCGTCGAAGCGCGTCTGCGCGCCTGCTGGCCAGGCGGCGCAGGCAATCGTTGCGGCCAAAATCGTTCGACGATTGATGGAATGGCAATCCCCCCCATATAAGGGATCAAAGGCGCGTGTTTCGTGCCGCCCCGGAGTTTGCATGACCCAAGTCTCTTCCACCCCGTCTTACCCTGTTCTGCCGCTGCGCGACATCGTCGTTTTTCCCGCCATGATCGTGCCGCTGTTCGTCGGCCGCGACAAGTCGGTCGCTGCCTTGGAAGCGGCGATGGCCGCCGACAAGGAGATTTTCCTGGTCGCGCAGGTCGATCCGGCCGAGGACGATCCCGATCGCGAGGATCTGTACGAAGTCGGCGTCACCGCGGTGGTGCTGCAATTGCTGAAGCTGCCCGACGGTACCGTGCGTGTGCTGGTCGAGGGCAAGCGCCGCGCGTCGCTCACCGGGCTGGCCGCAGTCGATGGCTATCTCTCGGCCGAGGTCGAGATGCTCGAAGGCGAGGCTGGGGCAGCGGCGCTGGAGACGGCCAGCACCGAGCAGGGCGAGCGCGTCGGCAAGCTCACCGCCGATACGCTCAGCCCCGAACTCAGCGCGCTGATGCGCTCGGTGATCGATCAGTTCGAAAATTATGCGAAGCTCAACCGCAAGCTGCCCGCCGAAACTGCGGTGCAGTTGGGCGAGATCGAGGACCCGTCGAAGCTGGCCGATGCGGTCGCCGCCAACATCCAGGTCAAGGTCAGCGACAAGCAGTCGCTGCTGATCGAGCGCGATCCGGCCAAGCGGCTGGAGATGGTCTATGCCTTCATGGAGGGCGAACTCGGCGTCCTGCAGGTCGAGAAGAAGATCAAATCGCGCGTCAAGCGCCAGATGGAGAAGACC
Source organism: Sphingomonadales bacterium (assembly GCA_027489365.1). GTDB lineage: Bacteria > Pseudomonadota > Alphaproteobacteria > Sphingomonadales > Sphingomonadaceae > Sphingomonas. Next base: position 5,324 of record JAIXZV010000238.1, read on the forward strand.
CAGCGCGAATATTACCTCAACGAACAGTTGAAGGCGATCCAGCGCGAGCTCGGCAATGAGGGCGATGAGGGCGAAGGCGATGAGATCGCCGAGCTGACCCAGAAAATCGCCACGCTGAAGCTGTCGAAGGAGGCGCGCACCAAGGCGACCGCCGAGCTCAAGAAGCTCAAAACGATGGCCCCGATGAGCGCCGAGGCAACCGTCGTGCGCAATTATCTCGACGTGCTGCTGGGCCTGCCCTGGGGCAAGAAATCGAAGATCCGCAAGGATATTTCGGCGGCGCAAGCGGTGCTCGACGAGGACCATTATGCGCTGGAAAAGGTCAAGGACCGGATCATCGAATATCTCGCGGTGCAGGCGCGCACCAACAAATTGAAGGGGCCGATCCTCTGCCTCGTCGGCCCGCCCGGCGTCGGCAAGACCAGCCTGGGCAAATCGATCGCCAAGGCAACCGGCCGCGAGTTCATTCGCCAGTCGCTGGGCGGCGTGCGCGATGAAGCCGAAATTCGCGGGCATCGCCGCACCTATATCGGCTCGCTGCCGGGCAAGATCGTCACCAACCTCAAGAAAGCCGGCACCAGCAACCCGCTGTTCCTGCTCGATGAGATCGACAAGCTCGGCCAGGATTTCCGGGGCGATCCGGCCTCGGCGTTGCTTGAGGTGCTCGACCCCGA
>JAIXZV010000224.1 GCA_027489365.1 Sphingomonadales bacterium
CGAGAAGAGCGGCTGCACCGCGCCCAATTTCAACAGATCGGGCACGACGCCGAGCATCGAGCCGAGGCTGCCGAAATAGGTGTAGCCGAGTTCGAGGAAGCCGCGCTGGAAGATCGCGCGGGCGGCCTCGTGGAAACGCTCATACCCCTCCAGATCCTCGGGCGCGAGGCGGGCGATCTGGGCGCGCACGTTGACCGGATCGGCATCGTAATCGAAGAAAGTGCCGTCGTCGAAATAGATGCGGTAGAACGGCAGCACCGGCACGATGTCGAGATAGCGGCTGGTGTTCGGGCCGCCGCTGATACCCGACAGAATGCGCTTCTCCGCCAGCACGTCGGCCGGGAAATCGGGCTCGCCCAGCATCGCGCTGTCGCGTTCGAGCGAGAAGAGTTCCTCGATGAAATGCGGCACGGTCAGCACGGTCGGCCCCATGTCGAAGGTGAAGCCCTCCGCACGGCGGACATAAGCGCGACCGCCCGGTGCATCGAGCTGTTCGACGATGCGCGTGTCGAAGCCGAGGCTCTGCAGCCGGATCGCGCAGGCGATCCCGCCAATCCCCGAACCGATCACGATGGCAGTCTGACGAGTCATGCGGGCCTGATCCTGATGCGGCGCGGGTGCGCCGGAATGCGGGGTGCGGCCCCGCCCCGCCGTGGCGCGACGAAACCGCTGTACCTGCCAGTACCCCAAACGCCCGAACCGTCAAATTGCAACGGCATACGCCGATGCTGTTCAGTCGGAGGCGGCGGGCGGCAGCGTCGTCACAACGGCACCGACTACGGGAGGGACTGCCGGTGGACGCGTCCAATGGCGGAAGACGCGTCAAATGCCGTTGTGACGACGTTTGGAAGATAGGCGCGAACCACCTTTCCTGCGATACAGACCTTGTGCCGTACCACCGTGCGCCGCGCTTATAATCCTGCCTCGACCGCAAGCCGGATCAAGTCCGCCGTGGTGTTCAACCCCAGTCGTTCCATCAGGATCGCGCGGTGCATCTTGACGGTTTTCTCGGCCAGATCGAGTTCGGCGGCGATCTGTTTGTTGAGCAGACCGCTTGCGACCAGCTTCAAAACTTGCCCCTGTCGCCGCGAGAGCGATTTCACCATTTCGGCGGCACGGATGCGCCGCATACTGGAGGGTGCGGCGGCATTGGCGTCGATTTCAAGCTGCGAGCCGAGGAAATAGAGCAAAGCATCGTCCTCGTCATAGATTGGCGCGACGAGCACGGCGTTGCGGAACGGCTGGCCGTTGCGCTTGTAATTGAGGATTTCGACCAGCACCGGGCGATGTTCGCGCACGCCGCGGCGGATTTCCTCGGTCAGCCACGGCTCGGTCGCCGGGCCGGACAGGAAGCGGCAGTTGCGGCCGATCACCTCCTCGCGCGGATAGCCGGTCAGATCGCAGAACGGCTGATTGCAAGCGACGATCGGATTGTCGGGCAGCCGCGGATCGCTGATCACCGAGGGAACCGGGCTATCGGTGACGAGCCGCATATGGCGGTCGTCTAAGGCCGGACGATCGGCGGCGGGCACCATTTAGCGTTGATTCCTGAGCATTGCGCCAACCATATCAAGGCGCGGGCGGGATGACACCCGATTTATCAATCCCGGGGAGAAGCGTGGTGGAGCTGAGGGGAATCGAACCCCTGACCTCTGCAGTGCGATTGCAGCGCTCTCCCATCTGAGCTACAGCCCCGCACCACGCCTTGGGCCGCAAAGCGGCCGCGGCGCAGATTTAGCGACGCTTTTTATACGATGCAACCACGCGGCGCGCATTGCGCTCCGCTCGGCGTTCTGCGCGTGCGATTGGGCATTGCCAAGCCCGCGCCATCGGCATACCCCGCCTTCGAAAATCACTGTGAGGATGCTTCCCATGACCCGTGCCTGGACCCTGAAATCGCGCCCCAACGGGATGCCGGTGGCGACCGATTTTGAGCTGATCGATGTCGCTCCGGCCGTGCTCAAGGATGGTGAAGTGCGCATCGCGAACCGCTGGCTGTCGGTCGATCCGTACATGCGCGGGCGGATGAACGACGTGAAATCCTATGTTCCGCCCTTCGCTTTGGGTGAACCGATGCAGGGCGGCGCGATCGGCGAAGTGATCGAGAGCAAGGCCGAGGGCATCGCGGTCGGCGATATGGTGCAGCACATGCTGGGCTGGCGCGACGAGGCCGTGCTGCCGGGCGCGAGCGTGCAGAAATTGCCCGATCTGGGCGTACCGCCGCAACAATTCCTCGGGCTGCTCGGGATGCCGGGGATGACGGCGTATTTCGGTTTGCTGCGCGTGGCGGAAGCGAAGGCAGGCGATGTGGTGTTCGTATCGGCCGCAGCAGGTGCGGTCGGATCGACCGTCGTGCAAGTCGCCAAGGCAAGCGGGATGACGGTGATCGGCAGTGCGGGCGGTGCGGACAAATGCGCGCTGGTCAAGTCGCTCGGCGCCGATGCGGTGATCGATTACAAGAGCGACGGGCCGCTGGTGAAGAAGCTGCTGGCGGCGCTCGGCGAGATCGGCAAGGACGGCATCGACGTTTATTTCGACAATGTCGGCGGCGAGCATCTCGACGCGGCGCTGGCGACCGGCAATCTGCACGCGCGCTTTGCGATTTGCGGGATGATCGACATCTACAACTCGGCCAAGCCGACCGAGCTGCGCTATCTCGCGCGGCTGATCGGGATGCGGATTCGCATGACCGGCCTGCTGGTGAGCGACCATATGGGCCATGCGGCGGAATTCTACCGCGTGATGGGCGGTTGGCTGGCCGAGGGCAAATTGCACAATTCGGAGACGGTGTTCGACGGGCTGGAAGCGACGCCGGACGCTTTCCTGGGGCTGTTTACGGGCGGGAATACGGGGAAGATGCTGGTTAAGGTCTAATTGCCCCCCCACCGGTCATCCCCGCGAAAGCGGGGACCCATCTCCCGCGGTTAATTGTTGAGCTTTAGGTAGAGATCGTCCCAATCGGGATTGTCGCGCTCGATGAGTTCAATCTTCCAGGCGGGTCGCCACTTCTTCATGGCTTTCTCGCGCGCGATGGCTTGGCCGATATCGTCAAACGCTTCGGCGCGGACCAACCGGTGGATGCCATATTTCTTGGTGAAGCCTTCGATCAGGCCTTCACGGTGCTGGAAGACGCGCTCTACCAGGTGGCCGGTTACGCCGATGTAGAGCGCGCCATTCTTGCGGTTGGCGAGGATGTAGACGTGGTAGGTCTTCATCGATCGGCGTCCGGTGATGGGTCCCCGCTTTCGCGGGGATGACAATAGTTCGTTAGACGGCCCCTCAAATCGCGCCCGAGAAGGTGTCGCACTGGTTCGGGTCGCCGGTGTCGAGGCCCTTGCGCAGCCATGCCATGCGCTGGGCCGAGGTGCCGTGGGTGAAGCTGTCGGGGACGACGCGGCCCTGGCTTTCCTTTTGCAGCGTGTCGTCGCCGATCGCCTGGGCGGCGGTCATGCCTTCTTCGATGTCGCCCGGATCGAGCCGGCTGCGGTTCTGCGCGGCCCAGACGCCAGCATAGCAATCGGCCTGGAGTTCGAGGCGGACCGAGGCGCGGTTGCCCTCGACTTCGCTGCCGCGCTGCTGGATTTGCGCGACCTGATCGGCGGTGCCGGTCAGATGCTGGATGTGATGGCCGAATTCGTGCGCGATTACATAATATTGCGCGAAATCGCCCTTGGCGCCGAAGCGGTTGGCGAGTTCGTCGAAGAAACTGGTGTCGAGATAAATGCCCTGGTCGCGCGGGCAGTAGAACGGGCCCATCGCGCTTTGCGCGGCGCCGCAGCCCGAACGGCCGCTGCCGCCGTAGAAGACGAGCTTGGGGGCTTCGAAGCGGGGGCCGAGCAGCTTTGCCCAGGTCCGGTCGGCCGAACTGAAGGCGTTGCACGCGGCCTTGCTCGCCGGGTTGATCGAGCAGCTCGACGCAGCGTCGGTGCCCGCCTGCTGCTGCCCGACTTGCGCGGAGGGCGCGGATTGCTGGCTGCCGCCACCGCCGCCGAGGACCCCGAGACCGCCACCGAAGAAGAACATCACCGCCAGCAACACCGCGACGCCGCCGCAACCGAAGCGGCTGAACACCAGCGGCAGCAGCCCGAACAGCAAGCCGCCGCCCCCGCCACCACCGCCGAAGCCGAAGCC
>JAIXZV010000264.1 GCA_027489365.1 Sphingomonadales bacterium
AGTCGAGCCGCCCCACCGCGACCAGGTCGAGCGGGGCCATCGGCGTCGCCATCCGGTCGGGCCAGGCAAGGCACGAGGCGATCGGCACGCGCATGTCGGGCGGCCCCAATTGCGCGAGGGTCGAGCCATCGACATATTCGACCAGCGAATGGATCACCGATTGCGGATGGATCACGATTTCGATCGCGTCATGCGGCACCGGGAACAACCGCGCCGCCTCGATCAGTTCCAGCCCCTTGTTGAACAAGGTCGCCGAATCGACCGAAATCTTGGCACCCATCGACCAATTGGGGTGCGCGACGGCGCGATCGGCCTTCATGTCGCGCATCTCGTCGATCGAGAAAGTGCGGAACGGCCCGCCGCTGCAGGTCAGGATGATGCGGCGGACGCGCTCGGGTCGGCTGGCATCGAAGCATTGGAAGATCGCATTATGCTCCGAATCGGCCGGGAGCAGCGTCGCGCCCGATGCCTTCGCCGCGGCGAGCACGACTTCGCCCGCCGAAACCAGCGGCTCTTTATTGGCGATGATGACGGTCTTGCCACCCGCAATCGCCGCCATCGTGGGCTCAAGCCCGGTACATCCGACGATCGCCGCCATCGTGATGTCCGCGCCGAGCGTGGCCGCTTCGATCACGGCGGGGCGCCCTCCAGCGCAGACGGTGTCGGTTCCGGCGAGCTTGGCGCGAAGCTCTGGCAGGCAGCTCTCATCGGCGACCACGGCGCGCTTCGCCCGGGTGCGGATCGCCGCAGCGGCAAGGCGCGCGACATCGCAATTGGCGGTCAGCGCCAGCACTTCGAACCGGTCCGGCTCGCGCTCGACCAGATCGAGCGTCGACGTGCCGATCGAGCCGGTCGCCCCCAAAATTGTAATCGACTTCATCGGAACCGTCTTCACCACCAATAGAATTTTGGCAACAGCACCAGCAATGCCGCGACCGGCGCCACCGGCACCAGCCCGTCGAGCCGGTCGAGCACGCCGCCATGCCCCGGCAGCAAGGTCCCGCTGTCCTTGACCCCGGCCTTCCGCTTGAGCCAGCTTTCGTACAAATCGCCGCCTTGCGCCAGTACCGCGAGTGCCGGGGTGGCCAGCGTCAGGCGCAGAGGCAATCCGTAGCGATAGTGCATGAAGGCGGCGAACAGGCTCGCCAGCACCACGCCGCCGCCGAGACCTGCCCAAGTCTTGTTCGGGCTGATCGCGGGTGCAAGCTTCGGGCCGCCGATAAAGCGCCCGGCAGCATAGGCACCGATATCGCACGCCCAAACCAAGGCGAGCGCCCAGATCGTGAAGACAACCCCCTCCTCCTGCCGCCGCAGCACGAGCAAAGCCATGATCGGCAGTCCGACATAGAGGACGCCGAACGCCAAGCCTGTCGAGCGCTTAGTGATGACGACGAAGAAAGCCGCCGCGCCGAGCAGCCCGAGCGCAAAGAAGCCCGGACCGACGCCAAGCACCGGCATCATCGCCGCCAGCGGGACCGACAGCGCATATTGGGCGAGCCGCTTGGTCTCGGGCGGCGTGGCGTGGAGATCGGCCCACTCCCCCATCATCAAGATGCCGAGCACCACGCACAGCAGCCAGAAGGGAATGCCGCCAAACAGGACGGCGAGCAGCGCGACCGCGATCAGCACGATCCCCACCAGCACGCGTAACGTCAGATTGGACATGCCTTGCGGCGGGGCCTGCGGCGTCACAGGCCGCCGAACCGCCGTTGTCGTTGCCCGAAGGCCGCGATCGCCTGCGCCAGCGTATCGCCATCGAAATCGGGCCACAGCGTATCGACGAACAGCAGTTCGGCATAGGCCGCTTGCCAAAGCAGGAAGTTGGACAGCCGCACTTCGCCCGACGTGCGGATCAGCAGATCCAGCGGCGGCAGATCGCGCGTCTCAAGCGCGCCTTCGAACATCGCTTCGTCGATCGTCGCGGGGTCGAGTTGGCCGTCGCGCGCTTGCTCGGCCAGCCGCCGTGCGACCGCGGCAATCTCCGCCTGTGCACCGTAATTGAGCGCGATGACCAGGATCGGCCCGGTATTGACCGAGGTCCGCGCGACGGCATTGTCGATCAGCTCGACCAGATCTGGCGAAAAGCGCCGATAATCGCCGATGATGCGCAGCCGCACATTGTCCCGCACCAGTTCTTCGAGATCGCTGCGGATGAACAGCCGCAGCAACCCCATCAAGTCGCTGACTTCCTCCTCCGGCCGCCGCCAATTCTCGCTGGAGAAGGCGTAGAGCGTCAGCGCTTCGATGCCGAGCGACCGCGCCGCGCGCGCGACCCGGCGCACCGCCTCGATCCCCTGGCGATGTCCGGCGATCCGGGGAAAATGACGCTTCTTCGCCCAGCGGCCGTTGCCGTCCATGATGATCGCGACATGCCGCGGCAGCGGACCGCCGCCTGGCTCCGTCGCAATCGCCCGTTCGGCTGCCGGGGCCGCGAACGGCCTCACTTGCCGAGGATTTCCTTTTCCTTGGCGCTCGCGGCCGCGTCGATCTCGGCGATCGTCTTGTCGGTCAGCTTCTGCACTTCGGTTTCGTGGCGCTTGCGCTCGTCCTCGCCAAACAGACCTTTCTTCTCGTCGGTCTTGAGCGAATCCATCCCGTCACGACGCACGTTGCGTGCGGCGATGCGCGCCTCCTCGGCATATTTGCCGGCCAGCTTGGCGAGTTCCTTGCGGCGTTCTTCGGTCAGATCCGGGATCGGCAGGCGCAGCGTGGTGCCATCGACGATCGGGTTGAGCCCAAGCCCAGCCGAACGGATTGCCTTGTCGCACGGCCCGACATTGCTCTTGTCCCACACCTGCACCGACAGCATCCGCGGCTCGGGGACCGAAACGGTCGCGACCTGGTTGAGCGGCATTTGCGCGCCATACACTTCGACCGTCACCGGATCGAGCAGCGAGGTCGAAGCGCGCCCGGTCCGCAAGCCCTGCAGATCGCTCTTCAGCGCTTCCACGCTGCCCGCCATGCGGCGTTCCAGATCGGCCTTGTCGTAAGCGGCCATGGTCAGTCTCCTATGCTGTGCTGAACGGTCGTCGAAACGCCATCACCGCGCAGAACCGCGGCAAGATTGCCCGATTCGCGGATGTTGAAGACGACGATCGGGATGTTGTTGTCGCGGCACAAGGCGATCGCGCTTGCGTCCATCACCTTCAAATCCTGCCCGAGCACCGTGCTGTAACTCACGGTATCGAAACGCTTTGCGTTCGGCTCCAATTTCGGATCGGCATCGTAAACGCCATCGACCGAGGTGCCCTTGAACAACGCGTCGCACTTCATTTCGGCGGCGCGGAGTGCGGCGCCGCTGTCGGTGGTGAAGAACGGACTGCCGACACCGGCCGCGAAAATCACGATCCGGCCCTTTTCCAGATGCCGCTCCGCGCGCCGCCGGATGAAGGGTTCGCACACCGACGCCATCGGGATCGCCGATTGCACGCGAGTCTCGACGCCGATCTGTTCGAGCGCGTTCTGCACGGCGAGCGCGTTCATCACGGTGGCGAGCATCCCCATATAATCGCCGGTCGCGCGGTCCATGCCCCGCGCCGCACCGGAGATGCCGCGGAAGATGTTGCCGCCGCCGACGACGACACACAATTCATATCCTTGCGCCTTCACATCGGCGATCTCGGCGGCGACGCGGGCGATGACGTCGGGGTCGATTGACAGGCCACTGCTGCCCATCAGGACTTCGCCCGACAATTTCAATAGGATACGTTTGAAGCGTGGGTGGGTCACGGGGTTCCAGGGTGCTGAAGGGGGGTGGCGGCGCGGACCTTATCGGGCGCGTTCGCGGATTGGAAGCGCGGAAACCGTGCAGATCGCGGCTGGCTCATGCGACAAGGGCTGCACCGTTCCCGGCACAGCCCCTGCTTCGCTTGGCAAACGAAAGGCTCAGGCGACCGGCTGTGGTACGCCCGATGCTGCAGCGACTTCGGCCGCGAAGTCGCTGGCTTCCTTTTCGATGCCTTCGCCGAGCTGGAAGCGGACATAGTCCTTGAGCTCGATCGACTTGCCAGCCGCCTTGGCGGCATTGGCGACGACGTCCGAAATCTTGGTCTTGCCGTCCATCACCAGCAACTGGCTGACGAGCGCATTTTCCTTGCAATACTTGGCGATTGCACCGTCGACCATCTTTGCGACGATGTCGGCCGGCTTGCCGCTCTCCGACGCCTTTTCGGTCGCGATGGCGCGCTCACGGGCGACGATCTCGGGGTCGAGGCCGTCTTCGTTGAGCGCCAGCGGGAAGGCCGCTGCGATGTGCATCGCGATCTGCTTGCCGAGCGGCAGCAACACGTCTTCACCAGCATCGCTCTCGAGCGCAACGAGCACGCCGATCTTGCCGAGGCCGGGGGCTGCCGCGTTGTGGATGTACGGAACGACCGCACCCTGCGTGACTTCCAAACGCTTTGCGCGGCGCAGGTTCTGGTTCTCGCCGATCGTCGCGATGTTGTTGGTCAGCGTTTCCTCAACGGTCTTCTCGCCGAGCGACGCTGCCTTGATCGTGTCCATATCGTCGCCGAGTGCGAGTGCAACGGCGGTCACGTCGCGGACGAAGGTCTGGAACTGCTCGTTCTTGGCGACGAAGTCGGTCTCGGAATTGACCTCGACCGCTGCCCCCTTGGTGCCCGACACTTCGACGCCGATCAGGCCCTCGGCCGCAGTGCGGCTGGACTTCTTGGCGGCGGCAGCCAGACCCTTGGCACGCAGCCAATCCATTGCCGCGGTCATGTCACCGGCGGCTTCGGTCAGCGCCTTCTTGCAATCCATCATGCCCGCGCCGCTCTTTTCGCGCAGGTCCTTCACTGCTGCTGCCGTGATCTCGGCCATGTCCATGTTCCTCGTATTTTGGCCGCCCAGAAAAGCGGACCGTTCAAAACAAACCGTTCGCCCTGAGCCCGTCGAAGGGCTGCCCTTCTTCCATTGCAGGAGAAAGACAGTGCTTCGACACGCTCAGCACGAACGGTGGAAAGTTGTCGAAGCTTTGGCTTATGCGTCGATCTGGCGTTCGGCCTCGGCGACCATTTCCGACTGCAGCGCAGCGTCGGTCGCGGGCGTGATCTCGGCTGCAGGCGCTGCCGGAGCCACGGTCAGCGCTTCCTCAACCGGCGGCGCTTCCATCGCGCCGATATCCTGACGGCGCGCCATCTGCTCATGACCACCGCGGGTAGCGGCGATCGCGACGGCCTCGCAATACAGGCGGATCGCACGGCTGGCGTCGTCATTAGCCGGAACCGGGAAGGCGATGCCGTCGGGCGAAACGTTCGAATCGAGGATCGCGACGACCGGGATACCCAGCGTGTTGGCTTCCTTGATCGCCAGTTCTTCCTTGTTCGCGTCGATCACGAACATCACGTCGGGAATGCCGCCCATGTCGCGAATGCCGCCGAGCGACAGTTCGAGCTTGTCGCGCTCACGGGTGAGCTGCAGCACTTCCTTCTTGGTCAGGCCGTGCGTGTCGCCCGAAAGCTGCTCTTCCAGCGTCTTGAGGCGCTTAATCGAACCCGAAATGGTCTTCCAGTTGGTGAGCATCCCGCCCAGCCACCGATGGTTGACGAAATGCTGGCCCGAGCGACGCGCTGCTTCAGCGACCGGCTCCTGCGCCTGGCGCTTGGTGCCGACGAACAGGACCTTGCCGCCCGACGCGGTCGAGGCTGCGACGAATTCGAGCGCGCGCGCGAACAGCGGAACGGTCTGCGACAGATCGAGGATGTGGACGCCGTTACGGTCGCCAAAGATGTAAGGCTTCATCTTCGGGTTCCAGCGATGCGTCTGGTGGCCGAAGTGCGCGCCCGTTTCGAGCAATTGCTGCATGGAGACGACAGGTGCCGCCATAAGAGAGTTCCTTTCCGGTTGATCCTCTGGGAAGCGAGTAATCCGTTGGCCGGGGTAAAACCCCAGGCGGACACCGGTGATGTGTGCTTCCCATGCGGTGTGAAGGCGTGCCCGTTAGCGGAAGTG
>JAIXZV010000243.1 GCA_027489365.1 Sphingomonadales bacterium
ACAGCCGTGACGAAATGACCGGCGAGCGCTTGGACGAGCTGGAGGATCCGTTCCGCCTGTATCGCTGCCACACGATCATGAATTGCGCGAACGTCTGCCCCAAGGGGTTGAACCCGGCCAAGGCGATCGCCGAGATCAAGAAGATGGAAGTCGAGCGGGTACTCTAGCCCGCTCGCGAATGCATCCTTCGATACGCGTCTTCGACTTCGCTCAGCCGCTACTCAGGACGAACGGTAGTGCGACGAACCCCCGTTCGTCCTGAGTAGGGACTGAGCTTGTCGAAGGCCCGTATCGAAGGACAGTTCTTGAACGACTCCCCCGTCCACCCCCCCTTCACCTATGAAGACGATCCCGATCTGCCCGGCTGGAAACGCTGGCAGTTTCGCGACACCACCCGCTACAACGCCTTTCTCGAACCGCTCGCGGTAAAGGTGGAGGGCAGTCTCGCGCGCGTGCGGATGCTGCCGCGGCATGAACATTCGAACGTGCGCGGCGATGTCCACGGCGGCGCGTTGCTCGGTTTCATGGATGTCGCGCTGTTCGCCGCCGCGCGCGCCTTCGGCGTTTTGCAGGCGGGTGGCGCGGTGACGCTCGATCTGTCGGCCCAATTCATCGGCGGCGGCGTGATCGGCGTGCCGCTGGAGGCGCATGTCGAATTGCTGCGCGAGACGCAGCGGATGCTGTTCCTGCGCGGGCTGATCGTTCAGGAAGGCGTGCCGACGATCGCGAGCTTCACGGGGACGTTGCGCAAATCGACGCCGCCCCCCTCGCTCGCATGACCAGCATCCTCGCCGCCTATGACCGCCTGATCGCCGCAGGCGAACTCCGCGCCGATCCCGAGCAGGCCGCCGCCGCGCGCCGCCTCGCCGAGCTGGCGACCGCGCTCGAAGCCGCCCCCAAGCGCGGCTCGATCCTGTGGCGCGCGTTGGGGCGCAAGCCCGAGGCCCCGCGCGGTCTCTATCTGTGGGGCGGCGTCGGGCGCGGCAAATCGATGCTGATGGACCTGTTCTTCGGCTGCCTCGATATCCGCCGCAAACGCCGCGTCCATTTCGGCGAGTTCATGCTCGAAGTGCATCAACGCCTCGCCGCCGAGCGCGCGAAGGAGCTGGGCGACCCGATCCCGCCGCTGGCCAAGGCGATCGCCGAGGAGACCCGGCTGCTCGCATTCGACGAGATGATGGTCACCAACAGCCCCGACGCGATGATCCTGTCGCGGCTGTTCACGCATTTGCTGGCGGAAGGGGTGACGGTCGTCACCACCTCCAACCGCCCGCCCGCCGATCTCTATAAGAACGGCCTCAACCGCGAGCATTTCCTCCCCTTTATCGCGCTCATTGAAGCGAAGATGGACGTGATCGCGCTCAACGGCCCGACCGATTATCGCCGCGATCGCTTGGGCGCGGTCGATACGTGGCTGGTTCCCAACGGCCCCGAAGCGACGCGGATGCTGTCGGGCGATTTCTTCCGCCTGACCGATTACCCGCCCGAGGACCGCGCGCACGTGCCGAGCGAGGACATCGTGGTGCAGGGCCGCACGCTGCACGTGCCCAAATCCTTGAAGGGCGTTGCGGTGTTCAGCTTCAAACGGCTGTGCGGGGAAGCACGCGGGGCGGCCGATTACCTCGCCATCGCGCGGCGCTTCCACACCGTCATCCTGGTCGGCGTGCCCAAGCTCGGCCCCGACATGCGCAACGAAGCCGCGCGCTTCGTCGCGCTGATCGATGCGCTGTACGAACATAAGGTCAAACTGCTCGCCGCCGCCGATGCGCAGCCATCCGAGCTCTATGAAACGGGCGATGGGCGTTTCGAATTCGAACGGACCGTCAGTCGGCTCGAGGAAATGCGCTCCGAAGACTATCTGGCGCTCGGCCACGGTGCGGAGTGACCAGCCGCTGCAAGGCGGTGCGCACGGCGGGTTCGGCATGACGCGCCACCATCCAGGCGCTCGCGAGCATTGCCGCCACGGTCAGGCCGATCGCCACGCCCAGCGGCACGCCTGATCGCGCCAGCACGCCGATCAATACCGCGCCCGCCACCTGATGCAGCAGATAGAGCGGATAGGTCATCAGCCCGATCGCGCGGGCGAGGCCGGGGTCGATTCGCCGCGCCAGCCACGGTTGCAGGCGGTGTGCGCAACCGAGCGTCACCAGCTCCAGCGCAAACAGCGCCTCACCCGCGATCATCGCGGCGGTGACGCTCCCGCCGCCGATATGCGCCGCGATTTCAACCATGCCGGTCGCGCCTCCCAGCAGAAGCAGAGCGGTCCGTCCCGGCATCCCGCGCATCGCCAGCGCGATCCCGGCGGCGAAGAAGCAGCCGTGTGGTAACAGCAGCAGAATCGCCGCCTGATTGGTGATGATCGGCTCAGCAGCGGGGCCGAGGACTAGGCACGCCACCCAGAAAGCGGCACTCGCCGCTGCCAGCCCCCAGGCGACCAAAGCGATCCGCCGCGCATCCCCCGCCGCCGCCAGCGCGATGAGCAGATAGAAAGCGCATTCCACGCCAAGCGTCCAATAGGAGCCGTCGATTTGCGCGCCGATCGGCCAGAAGCGTACCGAACGAAACCAGTCGGCCGCCAGTGCGGAATCGGCTTGCCCGCCCGCGATCAGCACAAGCGCGGTGAGCGTGGCGCAAATCCACGCCGCCGGCACCAGCCGCATCACGCGCCGCCCGAGGAAATGCTGCCACGACGCCCCCACGGCGGAACGCGCGATCACCATCCCCGAAATGACGAAGAACAGCTCCACCCCGACCAGCCCGGCGCGCGCAAGCGGCACCGGTGCGGCGGCAACGCCCTGCAGCGCGCTGGCAACGCGCCCGTCGGGCATACTCCAGAAAGCGGCGCTATAATGATAGCCCATCACCAACGCCGCACAGGCGAAGCGCGTCAGGTCGATCGCGAGGATCGTGCGGGGCTTGGGCGAGGCCATGTCGTGCGATACGGCAATCGTGCTTAAGATGGCGTAACCGCCGCGGGGCGCACCCAAGCGGCCCGGCGGGCCGATATTGCGTACTAATTGCATATGCGAACAAGTTGCAATAAGAAGAGTCGTGCCGACTCCCTTTACGGTTGCCCCGAGCCGAAAACGCGCCTAAGCCGCGCGCCAACTGGCCCGCCCGTCCGCGGGCCGCAGTCGAAAGGATCCCGGATGGCTCGCAAGAAGATCGCGCTTATCGGCGCCGGCAACATTGGCGGCACGCTCGCCCATCTCGCAGCATTGAAGGGCCT
>JAIXZV010000102.1 GCA_027489365.1 Sphingomonadales bacterium
GCGAGGCCCTGGATGACGTTGGTGCCGTGGCCGGTTTCGGATGCCTTGGCGATGCTGCGGACGGGGCGGAAATTGGTGCCGGTGTAATATTCGGTGATCCAGACGAGGAGCCCGGTGACGGCGAGGCCGATCATCATGCTCCAGAACAATTTCATGCCGGTGAAGGCGACGCCTGCACTGCCCGCGATTGCCTCGGGCGTCGCGCCGCTGCCGTCGAGGAAGGCGTTGCCGCCGATCGCCGCGTTCATGTCGCCGAGCGTATATGCGCACGCGAAGTAGATCGCCGGGATCGACAGAGCGATCGCGATCCAGAAGCCCTTGTAAAGCGCGCCCATGATGTTGGTGCCGCTGCCCAAGCGGACGAAATAGGTGCCGATGATCGAGGTGAGGATGCACACCCCGCCGACGATCAGCGGCAGCGTCATCACTTGCAGGAGGTGGTCGGCATTTTTGAGCGCGAGCGCGACCGAGATCATCGTCACGCCGATCGTCACGACATAGGTTTCGAACAGATCGGCCGCCATGCCGGCGCAATCGCCGACATTGTCGCCGACGTTATCGGCGATCGTCGCGGGGTTGCGCGGGTCGTCCTCGGGGATGCCGGCCTCGACCTTGCCGACGAGATCGGCACCGACATCGGCGGCCTTGGTGAAGATGCCGCCGCCCAATCGCGCGAAGATCGAGATGAGCGAGGCGCCGAACGCGAGCGCGGTGAGCGCCTTGACGACGACGGGTGCCCCCGCGTTCACGCCATTGGTGCCTGCGAGATACCAGAAGGTGCCCGAGATCGCGAGCAACCCTAGCCCCGCGACGAGCAGGCCGGTGACCGCACCCGATCGGAACGCCATTGTCAGGCCGCCTTGCAGCGAGCTCCGCGCGGCCTCGGCGGTGCGGACGTTGGCGCGCACCGAGATGTTCATGCCGACGAAGCCTGCCACGCCCGAGAGGACCGCGCCGATCGCGAAGCTGACCGCCGACACAGGGCTGCCCATGCCGTCGAGAAAGACCCAGACGAGCGCGAGCACGATCACCCCGACGATCGCGATCGTGCGGTACTGGCGGCCGAGATAGGCCTTCGCGCCTTCCTGAATGGCGGCGGCGATGTCCTGCATCTTTTCATTGCCGGCGGGTGCCCGGAGCACTTGCTGGCTGGTGATGATGCCGTAGGCGACGGCGATCAGGCCACAGATGATGGCGGCATAGACGATCGTCATGCAGATCCTTTCCCATGCGGTGCGACGGGATGGTCACGAACGTTACGCGCCCCCACGCTTGTGCCGCAGACTAGCGCCGGGGGACGGCTTGGCAAGTCGCTGTCTTAGCCGTGCTGATAGCCGAGCTGCGCGGGGAGCGGGACGAGGGTGCCGTGGTCGGTGAGGGTGAGGCCGCTGCCCGGAGCGAAAGCGCCGATGCGGGTGGCTGGGACAGGCAGGACGACGTTCGGGGGGAGCGCGAAGAGCAATTGGTAATCGTCGCCCCAGGTCACCGCGCGGAGGCGATCGTGGTCGAACTCGGGCGGGACGGGGACGGCGTCGAGTGCGATCGTTACCGCGAGATTGCTGGCCGCCGCCATGCGTTGCGCGTCGAGCAACAGGCCGTCGGACACGTCCATCATCGCGCTGGCGTGCGGCGCGATTCCGATGCCATCGGCGATGCGCGCGACCGGGCGACGGTAGGCGTTGGGCTCGGTCGCGGGCCGTTCGAAGCCGAGCAGCGCCATGCCGATCGTGCCGGTGACGTAGAGCGCGTCGCCTGCGCTTGCACCGGAGCGGATCGGCACGGGGAGGTGCGTCGCGCGGCCGATCGCGGTTACGGTGAGCACGCGCGGGGCGAGCGGCGGGATCGACACGGTGTCGCCGCCGATGAGGGGGGCGGTGTAGTGGGTGAGGACTTGGGCGAGGCCGTCGAGGAAGGCGTGGTCCCAATGCACGAGTCCGTTCCCCCCCGGCGTAGGCCCGGGCCCAGCGGCGCTGTCCGAGCTGGTCTCGCGCTGCGCTCCGCCATCAGCCGCCCGCAACTGGGCCCCGGCCTTCGCCGGGGTGGTGCCTGGCGAGGTGGTGCCTAGCGCGGTGGAAGGGCGCAGCGGATAGTTGAGCAGCACGCCCACCGGCTCTGCGCCTTTGGCGGCAAGATCGGACAGCGCGCAGGCGACCAGGCGCCACGCGACGTCGGCGGGTGCCATGTCGGCGGGGAAGTGGACGCCCTCGACCATCGTATCGGTGCTGAGCACGAGCGTGTCGTCGCTCGCGCCGAGCGTCGCCGTATCGTCGCGCAGCTCCACTGCTCCGGCGTGGAGCGGGAGGGTGCGTAGTCGATCAAGGAACTCGGCTTCTGTCATTGGCCTTTGTTAGTGCGTATACTGGAGCGTGTCAGCGCCATGGCTGGCGGGTAACAGTGCTGGAGGTCTCATGTTGCGTTTCGCTCGAAGGATCGTCGGTTTTTCCGCATTGGCCCTATCGCTCGCGACGCCTGTGGTCGCCGCCGATCCGATGGTCGAGCATCAGATAAAGCCCTCCACCGCAGACCCTGCGGTCACACGGTTCGACGAGTCCAATATCGCGATCGCCCGCAAGGACCTGTCCGCAACCGCGCCGCTCGTGCTGTTTCTGCCCGGTACGGGTGGCAAGCCCGAGAATGTGCGCGGCTTGCTGACGGTGGTGGCGGAACAGGGCTATCGGACGCTCGGGTTGAGCTATGACGACGTGCCGGCCGTGGTGCAGGTCTGCCCGCGCGTCCCCGATCCCGACTGCTCCGCGCATTTCCGCCAGATGCGGCTGGACGGCAGCGGGCCGGGTGCGCCAGGCGTTTCCAACCCAGCGGCGGAGGGCATCGTGGCGCGGCTCGTCGCGACGCTCCGCGCGCTCGATCGCGCTGAACCCGAGGAGGGCTGGGGCGGATATCTGTCGGGCGACACCCCGCGCTGGGACCGGATCGTCTTATCCGGCCTCTCGCAAGGCGCGGGAATGGCGGCCTATCTTGCCAAGTCGGTGCCGGTCCGGCGGGTCGTGCTGTTTTCCAGCCCGTGGGACTTTACCCAGCCCAACCGCAAGCTGGCACCCTGGATCGCGAACCCCAGCGCGACGCCGCCCGAGCGATGGTTCGCCGAATATCACAAACGCGAGGCGACCGCCGATTTGCTGGCGGAGTCGTACCGCGCCTTAGGCATTCCGAACGACCATGTGTTGGTGTTCGATCGCGATCTGCCCGGGAATGGCGGCGGCCCCAATCCCTATCACGGCAGCACGGTGCGGGATCCGGGATATGCGGCGCAGTGGCGCGTCTTATATGGCGCGCCGTGATCACAGCGGCACCCGGCGGCGTCCCGCTTAAGACGCCTTCATGTTCGAGGCGATGTTGGCGAAGGTGATCGGCAATTGATTGCCGAGTCCCTGCATCGCTGCGATCGCCGCTACGGCGATGAGCGCGGCGATCAGCCCGTATTCGATCGCGGTCGCGCCGCGACTGTCCTTGCGCAATCTTTTCATCGGTCTGCCTCACAACCGGGTGAGACATTTGTATAGCCGTGCGACGCTTCGGGCGGGTGAATCCGCCCCTAGGTAAAGTTACGCGGGCGGCGTTCGACGATCGCGCTTTGCCC
>JAIXZV010000118.1 GCA_027489365.1 Sphingomonadales bacterium
CGGCCAACCGCCCCAATTGTTGCGGATCGCGTCGGTGAAGCCCTGCCCGTAGCCGGTCGACCCGTGGAAATCGACCGCGACCAGGCCGTACCCTGCGCCCGCGAACACCGCCGGGTTCCAGCGGTACGACCAGCTGTTGTTGCTCGACCCCTGCGGCCCGCCATGCACCATATAGGCGATCGGCACCTTGCCGGTGCTGCCCGCGGGCTTCACCGCATAGCCCCACACCGTATCGTTATTCGCGCCTTTGAAATTGAAGCGCGTGACGGTCGGCATATCCACGCCCGCCAGCTTCGCCGCATTGACCGAGGTCAGCCGTGCGGTCTTCTTGCCCGCCAGCAGGTAGAAATCGTCCGGCGCGGTAAGCGAATTCATCGCGAACACTATGCCCTTCGCGGTCGGCACGACGGCGGAGACATTGCCCTCCCCGGTCAGCCGCGTGACCTTGCCGGTGGCGGGCGAAACCGACCAGATCGGATTTTCCTGCGTATCCTCGGCGGTGACGAAGATCGTCTTGGAATCGGGTGCCCAGGCGATCGACCCGACCGAACGATCCCAGCTTTCGGTCAGCGCCGTCACCTTGCCGCTCGCAAGATCGCGCAGCATCAGCACTTGCCGATCGGCTTCATAACCCGGCCGCTTCATTGCGAACCAAGCGAGATACTTCCCGTCGGGCGAGGCGGTCGGGAGGTTGTCCATTCCGTCATTCGCATCGGTCAGATTGACCGGCGCGGCAGAGCCATCGGAAGGCGCGGAGAAAATATCAAGGTTGGTCGACAGTGGCTCGATCCGTCCGGCCTCGCGCAGTGCGAAGAATACGGTCTTGCCGTCCGCACTCCACGACACCTCTTCGCCGCCACCGAACGGCTTGGACGGCGCATCGCCGACGAGCTTCCCGCCGATCGCAACGCCGTTGCCGGTCGCACCGGTCGGCGTCAGCGGCAGCACGAACAGTTGCGAGCGCGTCCCGTCCGACCAGCTCGCCCAATGCCGCACGAACATCTGGTCATAGACGCGGCCGTTCCCGGCATTCGCGTCCTTCTTGATCATCGCCGGCTCAAGGCTAGGCGCGCCGGGCAGACGATCGGCCCAGATCAGCAGCTTGTCGCCCTGCGGCGAGACCTTGAAGCCGCCCATCCCGCCCTTGAACTGCGTCAGCCGCGTCGCCGCGCCACCCGCAATACCGACCGACCAAACGGCATCATCGCCGTCCTTGTCCGACTGGAAATACACCGTCTTCCCGTCATGCGAGAATTGCGGCGCAGTCTCATTCACCTCCGCCTCGGCGATCAGCTTCTCCGGCGCAGCGCCCTTCTTGGTAAGGTCGAGCCGCCACAAATCGAATCGCCCGCCATCGATCGTGAGATCCGTTTCGCGCTGCTGCCACACCAGCCAATGCCCATCGGGCGAGACGGCGGGCGACGACACGCGCGACAGCGTCGAGACATCATCGATCGTGAGTTGGCGGGCGGCAGCGGGGGCTGCGACGAGAGCGGCCGTCAATGCGGTCGCGGCAAGAAGTCTGTTCATGGTGCGGAGTTACAGCAGAACCCCGCCCGCCCCGCAACAGGCGTTACTTGCTGGTAATGCGTTCGATTTCGCGCGCGACCATCGTCTCGACCATCGCCGGCAGATTCGCGTCGAGCCAGTCGCGCAGCATCGGGCGCAACATCTCGCGGACCATGCCCTCCAGCGTATCCGAACCGGCAACATCGGGCTTGACGATCATCCGCGACAGCGCGTCGAGCGGCCCGCGCGTCGCCTCGGCGGTGCGTTCCGACAGGATCGATTCGACCGGTGCGGCGGCGGGGGCCGGAGCGGCGGGCCGTGGCGTCGCAACCGGCGCGGGTTCCGCGACCGCCGAACCGACGTGCTCGTGTTCCGGCTCCGGCGCGGGCTCGCTCAGTTCCAGGATTTCGTCATGCCCGAACGGCGCGGGATCGGAGCGTGGTGGCAATTGGCGCGCGGGGCGTTTGACGCGCCCGGGGCCCGCGTCATTCTCTTCCGCGATGATGCGCTTGATCGACGAAAGAATGTCTTCCATCGACGGTTCAGCGCTCAAATCCCCCATCGGTCACATCCTCGCGAAGACCATATGCCGCCGGTCAGCGGTTCGGTGCGCCCTCACCTGCGGTAATCGGCGCACTCCTGTCAACGCCCCCGTCGAGAATCGGGTCGAGCGGCCGGGTCACTTGCGCGCCTTGCGGGCGCGTCGCGTTGGTCCGCGTGCTGGTAATGGGGACGGTCGGCGCAGGTGCGAAATCCCAGATATTGTTGCGCACATGCTTCGCGTTGACGGTCGGATCGTACAGCGGCCCGGCCTCGAGACCCAGGTCGCGCGCTTCCGCCTTGCCCATCGCGGCGAGCAGCGCGAAGCCCGCGACATAGGCGTCGCGGCGGGCGGTGACCAACGTCACCTGCGAGTTGAGCAATTCCTGCTCAGCGTTCAGAATGTCGAGGATCGTGCGATTGCCAACGCTGTTCTCGGCGCGGACGCCTTCCAGCGACAGCTTGTTGGCATTCACCGCGATCTCGCTCGACGCGATCACCTGCAGCGAGGATTGCCACACCGCATAGGCCGAACGTGCCTGCGCGATCACCTGGCGTTCGGCCTCGGTCACTTGCTCCAGCGCCTGCGCGCGGCGTTCCTGCGCCTGGCGGATCCGCGCCGCCGGGGCACCGCCCTGATACAGCGGCAAGGTGAAACGCAGACCGAGCTGGGCCGCACGGTCATATTGCGGCGGCACGTTGGTCGGGCTGAAACTGCCGAGCGACCCGAAATAATTGGTATAGCTGCCCCCGGCGAAGGCATCGACGCGCGGCAAACGCGCCGCCCGCGCGACCTTCACGTCGAACCCACTGGCTTCGCCATTCTTCTGCGCGGCAAGCAGGTTGGGATTGTCATCCAGCGCGATGGTGACGGCGGTATCCGGATCGGTCGGCAAATTGGGCAGCGGCGGCGGCGTATCGAGCACGCCCGGCGCCGATCCGACCAGCCGGATGAAGCTTTCCCGGCTGCTGATCAGCCGCGCTTCGGCGGTCTGCAACTGCCCGCGCGCGATGGCCGAACGCGCGTCGGACTGCGCGACGTCGGTGCGGGTCAGATCACCGACCTGGAACCGATCGCGCGAGGCCCGCAAATTGACCTCGAGCACGCGGACGTTCTGCCGGTTGAGCGCGACGATCGCCTCGTCGCGGATCACGTCCATGTACGCGCCGACCACTGCGGTGAACAGATCGGCCTCGGTGCCGCGTAGCGCAGCCTGCCCGCCCTGAACGCGGACATCGGCAGCGGCAATCCCGTTCTTCGTCGCGCCACCGGCATAGAGCGAGTAGGTGAGGTTCGCCTGCGTCTGCGACGTGCGCGCGGGCGCGGTGAAGGCGGTGACCGGCAGCACGACCGCTTCGGTATAGCTGCTCTGCAACTGCACGCCCGGCAGCGCGCTGGAGCGCGCGATCGGCACGTTTTCGTCGATCGCACGGACGTTGGCCCGCTGCGCGGCCAGCGTCGGGTTGGTCTTATACGCTTCGAGCAATGCCTCGCGCAGCGTCTCTGCCGACGCCAGAGCGGGCGCCATGCCCAGCGCCAAAATCGCCGTGCCGGTCAGGAAGGGGAGAGATCGCATCGCTCGCAGCTCTTTTCTCATCAGAAGGTAAAGGTGCGCGGCCGCGCGAAACCGGGAAGCGTCACGCAATCGATGTCCGCGAAATCGAGCAAACCGAAGCCGCCCGCAGTGCGCCGCCCGGCGCTCAACCGCGTCACGCCGCGATCGAGAATCCCCGCAACCACGCGTCCGCCGATCTTGACTTGCTCGATCAGCGCCTGGGGAATCTCCTCCACCGCACCGTCGATCACGATCACGTCATACGGCGCGCCAGCGGCATGACCCGCCTCCAGCGGCCCCTCGACCAGCGTGACCGTGGGGTTCCCGGCAAGCGCCGTGCGCGCCAGCGCGACCAGCGTCGCATCGCTTTCGACCGCGACGACCTCGGCCACCAGTTCGGCCAGCACCGCTGCGGTATAGCCGCCCGCCGCGCCGATCAGCAGCGCCCGATCATCGGCGCGGAGTTCCGCCTGCGTGAGCAAGCGCCCGGTCGCGATCGGCACATTCTGCGCGCGACCATGCGCCAAGGGGACCGCAGTATCGCGATACGCGATCTCGGCTTGCTCGGTCGGCAGGAACGCCTCGCGCGGCACGGTATCCATCGCCGCGACGACGCGTGCATCGCTCACCGCATTGGTGCGAAGCTGGCTTGCCACCATTGCGTGGCGCATTGCCACAGACCCCGAGTCGCGCATGTTAAGTTTCATTGTGCCACCTTTATCGCCCACCCGGTTTCGCACAACTGCTTTACGTATGCAATACACCGGATCACGGCGACCGGTTCTATCGCGCCGTAACGCATTCGCCAAGCGAGCGATCTCGGCATTTTTCATTCGCCGGTTGACAGCGCGCGCCGTCGCTTGCATCTGCCGCGCCTCGCACAGCATCGAGGCCCGATGGCGGAGTGGTGACGTAA
>JAIXZV010000072.1 GCA_027489365.1 Sphingomonadales bacterium
ACTGCAGCGCGACGAGCTTCCTCACGACTTCGCGCAGATCCTCGCTCGCGCCCTTCTTCAGGCTGAAGGTCATCGCCGAATAGGTTTCAACGGAGCCGATGCCATAGATGCACGAAACCGAGGCGACGATGATGACATCGTCGCGTTCGAGCAGCGAGCGTGTGGCCGAATGGCGCATCCGGTCGATGGCTTCGTTTACGCTCGATTCCTTTTCGATATAGGTGTCGGAGCGCGGCACATAGGCTTCCGGCTGGTAATAATCATAATAGCTGACGAAATATTCGACCGCGTTCTCCGGGAAGAACGACTTCATCTCGCCGTAAAGCTGCGCCGCGAGGATCTTGTTGGGCGCTAGGATCAACGCCGGCCGCTGCACCGCCTCGATCACCTTCGCCATCGTGAAGGTCTTGCCCGATCCGGTGACGCCGAGCAGCACCTGATCGCGCTCGCCCGCTTGCGTTTGCGCGACCAGCTCGGCAATCGCGGTCGGCTGATCGCCCGCGGGCGTATAGTCCGACACGATCTTGAACGGCCGCCCGCCCTCGGCCTTGGGCGGCCGCGCCGGGCGGTGCGGGATAAAGCTCTGCCCGGTCTCGGGTTCGTCGAGCGACGTGCGAATCTGGATGGCCATGCAGGTAATATGGACGTTGGGCCGGGTTTGTTCCAGTAGCGATATTTAGTGTATTTACGCGGCAGACAAGGCGCACAGCAATTTTGTCGAGTCATTTGAGTCACTTATTCAAGTTGACTAACTTGTTGATTCTGCTATATTTTATATATGGATATCACATACAATTTGAATGGCGGTTATAAGCCAACAATGAAGCGGTTCGCCGATCTAGACGGGCCAGACTTCTTCCCCACGCCTTCGTGGGCAACCCACGCACTGATCGACAATGAGACGTTTTCGGGAGAAATTTGGGAGAGTGCTTGCGGCGATGGCGCAATGTCCGAGGTCTTGGCCACGACCGGCAACCGCGTTATCAGCACAGACCTAGTCGATCGCGGTTATGGTGAGGGAGGCGTAGATTTCCTCCACACAAATCGCCGAGCCGCGAACATTGTTACTAACCCGCCCTACAACGCGGCTGAAGGGTTTGTCCGTGCTGGACTACGTGCCGCAGATCATAAATTTGCGTTGCTATTGCGTCTCGCGTTTCTCGAAGGCGCAAACCGGCAACGCACCATCTTCACAGACTCACCGCCATCCCGCGTTTGGGTCTTTAGCGAACGCATCACCTTTTACCCCGCTGGCGCTGTGCAAAAGGGGACGGGTACGACGGCTTACGCATGGTTCGTTTGGGATAAGATGCAAAGCGGGCCAACCGAACTCCGCTGGCTAGAGCCTGGCTACAAAGCGAAATATGCCTAAGTGCCTAATTTTCTTCGACCAGCGGCAGTGATCTCATAGCCAGTTTTCGGAACATGGCTGAGATAGCCGAGCGTGATATAGTTGCTGTCTTCGCCAGCGTGACATTTAATGTTCCGTACGATTTGATGCCACATGGGCTCGCCGCGTCTGGTTTGTGATGGCGCTAAATCAGCAGCAGTGAGTCTAACATAATTTGGGATTTCAATACGACAGCGACGGAAGGTCGCGAGACCTTTGGGATGCGCTGCCGCGATCGCTAAAACACCCTTTGAAATGCGTTCCTCTGCATCTTTGGCCATCTCGACTCTCCTTATTGTTAGAGATGATCGCACAATCTTTTTAGCGTGCAAGTATCTTTGATTTAGACGCTCCCAAGTTGGTACGATTCAGATGATGGTGTGCAACTGTCAATCAGCTGCGTTCGAACAGAAAGACCGAACAATGTCCCTTCGCCACAGCGCCATCCTCGCCCTCCCGCTCTTCGCAATCGCCTGCGGGCCGGAAGCACAGATCAAGCGGCAGCCCGGCAGCTGGTCGCAAAAGGTCGAGATCCTCAAGCTCGAAGGCAAGGGCGCTTCCCCGCAGGTGCAGGCGCAAATGCAGAAGATGTTCGATGCGATGGCGGCGATGTCGGTCTGCGTCACCCCCGCCGCGGTCGAGAAAGAGGATCTCGCCAAGAACCTCGAACAGATGGGCTCGCGCGGGCAGAATTGCACCTTCAGCAATCGTGACGCGACCGGCGCGACGATCGGCTTCGATGCCGTGTGCAAGCAAGCCGATGGCGGATCGATGAAGCTCACCGCGCGCGGCAGCAACGCCCCCACCGATCAGGACATCACCATGACGATGGTCGGCACCGATGCCGCTGGCAAGGCGCAAGGCACGATGCAGATGCGCGTGCGCACGACCCGCAATGGCGATTGCAAACCGAGCGACATCACCCCGCCCGATCTGCCCCCCGGCCACCCCAGCGTGCCGGAGGCGGGGCTTAAACCCTGACGCCTAACCCACCCGCCGATACGCCACGCGCCACATCGTCCACCCGATCAGCGCCGACAGCAGCGCCAGCACCAGGCTGGTCGCGGCGGCGCTGAGCCAGCGGAACAGCAGGGTTTGCGACTCCAGCGCAGGGATATCGAACAGCCCGAAGCCATAGGTCTGCCCGCCGAGGAACAGCGCGAACCCCGCCAGCGCGCCGACCGCGACCGCCACGCCCGGCCCGCGCCATCCGAACGCGTGGCACAGCAACCAGACCGGCCCGCCGATCGCGACCGCAGCCATCATCGTAATCAACACCCCGATCACGAAACCGACGATCAGTTGAACCAGCGCAAGCCCGCTGCCGATGCCCACCAGCACCGTCGCGAACGCACCGCCCACCAGCCCGCCCGCACCGAGCGCCAGACCGGCGCGATCGAGCGACGCTTCATATCCCCGCATTGCCCACTCCGCCGCCACACGCCGTTTCCCCGCCGCGGCTGTAGCATCGCCCCGACGCTGCCCCAAGTCGGCCTTTAGGGCAGTGCCCGCGCCGCAGCCGGCAGACGCGCGACCATCGCCTCGCGCACGATCGGCGGCACCGGCGCGGGCGGGCGATACGCCGCGATCGGAGTCGGCACGCCCAGCGGCACGGTGCCGAACCCCTGCAAACCCGCCGCCTTGCTCACCGCCGCCAGCAACCGCGGCGGCGTGTCATAGCCTTCGTACGACAGGCGGAACGTTCCCCAATGCACCCCGATCCCGCTCGATGCGCCGAGCCGCCGATAGACCTCTGCGGCATCGATCGGCCCGATATGGCTGCCCGCAGCCATTTGTCCGGGCATGAAGCGGAACGCGCCGATCGGAATCAGCGCGAGCCGCACCGGGCCATAGCGCGCCGCCTCGTTCGCCCATTGCAGATCGCCCGCGCCGGTGTCGCCCGCGAAGAACAGATTGCCGCCGGGGAGCTTCACGACGAAGCTCGACCACAAGGCGCGGTTACGGTCGCTCGCCCAGCGCGATCCCCAATGATGGTTGCGCGTGACGACCACCGCCACGCCCGGCTTGATCGGCGCAACCCCGCCCCAATCGAGCGCCGTCGCGCGCACCCCCGCCTGCCCGATCACGCTGTCATTGCCCAGGCTGGTAACGATCGTTGGGTGGTCGCGATCCCACAAGCGCTTCAGCGTGGTGAGGTCCATATGGTCATAATGATCGTGGCTGGCGAGCACGATATCGATCTTCGGCAGCCGCTCGAACGCAATCCCCGGCGCGGCCACGCGCGCCGGGCCGATATCGAGCGGGCCGACCGTGCGGCTCCACACCGGATCGGTCAGGATGTTAACCCCGTGCGTCTGCACCAGCACCGTCGCATGGCCGACCCACGTCGCGACCATCGCCTCGCCCTCGACACGGGCGGGCGGCGCAACCGGGTGGATCGTGACGCGATCGGGCCATTTCGGCCGCCCGTCATTGCCCAGGATATAGCGCAGCAGGAAATTGGGGCGCGACATGCCGCGCACCGGCGGCGCGACTGTATCCTCCGCGCCATCGGGATTGAAGAAGCGCACACCATCGAAATGCCCGCTCACCGGCCCGCGATAATAACGCGCGTCGAGAAACCGCGGGACGATCGCGATGGCGAGACACAGGAACACGATCAGGAACAACAACGCCGTTCCGATCCCGCGTAACACTCTCTTGACGGTCAATATCCTGCCTCGCGCTGATGCCTGAACGCGAGCAGATACACCGCATCCTCGCTCGGGTCATGTCGGTACAACGCAATATAGCCCGCCGCACCGAACGGAATGACCAGTTCCCGGTGATGCGCGTCATCGCCGTCGAGTGGGCGGCCGATCTCCGGATGATCTTGCAGAATGCGAAGTTTTTCGGTGATCACGCGCGCGGCGCGATCGGCACTCTGACCGCTCTTTTCAAAGAGGAAAGCGCGACACCGTTCCATCCCGATGCTGGCGCGTCGCGTTACGATCAGTCGTGGCAAGCCGGGGGCCCCGCGCCATCCGATCCCCAGCGATCCAGCCACGCGAAGGTCTCGTCCGCGGTTAGATGCAGCCCGGTTTCGCGGTATTCGGCCCAGGATTCGCGCGCTTCCCGGACAAAGTCGTCACGCGCTTCTTCGCGACTGACGTATTGCCGGATCGCTTCGCGCATGATCCAGTGCGCCGACCGGTCGCGTTGCTTTGCCAGCGCCTGAATCCGGCCTTTCATCTCGTCATCGATTTTGAGCGACGTCGCCATGGCGGATCCGATATCCAGAAGTATCACCTTTGAATATATCGTCGCCTGGTCACACCAACAACCCTTCGCGCGCGATCTTTTCCTTCCACACCAAGGGCGCGAGCTGGTGCACGTTCGCCCCTGACGAATCGACCGCCACCGTCACCGGGAAATCGACCACTTCGAATTCGTAGATCGCCTCCATCCCGAGGTCCGCGAACCCGACCACCTTCGAGCCCTTGATCGCGCGCGCGACCAGATACGCCGCGCCGCCGACCGCCATCAGATAGGCGCTCTTCCCCTCGGCAATCGCCTTGGTCGCATCCGGCCCGCGCTCGGCCTTGCCGACCATCGCCAGCAGGCCCTGGTCGAGCATCATCCGCGTGAACTTGTCCATCCGCGTCGCGGTGGTCGGGCCGGCCGGGCCGACCACTTCCTCACCGACCGGATCGACCGGGCCGACATAGTAAATCACCCGGCCCGCGAAATCGACCGGCAGCGGCTCGCCCGCGTCGAGCATGTCCTTGATGCGCTTGTGCGCGGCATCGCGCCCGGTCAGCATCTTGCCGTTGAGCAGCAGCCGGTCGCCTTGCTTCCAGCCCTTCACTACCTCCGGCGTCAGCGTGTCGAGATCGACGCGGATCGCCGCGCTGTCGGGCTGCCAGTCGACCTTCGGCCATTCGTCGAGCTTGGGTGCTTCGAGGAAGGCCGGGCCGGAACCGTCGAGCACGAAATGCGCGTGGCGCGTCGCGGCGCAATTGGGGATCATCGCGACGGGCTTGCCCGCGGCATGGCACGGCGCGTCAAGAATCTTGACGTCGAGGATGGTGGAAAGCCCGCCCAGCCCCTGGGCGCCGATGCCCAGCGCGTTGACCTTGTCGAAG
>JAIXZV010000178.1 GCA_027489365.1 Sphingomonadales bacterium
GTCGCCAATGCGATGCGCTTGCGCGGCGCGGCGCGATGACGGGCCTCGCCGTCCTCTTGCCGGTGGCGCTTGGGCTCGGGCTTGCCGGGCTCGCTGCCTTCTTCTGGGCGGCACGGTCGGGCCAGTTTGAGGATCTCGATGGCGCTGCGCTGCGGATCCTGATCGACGATGACGAGGATGCGTGAACGCGGTCGACGATAAGGATTTGATCCCGGTCAAGTCGCGTTGCTGCGTGCCGTGCGACCAAACTCGTATGTGGCCATATCATCCTGATCTGCTCGCCCAGCCGGTGCCGCGCTACACCAGCTTCCCGACCGCTGCCGAATTCAGCGGAGCGGTTGGTCCGCTACAATTTGCGCAGGCACTCGCGACCATCGGGCAGGACGAAGCGATCTCGCTATACCTGCATATTCCGTATTGCCGCGAATTGTGCTGGTATTGCGGCTGCAACACCGGTGCCGCCAACCGTACCCAGCGCGTGCAGGCCTATCTGCTGCGGCTGATCGAGGAGATCGCGCTGGTCGGCAAGGCGCTTGACGGGCGCGGGCGGGTCACGCGGATCGCCTGGGGCGGCGGCAGCCCGAACGCCCTTGCTCCGCAAGATTTCGATACGCTGATGCGGCACCTGTCGCAGGCGTTCCGGCTTGACGATCCGGTGATGTCGGTGGAGATCGATCCGCGCGGGTTCGATTGGGACTGGGGTGCTGCGCTCGCGCGCAACGGCGTGACGCGGGTCAGCCTTGGCGTGCAGACCTTCGATCCCGAAATTCAGGCGGCGATCGGGCGCGTCCAGCCGACCGACATGATCGCGTGCACCGTCGCGCGGCTGCGCGCCGCTGGTGTGTCGTCGATCAATTTCGATCTGATGTATGGTCTGCCGTTTCAGACCGTCGACACGTTGGCAGCGACGCTTGAGACAGCGCTCTCGTTTCGGCCCGACCGGCTGGCGGTGTTCGGCTATGCGCATGTCCCACACCTGATAGCGCGCCAACGCCAGATCGATGATTCGGCGCTACCCGATGCCGAAGCGCGGTTTGCGCAGGCCGAATTCGCCTTTGAGTGGCTGACATGCGAAGGCTATCAGCCAGTCGGCTTCGATCATTTCGCGCTGCCCGACGATGCGCTGGCGGTCGCGACCCGCGACGGCACGCTGCGGCGCAATTTCCAGGGCTTCACCGAAGACCCGGCGGATGTGCTGATCGGCCTGGGTGCCTCCGCGATCAGTCAGTTTCCGGGGTGGCTGTTGCAGAATGAGAAGAATGCCGGTCGCTATCACTTGCGCATCGCCAATGGGCGGCTGGCGACAGAACGCGGCTGGGTGCGGTCGCGCGGCGACCAGCGCATCGGTCGGGCGATCGAGGCGTTGCTATGTCAGGGTGTGGCCGATCTGCGCGATCTGCCCGACATCGCGGCGGTGGAGCAGCGGCTGGCGCGCTACGTTGCCGCCGGGCTGGCGGGATGGCATGACAGCCGGCTCACGATCAGGCCGGACGGACTGCCCTATGCGCGGACGATCGCCGCCGCGCTCGATCCCTACCGGCACCTGTCCGCCACGCGCTTTAGCAGCGCGATCTGAGATGCTGGCGCGCGCAGTTCCCTCGTTGCTGGCGGCGGTCGGCCTGGCAGTGGCGGGTGCGCCCGGCCCGCCGGTGCAAGCAAACGGGGTCGTGCTCGTCGCAATTTGTGGCGATCCCACGCACCGCATTCCCCTGCCGCAGCGGGAGGATGACAAACAGAACCGCCCCTGTCCGATGGGCTGCCACGCGGTTTGCCCGCGCCGGGACAGCATAGAAGAGGACGAGTGAGCCGATCGGCCTGTCCGCGTGTTTACGGCGGTTCGAGGTGGCCCCTCTCGCCACCGAACGCCCCGAACGGCAAAATCTGGGGCGGTAGCCACCAACCTGCTTCGCGCCCTAAAGCGTTGAACAGACTATGAGAAGAGGGCGTAAGGTCGGCTCTGCGGCACTGGACCGACCTGGCTGGTGAGGCGCTCGGCACCATCGCCGGTGGGAAACATTTCGCCGAACTGCTGCGGGTCAAAACGGTGCACGGGGATACGGAGGTTTATCCAGCGGCGCTTTACCTGATCCGGACGCGCGCCTGCGCCTTGCCTTCGGCGCGGTCGGTTTTGGTGCTCCGCTGTCTGGCCCTCGTCCGTCCGTCATCGAACAGCAGCCCATCGGGCGAGCGTGCCGATGCTGCCGCTGTCGGCCTCGCGGTTCTTGGTCCGTGCAAGAGAGCCTGACGGGGGTGGCCAAGAGCTATGATATCAATGCCAAGAGGCTTGCCAATTGGAAGATGCGCACCTCCGTCGGCGACCTTCATGTAAGGGGGTTAATTTCCTGTATGGCGGCCGTGGTCGCCTGTTTCTACACCGGATTTCCACGCAACTGCCCATAGCGCGAGCCCGGCGATCGCCAACAGGCTTCCAACCCAGCCGCTTGCGGTCCAACCTAATCCGGCTGTGATCGCAAGACCGCCAGCCCAAGGGCCGAGCGCGTTGGCGAAGTTGAACGCCGAGTGGTTTAGCGCTGCGGCCAAACCCTGGCCGTCCTGTGCTATATCCATCAACCGGGTCTGCAGAACGGTGCCGAGGCCACCGCCCAGGCCAATCGCGAAAACCGCGAGTGTGATCGTCACCAACGAGCCCGCAGCGAGTGAGTAGAGCGCGAGCATCACCGCGCTCCAAACCAACAACGCGCCCGCAGTCGGCATCAGCGCACGATCGGCGAACCGCGGAACGATCAGGTTGCCGAGCGTCATGCCGAGGCCGAAGACCGCGAGAACCAGCGGCACGATCGCCTTTGATACGTGAGTCACCGCTAGCAGTGTCGAGGCGAGATAGGTGTAAACCGAAAACAATCCGCCATAGCCGATCGCGCCTATCGCCAGCGTCAGCCAGATCCGATGGTCGCGCAGGACGCGCAGTTCGGCGATCGGGCTGGCGGCGCGATCGGCGATATCGTGCGGCGCAACGAGCGCGATGGCCGCAGCCGTGGTGGCGGCGATCATCGCGACGATCCCGAAGCCCCAGCGCCAGCCGAGCATCTGCCCCAGCGCGTTGGCGAGCGGCACGCCGACGATCGTCGCGACCGTCAGCCCGAGCATTACGCGCGCGACCGCCTGCGTCCGCCGGCCGTGCGGCACGAGCGAGGCGGCAACCAGCGAGGCGATCCCGAAATAGGCGCCGTGCGGCAGTCCGCTGATGAACCGGAACACAAGCATCGACCGGTAATCGGGGGCGAGCGCGCTGAGGCCGTTGCCGACCGCGAACAGCAGCATCAGCGCGATCAGCACGGTCCGCCGACTGAACCGGCTGGCGACGACCGCGAGCAGCGGCGCCCCGACGACGACGCCCAGCGCATAGGCACTGATGACATGGCCCGCGGTCGGCGCGTCGACATGGAGCCCGGCGGCGAAGAACGGCAGCAGGCTCATGGTCGCATATTCGGTCGTGCCGATCGCGAACCCGCCCATCGCGAGAGCAAGATGGACAAGCCCGACCGGAGCGGTGCCGGGAGTGAGGAGTCGGGGCAAGGCTGGGCTTTCTGTGGAGCGCCGGTCAGGCGATGGTGACGGTACCGGCAAGCCCGAATGGAATTGCGCGGCCGCCTGTATCGAACAGCAGTTGGAGGACGTGATCGCGCGTGCCGGCGGGCAGGGGAAGAATCACGCGGGTGGTGGCCGGGTCGGTCTTGGTGTGGACGAGGCGTCCGTCGAGCCAGATCCGCGCCGGCCCCGCGATTGCGGCGAAGATGATCCGTCCGCCGGTGGCAGCGACATTGCGGCGCGGGGTGAAGGCGACGCGGAACAGGATGTAGCGTGCGTCGGCGTTGCCGCTCTCGGTCGATCCGGGCTTAAGCCAGGCCCAGCTGTTCATGTCGCCGTCGGCGATCGGACGGTCGAGATCGGGGAGCGTCGCCGACGGGGGCGCCTGCCGCCACTCGGTCAGGCTCTGTCGGCCGTCTCGCACTGCGACCTCGGGGAGCGTCCGCGGGACGATCCCCATCGGCAGGCGCGCTGGGGCGAGGCCGTCGGCTTCCACTGTCAGGGCCATGTGCGGTCCTGCCGGCGACTGTACGAGCACTTGCGCCAGCCCATTGAACAGGCGGCGCGCGGCGGTACGGCCGGCGTTCGTAGCCAGGTCACTTTCGTGACTGTTGGGATCGCCGTTGCCGACGCCGAGGATCGTGCCGCCATCGACCCTGAAACGGACCGCGTGCTGCGCGATCGGCACCGCGCGGCCTTTCGCGTCGATCGCCTCGACCGTCACCGGCACCGTATCGCGTCCATCGCCGGCCAGCGTCTCGCGGTCAGGCGTCAGCCTTAGCGCGATGGCGGCACCTGCGGTCTCGACCCGGCGATGCGCGATTGCACGACCACCGCGATACGCGATCGCCTCCAGCCGGCCGGGTGCATAGGGCAGGGTGACGCTCGCCATCGCGAAACGATCGATCGGGAGGTCGGCGACCGGGCGGTCGTTCAGGCGTAGTACGACACGGTCGGCATTGGCGATCGCCATCACCGTGATCGGCTGGCCTTCGAGACCCGGCCAGGTCCAGTGCGGGGAGAGTTCGAGGACGGGGGCGTGGCTCCACAGAGCGCGGCGAATGTGGAAGGCGGTTTTGGCAAACCCGCATAGGTCCATTGCGCCGAACGACGCGCCGACGCTCGGCCATGCGAACGGCGTCGGCTCGCCGCGATAGTCGAAGCCGGTCCAGACGAAGCCGCCCGCCATGAACGGGCGCGTGGCTATCGCTTCCCATGCGGCGCGGTGGGGCAGGCCCCAGTTGGCGTGCTCGCTATCGTCATCGGCGAGCACGTGCGCGACGCGATCGGTGCGCAGTGCACCGCGCGTCATGTAGGCGGAGGTGTCTTCCGAGCTCAGCACCGGGCGATCGGGATAGGTGGCGTGATAGCGGTCGTATTGCGCGGTGCCGTAGTTGAAGCCGACGACGTCAAGTTCGTCGGCGATGTTGGGGGTGGCGAACATCGCGCCATTGAGCGCGGCGGTGATCGGGCGTGTGTCGTCGAGCGCACGGACCACCGCCTTCATCCGCCGGATCATTGCGACGCCGACCGCGCTCGATTGCAGCGATTCCTCGTTGCACAGCGACCACAGGATGACGCTTGGATGATTGCGATCGCGGCGCACCAGCCAGCCGAGCCGGTCGAGCGTATCGCTGGCCGCGCTCAGTTCGCGGTGCTCGTCCATCACCATGATGCCGAGCCGGTCGGCGGCGTCGAGCAGTTCTGCGGCGGGCGGATTATGTGCGCAGCGGATCGCGTTGGCACCCATCGCCTTCAACCTGCGCAGGCGATAGTCCCACAGGCTGTCGGGTACCGCGACGCCGACTCCGGCATGGTCCTGATGCGCGCAGACGCCCTTGATCTTCAGCGGTTGGCCGTTGAGGAAAAAGCCCTGCGCGGCATCGAAACGGAGTGTCCTGAAACCAATGTTGGTGTCGACCGCATCCTCCACCTGTCCGTTGCGAAGCACGCACGTTGCGACCCGGTAGAGCGTCGGCATTTCGGGCGACCAGAGCTGTGGCGCGGCGACCGGGATCGACAGACGCGCCACCGTCTGGCCGTTCGCAGGGACCGTCGCAGCCGTCTGCGTGCGCGCGACCGGGTGGTCGGCAGGGTCGAACAGCGTTGCCTCCACCGTCACGCGCTTGTCGCTCGACGATCGGTTCACGACCGTCACCGTGACCGGCACGGACCAGTTTTCGCCATCGGTGCGCGGATCGGCATGGACGCAATCGGTGGCGATGTGCACGGGCGCGCGCTTCACCAGCCATGCGTGGCGGTAGAGGCCGGCGCCCTCATACCACCAGCCTTCGGTCGCATTCGCATCAACGCGGATCGCGACCGTGTTGAGGTCGTCGCCGAACAGCGCGTACGGTCCAAGATCGATCGTAAAGCCGGTGAAACCGCTGAAATTGCGATACGCCAGCGTGCCGTTGATCCAGACCGTCGCATGGGTCGCGATACCGTCGAACTGGAGTTCGAGATCGCGGTCGCGATCGGCCGGATCGAGCGCGAAGGTGCGGCGATACCAGCCGATCCCGCGGCGGCGGAATCCCTGGTCGATGTTCTGCGCAGGTTCGAACGGCTGGCCGAGCGCCCAGTCGTGCGGGATTTTCACGCGGCCCCAGTCGCTGTCGTCGTAATCGCTGGCGGCGGCGCCCGTCGCGTTGCCGGCCTTGCCATTGGCATAGGACGCCTCGTGATCGAGGATCGGTGGAAAGGCGATATCGCCCTCGTGGAACCGCCAGCCATCGTCGAGCGACAGGCGCTGTCGAGGCGAGCCGGCGAGCGGTATCGCGGCGGCGGGTACCGCTATGCCGCTCGCGGCAAGTCCGCCGAGCGCCGCCGATCCGGCGAGGATGCCGCGCCTGGTTGGAGCGATCATGCGCGCGAAAGCGGCGGTTCGGACCAAGACGGACGCCCGGTCTCGAGCCGCCCGGCGATGCGGTGGCGGAAGGTGGTGCTGGCGGGATCGGTGACGAGGATATCGTACCAGCCGCCGGTCTTCGCCAGCGACAGCACATGCGCCCGCCCATCGCCATGCCAGCCGCGATGCGCGTCGGGGTGGCGCAGCGAGACGGCCTTCAGTCCCCGCGCCAGGGTCAGCGAGAGCGTTTCCGTCGGTGCATCAAGCCGCCACGAGACGGCCTTGTCCGCACCGTGGCCGGCGAAATGGCGGTGAAAACCGTTCGGCCCAAGCAGCCACAGGTCGTAGCGCGCGGCGTCGTCGAGCGGCCATGTCGCAGCGATGCGGTCGCCTGCGGCGAGCGTGTAGCGCCGCGGAATACGGTCGAGCCGGTGGCGGTCATAGACGTGGATGACGGCGGGTGCGCCGCGGCAGGCGAAGTCGAGCGTGATGCCTGCTGCCCCCACCGCCGCGACCTTCACGTCGAGATCATAGGGGAGCGCGCGTGAGGGCCGGATGCCGGGTTCCTGCGGCGGGCGGGTGCCGGCGGCAGGCGCGCGCGGTTCGGGTTGGCCCTTCAGCGCGGCGGCGCGCGCGGCGGTCGCGCGCGGATCGGGCAGCGGGGGCGGTGCGGTGCCGTTTGCGCGGGTGAAGTCGAACGCCGAGGTCAGGTCGCCGCAGACCGCGCGGCGCCAGGCCGAGATGTTGGGTTCGGCCACACCGAAGCGGGTTTCGAGGAAGCGGATCACCGAGGTGTGATCGAACACCTGCGAATTGACCCAGCCGCCGCGACTCCACGGCGAGACGACGTAGCACGGCACGCGCGGGCCGAGACCATAAGGGCGTCCGCGACACTCGGGCGTATCGGACTTGGCATCGCCAGGGCTGGCGATGTGATGGTATTCGGCGGTGGTGGCGATACGCGACGCGCCCGCGAAACCGCCTGGTGCGGTGGTGTCCGGCGAGGGCGGGGCGGGTGGCGGCACGTGATCGAAGAAGCCGTCATTCTCGTCGAACATCACGAACAAGACGGTCCGCGCCCAGACTTTCGGATCAGCGGTCAGCGCGTCGAGGACGGCGGCCGTATAGGCGGCTCCCTGCGCCGGGCTCGACGGGCCGGGATGCTCCGAACCGGCCGCATCGGCGATGATCCACGACACCTGCGGCAGCGTTCCCGATACGACGTCGGCGCGCAGCCGGTCGAGCCGATGCGTCGACATCGCGCGGTCGTGCAGCGGCGAACCGGGTGCGGCACCGCGATAGGCAGCGAACCCGGCCAGCGGGTTGTCGGTGAAGTTATCCGCCATGTCCTGGTAGATGCGCCAGTCGATCCCGGCCGCCTGCAATCGCTCGGGATAGGTGGTCCAGCGATAGTCCTCGGGCCAGCCGCCATCGGCGGGCAGGCTGTCGTGCGAATTGCCGATCGCCGGGCCGCCATGCGTGCCGGCAGGATCGTTGGTGCCGCTCCACAGCATGATGCGGTTGGTGTTGGTGCCGGTCTGGATCGCGGCGTGATACGCGTCGCAGAGCGTGAACGCCTCGGCGAGCGCGAATTGGAACGGCAGGTCCGCGCGCGCGAAATGGCCGAGCGACCGTTCGGTCTTGGCGGCGGGCCAGTGCGCCATCCGGCCATGGTCCCAGGCCGCCTGCGCATCGGGCCAGGTATGCGGCGTGCCCGCCATGCGCATCAGTGCGAAATGTTGTTCGGTCGACAGATGGAACGGCGCGACGTGGCGACCGTCCTCGGTCTCCTGCGACCAGACATCGCGCTTGCCTGGCAACGGGATGGGCAGCGGATCGGCAAAGCCGCGGACCCCGCGCAGTGTTCCGAAATAATGATCGAAGCCGCGATTTTCCTGCATCAGGATGACGACATGATCGACATCGGCGATCGTGCCGGTGCGGACGTCGGCGGGGATCGCAAGCGCGCGCCCGATCGCGCCGGGAAACGCACCGGTCGCGGCGGTGGCAAGCCCGGCACCGATCAGCGTTCGGCGGGTGGGATGGTCGATCATCGTGGTTCCATCATCATGTCGAGCCCGGCGGGGGCCAAACGTGCGCGGACCAGCGTGGGATAGCGCAGCCCGCCTGTCCACGCGATCGTGACGGTGCGGCGTACGCCCAACTGACGGACCGTCAGCGTCACGGGTTGCCGCCTGCGGATCGCGGCCAGCAGCGCCTTGTTGCTATAGGGCCGCCCGCCGATCCGCAGCAGCGCTGCGCCGGGGGCGAGACCCGCCCGAAACGCCGGACCGTTCCAGGCGACCTCGCGCACCGTGCCGCCGGAGCCGATCGCCAGGCCAACCGAATGGCGCAGGTCGATCACGCCAGCGCGATGCTCGATCGAGCGCCAATAGGGCGGTGGCGTATCGATAAAGGCCAGCCGGTAGCCGCCCCGTTCGATCCAGCCGAGCGGCGGGCGGTGGGCCTCCTCGACATGGGTGCGCAGGAAGCCATCCCAGTCATACGGCGTCACAGCCTGGAGCGCGGCGACCACATCGGCGCGCGTATAGGGTGCGGCGCGGTTCGGATCGCCATTGGCCGCGAAGAAGGTCCGCGCGAAATCGTCGAGCGAGCGGCGCCCTGCGGTGCGCTCGCGGATCAGCTGGTCCGCCTCCAGCCAGACGAGCTTGCCCGCCTCGTAATAGTCGGACGAGCCCTGATAATCGGGCCAGCCGCGCGCATCCGTCATCACGACGTCGGCGGTGGTGTCGCCGATGCTGCGCCAATCGAAGGCGGGCGCGACCGCGTAGAAGGCGGCGATGCGCGCGAGACCGTCGAGCGTGTCCTGCCGCGATACCAGTCCGCTGCGCGCCTGCAGGACATAGTCCCAGAACCGCGTCTGTCCTTCGTACAGCCAGAGCAGGTCGCCGTGCATCGGCTGCGCATAATCGGTCGTCGAAAGATCGGCGGGGCGGCGATATTTGCCGTTCCAGGCATGGGTGAATTCGTGCGCCAGCAGATTGCGCCGCGCCGCCATCAGCGGCCACTGGGTGAAATAGCCCGCTGGCACGCCGTTCTCCGAGGAGCGGCGATGTTCGAGCCCCTGATTGTCCATCGTGTCCGACAGCCACAGCAACAGATCGTAATGGTCGAACGGCGGCGGACCGAAGATCTTGAGCGCCTGTGCCACCATCTGCCGGTGGAGCATGATCTGCGTCGGGGTGGCGGCGAGTTGCTCCGCCCGGTCTGCAGCGATGTTGAGACGGATGCCGGGCGCGAGCGGCTCCGAGCGCATGTACCGGGCAGCGAGCACGGGCGAGTCGACCAATGTTTCGTAGCTGACCGCCGGGTAGATGACGCGGTCGCCCGACAGTCCCGGCGCGAGCGCGGTGGCGGAGCGCCAGCCTGCGGGGAAGACGGCGCTGGCCTGTACGCGCAGATCGGCGACCGCGCGGTCGGCCGGATAGAGCGAGACGGTGTGCCACGACAGGATCGTCATCGCCGGCGTCATCGTCACATCGCCCTGCGAACCATCGGTGGGCGCGAGATAGTCGAAGCGAGCAACCAGAGGTCCGGCGGCGGGCAGGTCCAGGTGAACGCTGTACGGATCCTCCACGTCGCGGTGCCAGGCGACCGGTCGACCGGCCTGGGTGAAACGCAGCCCGGCGACCCGCGCGATCGGCCCGGACGGGCGGTGCGTGCCCGGAATCCAGCGTGGATAGCGCAGCGTCAGCGGCCCCGCCCGGTCGATCGGCAGCGTTTCGGTCACCGCGACGATGCCGTGCGCGACATCGGTCGCATCGACGGCGATCGTGATGGGGAGCGGATCGGCGGCACCCACCAGTGCGGGGGCGAGCAGCAGCGCGAGACGTTTCACGGTTTGCCTCGCGCGCTGGCCAAGACGGCGATGCCGAGAATCGCGACGAAGCAGCCGCACAGCAGCGGGTTCGACCATGCCATCGTCGCGAACGCGCCGGTCGCGAGGACCAGCGCGAGTGCCGGGGCGGCGGGGTAGAATGGCGCGCGATAGGGGCGGGCGAGCGCGGGTTCGCGGCGTCGCAGGCGGAACAGGCTTGCCATGCTGACGCTATAGGTCGCGAGCGCGCCGAACGCGGAGATGATGACGAGGCTGGCGGTGAGCGGCTGTCCGGCGAGCGAGAGGCGCGCATCCGCGACGATCGCGCCGATCCCGACGACTGCGCCCGCCAGCGTCGCGACATGCGGCGTCTGCAGCTTCGGATGGATGCGACCGAGGATTGCCGGAAGATAGCCGGCCCGGGCGAGCGCGAACATCTGTCGTGCATAGCCCATGATGATCCCGTGCAGCGACGCGACCAGCCCGAACAGCCCGAGCCACACCAGCATATGCAGCCAGCCGCTCGACCGTCCGACGACGCCCGCCATCGCCTGCGGCAGGGGATCGTTGAGGTTCGCCAGCCGCGTCCAGTCGCCCGAGCCGCCCGCGAAGAGCATCACCCCGAAGGCGAGCAGGTTCAGCGTGCCGATCCCTGTCAGATAGGCGACCGGGATGGTCCGCGCCGGATCGCGTGCTTCTTCGGCGGCGAGCGCGACGCCCTCTATCGCGAGGAAGAACCAGATCGCGAACGGGACCGCGGCGAGAATGCCGGGGATCGTCGCTGCGGTGAAGATGTCCGCCCCGGCCCACCCGCCGCGCGTGAAATTGGTCCATTCGAACGCGGGGGCGACGACACCCATGAACACGAGCAGTTCGAACACCGCAAGCAAGGTCACGACCAGCTCGAATGTCGCGGCGATCCGCACCCCGGCGATGTTGAGCGCGACGAACAGCAGGAAGGCGCCGCCCGCGAACAGTTGCGGCGAGACGCCGGGGAACTGAACGTGGAGATACGCGCCGACCGCGAGTGCGATCGCGGGCGGCGCGAACAGGAACTCGATCAGCGTCGCGAACCCCGCCACAGCGCCGCCGACCGGACCAAATGCGCGGTGCGCATAAGCGAACGGTCCGCCTGCCTGCGGGATCGCGACGGTCAGCTCGGTGAAGCTGAAGATGAAGGCGAGGTACATCGCCGCCACGAGGCAGGTCGTGACGAGGAAGCCGAGCGTCCCCGCCTGCGCCCAGCCATAGCTCCAGCCGAAATATTCGCCCGAGATGACCAGCCCGACCGCGATCCCCCAGAGGTGGAACGCGGACAGCGTGCGCTTCAGCGTCGCGGGCGGGGGTGTGGTCACTGGGCTGTCACCGGATCAGCAATGCTGGCAGGTCGGGTCGAGCAGGTCCGCCAGCAGCGCGCCGGTCGGATCCCATTCGCCGATCGCCGGGTGGATCAGCAACGCTTTGCGCGCGGTCGGGCGTTCGCCGGTCAGCGCGGCGTCGATCGCGGCGCGTTCATACGCCTTGATACCGTGGACCAGGCCGATCGCGGGATCGGGCAGCGGCGCGATCGGCAGCGGGGTGACGCTGTCGCGCTCGATCCGCGACGACGTCTCGACGATGTCGCGATCGGGCAGTCCGGGGATCGCGCCGAGGTTGCGCGTGTTGACGACGATCGTCGCGGGCACCGCGCCGGTCAGCCCGCTCATCACGTCGATCGCGATCTTGTGATAGCCGCTGGCGACGCGGAACGGATCGATGTGGAAGGTGGAATCGGGATGGAACGCCGAACCGCCTTCCGCCTCGAGCTTCATGTACGAGCCCGAGCGACGGTTGAGATAGGCGGCATAGGCGGCGATTGCGCTGGCCCCGTCGTCCGCACCGAGCCGGTCGCGCAGCGTCGCGATCAGTTCGACGTTGAGCGCCTCGACCTCGGTCCCGCGGCTCGATCCGTGCTTGCACTGGTTGGCCAGCGCGCGGCGGCGCTCGTAATAGAAGAACAGATATTCGGTCGGGATCAGCCGCAGCGCGCGGATCATCGCCTTGTCGAACACCGGCGCCGAATAGAGCTTGTCGAGCACGCCGTCGTCTTCGAGCACGCGGTCGAACACGTCCTCGCCGTGCAGGCGGATGCCGCGCACCCAACCGAGATGGTTCAGGCCGACATAATCGCATTCGACATCGGCCAGCGTTGCGCCGAGCGCATGGGCGATGTTGTGGAACAGCTCGGTCGGCGTGTCGCAGATGCCGACGATCTTGGCGTTGGTGTGGTTGGCGATCGCCTGCGTGATGAGGCCCGCCGGATTGGTGAAGTTGACGATCCACGCATCGGGGCTGAGCCGTTCGACCAGCCGCGCCTGCTCCAGCGCGATCGGCACCGTGCGCATCGCCATCGCCGCGCCCGCCGGGCCGGTGGTTTCCTGGCCCGGATAACCGTGCTCGATCGTGATCCGCTCGTCTGCCGCCCGGCCGGCGATGCCGCCGACGCGGATCGAATTCATCACGAAGGCGGCGCCCTCCACGGCGTCCTCGATCGACGTCGCTTCGCGCACAATCAGGCTGCCGCCCTCTGCCTTGACGATCGCGCGGCCCATTGCCGCCATGATCGCCAGACGATCGGCATCGGGGTCCCACAGCACCAACTCGCGGGCGCCAAGCGCCTCTGCGGCGTCGTTGACGCCAAAGGTGACCAGCGGGGTGCGAACACCGCCGCCGCCGATCAGGGTCAGCTTGCGGTCAGTAGGTACGGTCATGGGTGCTCCAGAGTTCCAGTCGATCGGGGATGGCGGCGAGTGCACCCGGCTGGCGGGTCGATAGCGCGCCGGTGATACAGCCGCGTTGCAGGCGGGTGGCGGCGTCGCCTCCGTCGAGCAACGCGTCGATGAAGCCTGCGTCGAACGCATCGCCCGCGCCGGTCGCGTCGACCGCGTCGACCGATGGCGGCGCGACGCGGATGACCCGCCCGTGCTCGATTGCGGCGGCACCGCGGATGCCGAGCTTCAGCATCGGATGGCGGAGCGGCACTGCGGCGGCGTGCGCGAAGAACGCGGCGGGATCGGCACTGCCGCAGAGCAGCTCGGCTTCTTTCTCGTTCGGCAGCAGATGATCGATCGCGGCGAGTGTCGGCAGGTTGGCCGGATCGGCGAGCCAGACCGGCTGATACCCCATGTCGAGCGAGGTCGTGATCCCCGCCGCCGCGAGCACCGGCAGCACCGCATCGGCGACGTCGCGCGGCAGCGGCATCGCGAAATGGACGTGGCTTGCCTGTGTCAGCACCGCGAGCCCCGCGCCGGCGCAGAGCGCGCCGATCTGATGGTTGACGCCGATGTGGGTGAAGAACGAGCGATCCACTGCGGTGGAGACGCTGATCGTCGTGCCGGTCGCACCGTCGCCTACGACCAGCCCGTCGGCGGCGACGCCGTACTGCGCGAGACCGGTCGCGAACCAGTCGTGGTCGTCGGCACCGACCAGACCGACCAGCGCGACCGAGCGGCCGAGTTTGGCGAGGCCGCACGCGGTCGCCGCTGCGCCGCCGCCCATCGCGCGGACATAGGCGTCGGTAACGACCTCCTCGCCCGGCTTGGGCCAGGTCGCAAAGCCGCTGAAGACGTGGTCGACATAAATCTCGCCGACGACCGCGACGTCGAATTTCGGGGCGGGATGGGTCATTTCGCGAACGGCCAGCGGGCTTCGCGGCGCGCGAGCGCGAGGAAGACGAGTACGCCCAATGCCATCATGCCGAACGCGGCGAGGATGTGGATCGGCTGGCTCGTGCCGACGATGAACAGCCAGCCGACCAATGTGACGATGATCGGCAGGGGGTAGAGCGGCATACGGAACAGGCTCCCGGCCCCGGCCCGCTTCTGGCGCCGCAGGGCGACCACCGCGAAGCATTGCGCGGTATATTGGAACAGGATCTGGACGACGATCAGCACCGCGATCAGGTTTTCGAGCGACACGACCGACGCGACCGCAGAGGCGATCCCCATGAACAGCAGCGACACCGTAGGGAAGCCGCCTTTGGGGTGCAGCCGGGCGAACGGCGCGAAGAATTCGCCTTCCACGGCGGCGGCATAGGGGACGCGCGAATAGCCGAGCAGCATGACCAGCGCGGATCCCCAACTCGCGATCAAAATCAGGATCGCGACGGTGATGCCGCCGATCGGGCCATAGATTGCGCTCATGAAGTCGGCGACCACCGCCTGGCTCTTCATCGCCTGCTGCCACGGCAGCACGCCGAGGATTGCGAGGTTCAGCCCGACATAGAGCAAGGCGACGAGCGGGATCGACACCAGGATCGCGCGCGGGATGATCCGTCGCGGTTCGCGCACCTCGCCGCCGATCATGCAGACGTTGTTGTAGCCGCCATAATCATAGACGCCGATCAGCGTCGCCGCGCCGAGCCCCATCCAGAAACCATGCGACAGCGTGAACGCGCCGGCCGGGAAATTGAACGCGCGCGCCGCGCTGAAGGTTGGTACGCCGGTCAGGATGATCCACAGGCAGGCGCCGATGACGATGACGCTGATCGCCACCGACAGCCGCTGGATCGAGCCGACGTCGCGGTACAGCAAGACGGTGTTGAGCAGGCACAGCCCGACCGCGAGCGCGGCGAGGCTCCAGCCGTTTAGCGAGGGCCACAGGAAGGTGGTGTAATGCGCGAAGCCGACGGTGCCCGAGGCGATCGACATCGGGCCGATCAACAGCGTCTGCCAGAGATAGAGGAAGCCGAACAACCGGCCGAGCTTGGCCGATCCGAACGCCTCGCGCAGGTAATGGAACGGCCCGCCCGAGCGCGGCAGCGTCGCGCCCAGTTCGGCCCAGACGAACCCGTCGCACAAGCACAGCAGCGCGCCCAGCAGCCAGCCGAGCAGCGCCTGCGGTCCGCCCATTGCGGCCAGCGCGAGCGGGATGGTGATGAAAGGTCCGATCCCGATCATGTTGAGCAGATTTGCCGACAGCGCGCCGGAAAAGCCGATCAGCCGGGCCGGTTCCCCCGATGACGGACCGTCACGGGGAGCCGGTCCGGTCGCGGGAACAGGGCCAAATTCGGTCGGTAACGCGGCCGTCATCGTGACAGTGTCCGATCATCAGCCATCGCGTTGC
Organism: Sphingomonadales bacterium; assembly: GCA_027489365.1. Classification (GTDB taxonomy): domain Bacteria; phylum Pseudomonadota; class Alphaproteobacteria; order Sphingomonadales; family Sphingomonadaceae; genus Sphingomonas. Next base: position 15,339 of record JAIXZV010000178.1, read on the forward strand.
CCCTCAGCCCGTGCCCCCGGGATAAACAGATATTGCCGTCTGTTTGTCAATATGGAATTTTCATTCCAAGGGAACGGATTGTAATCGTATCGCCGGTTTGTATGATCCCCGCCATAGGAGAATGGAATGAGTGATATGCCGGGTCCGGTGCCAACGACGGCGACCGAACTGCGCGATATGATCCTCGCGCGCTATGACGGGTTCAGCAAGCGATTGCAGCATGTCGCGCGCTATGTGCTCGACCATCCCGACGATATGGCACTGCAGACGCTGACCGTGATCGCCGAACGATCCGGCACGCAGCCCTCGGCGATCGTGCGCTTCGCCAAGTCGCTGGGGTACACAGGGGCCGGGCCGATGCAGCGCCTGCTGCGCGACAGCCTGCTCGCGAACAACGCCTCGCTCGGGTATAGCGAACGCGTTAGTCGGTTCACCGCGTCGGTCGATCATTCGGTGGCGGCGCGCGGGGTGGGCGCGTTGATCGACGAGTTCACCGAAGGCGATATCCGCGCACTCCAGAACACCCGCGCGACGATCGGGCAAGAGGAGCTGGCCGATGCGGTGGCGCTGATCCGCAAGGCGCAGATCGTCCATATCGTCGGGATGCGCCGCGCCTTTCCGGTCGCCACCTACCTTGCCTATGCGATTCCGCAGGCAGGCAAGCCGACCGTCCTGATCGACGGTATCGGCGGTCTCGCCTTTCAGCAGTTCCGTGCGATCTCGACGAAGGATCTGGTGATCGCGATCAGCTATCATTCCTATGCGCCGGAAACGATCAGCGCGGTCGAGGCGGCCTCCGCGGCGGGCGCGAAGATCCTGGCGATCTCCGACAGTCTTGCCAGCCCGATCGCCAAGCTGGCGACGCAGACGATGGTCGTGCGCGAGTCGCAGGTGCGCGGGTTCCGGTCGCTGTCGGCGTCGCTGTGCGTGGCGCAGGCACTGGTCGTCGGCCTCGCTTATGAACAGGAGCGCGGCGCGTTGCGGCGGGGGCACGCCAAATCGCCGACTGCGGCCGACGCGTCCTAGCGATGCAGCCGGTGACTTCACGATCCGCCCCTGGCCTCCGCTGGCCTTCCCTGGCGGGGTCGGATCGCAAACCGGCAATCCGAGTCGCGCCGGCGTGATCCTGCGTTATCGGCCAGCATCGAACCCGCTCGCGCCTTGATCCGCCGCACACCCCGGACGCAATTTTCCATCATAAAATAGAAAATTCTGTTCATAATACAAAAGATGAGAAAAATCATATTGACATAAAAGTGGCATTGGCATTCCTTGTCGTTCAAGAAAACCGACGGTGGGTCGGTCCGACTTGGGGGGCATATGAGCCAGATGAAGCTGCGCGCACGGTTGCTGATGGGCACCATTTCGTTGGTCGGGGCGCTCGCCGCGCCCGGCTGGGCCCATGCGCAGGAAACGACGCAGGGGCCGCTCCAGACGAACGCCGCCGCGCAGGACGCCGCCGCCCGCAAGGCCGACGCGCAGGCGCCCGCCGTCGATCCGACCGCCGCCAGCGATGCGGCCGGCGGCGACATCATCGTGGTCGGCAACCGCTACGACGCGACCGATCTCCAGATGCGCTCGGCCAACACCACCAACGTGCTGTCGGCGGACGATCTGGCGCATACTGCGGTTCACAACGTCGCCGAGGCGCTGGGGCTGCTGCCGGGCATCAACGTGATGAACACCGGCTCGGCATTTGCCGGCGGTGTCGACGGCGCGTCGCGCGGCGAGGGCATGTTCGTGTCGGTGCGCGGCCTTAACGCAGAATATAACCTCAACCTGATCAACGGCGTCAACGTCGCACAGGGCAATCCGTACAGCCGCGGCGTCCAGCTCAGCCTGCTGCCGCCATCCGGCCTCCAGACGATCGTTCTCAACAAAACCTCGCAAGCCGACATGCTTGGCGATGCGATCGGCGGCACGATCGATTTTCGGACGCCCTCCGCTTTCGACTATCGCGACTCGGTGCGGGCCAGCGTCACTGCGGGCGGTCGCCTCGAAAGCCGCGCGCGCGCCTATAACAAGGACGGCCTCGGCTATAATATCGGCGGCGATTTCTCGACCAAGTTCGGCAAGAACAAGGAGTTCGGCTTCTATGTGAGCGGCTTCTACGACATCCGCCATTACGCCAACAGTCTGGTCGGCGGCATCCAGGCGTCGGGCTGTTGCGATTTCGGCTTTGACTTCGCGGTGCAGAATGCCGACGGCTCGAACCCGAGCAACCTCGATCCGGCCGCGAACCTGATCCTGACCGGTGCCAATTTCGGTATGTCGTCGGGGTCGACCGAGCGGTTCGGCGGGAACGGCAGTTTCGACTGGCGCCCGGACGACGACACTGCGGTCTATGCCCGGGTCACGTATGCGCAGGCGAACACCGAGCAGAACAGCCATTTGACGCAGATCATCGGCATGAACAAGAAGACCGGGTCGAACGGCACGCCGCTCGGCAACGGCCTCTACGCGCCGATCATCAGCAACGTCTCAACGCGCTTCTGGTACGAGACCAACCCCGCGCTCGCCAAGCTGGGCACGGCGCAGATCGGCGGCGAGCACCGCACCGGCGCGCTGACGATCACCCCCAACATCTTCTACAGCTGGGGCACCAACGCGCGCCCCAACCATATCGAGGTCGCCGCGCGCACGCTGGGGACCGACGGCAACGGCCTGGCATTCGGCGGGGGCACGCTGTTCGGCTACAAGAACGGCTATCCCGAGCCGCTGTTGACGCCGCAACTCTACAACGCGCTCAACAACATCGCCGGTATGCCCGCCGCAGGGGGCGCGCCCGAATATACGCCGCAGACCAGCAGCCAGAAGAAGGGCGGCGCGAAGATCGACCTGCGCTATGATTTCGAGGGCAGCGCGCTCAAGTTCATCAAGGTCGGCGGGCGGATCGAGACGAGCCGCCGGACGATTACCAACCGCGATTATACCGTGCCCAATTACGGTGGCGCGGCGACCTTCGGCGATCTCGGCATCATCTCGAAAACCTATCCGAGCGTCTGGCCGGGCCGGTACGGCTGGGCGGTGCCCGAAATCGACCAGGGCAAGCTGTTCGCGCTCTTCGACAAGCTCGGCGGCGCGACCGATGCGACCATCGACACCTGCGGCAGCAACCCGATCAACAGTTTCAACTGCAACACGCAGCGCGCGACCGAGACGGTCTACGCGACCTATGCGATGGCACAGGTCGATGTCGGCGACCTCCAGCTGATCCCCGGCGTGCGTTATGAGCATAGCGACATCCACAACACCTTCTGGGTGACGCCCAACGTGAACGGCGTGACCGGCACCGGGGCATTCGACAGCAACGTCGCGCGGTTCGACGCGGTGCTGCCGAGCATTGCCGCGAACTATCGGCCGAACCGCAACTCGGTCTACCGCGCATCGGTCTGGACCAGCTATGTCCGGCCGCCGTTCCTGCAGCTTGGCGGCGGCGCGAACACCGTCGTGTCGGGCGGTGTCACGACGATCACGAAGGGCAATCCCGACCTGAAGGCGATCCGTGCGCTGAACATCGACGCGTCGGGCGAATGGGATTTCAGCCACGGCGGGCACATCATGCTCGCCGGCTTCTACAAACACCTGCGCAACTATATCTACGACAATGGCAGCAGCGCGGGCATCGTCACCGGCACCAATGTCGGCGTGACGCAGGGCACCGTCACCTTCATGCCGCAGAACGGCGGATCGGGCGATATCTACGGCATCGAGATCGCCGCGCGCCAGAAGCTGTCGGGGCTGCCCGGGTTCCTCAGCGGCTTCGGGGTCGCCGGTAACATCACCCGGCAATGGACCAGGGTCGACGTGCTGGGCGATGGCACGCGGATGGACCGGATCCAGAATGCGCCCGACCTGCTCGCCAACGCGCAGCTGTTCTATGAGCGCGGACCGGTGACGTTCGACATCAACTACAACCATGCCGGCAGCTACGTCTCGGTCTACGACACGCTCGGCAAGGGCGCCCAGTGGGACAATGTCTGGGTCCGACCGATCAACCGCGTCGACTTGCACGCCGGGTTCGCCGCCACCGACAAGCTGAAGTTCGACATATCGGTGTCCAACGTCTTCAACACCTACAGCTATTGGGCGCATATCGGGAAGAACAGCCTGGCGGTGTCCGACATCGTCAATTCGGGCACCACCTCGCTGCTGACCGCGACCTGGAAGATGTGACGGGTGCAGGCACCGCGCGACGATGCGCGGTGCCTGCGATGGCGTGTGAAATGATATTCGACGCGCCGCCGCGATATAAAATTATCAAACTGACTTAAAAGTGACCGATACGGTTTGTATCGGGCGGCCATTCGATGCGCGAGCGACGCGCACGGCGGTTTAAAACGGGGGCAAAATGCGACGTAAAGTAAACAAGGGAATTCTTCTGTCCGGGACGATGGCGTGCGCCATCACCGCGACGGCCTCCATCATACCGGTGGCAGCGGCGGCACAGACCGTCGACGCGCCCGCCAAAGAAGCCGTGCAGACCGCCAGCGAGTCGCTCACCAGCGACATCGTCGTGAACGGCCGCCGTCAGCGTACCGCGCTCAACGAGGAGCATGACGCGGTCGGAGTCGTCGATATTATCACGACCGGCGACGTCGCGATCAACTCGCAGACCGGTGTAGCCGATCTTGCCAAGGCGCTACCGGGCATTTCGGTCAGCCGCGACCAGGGCCGCAACCAGAGCGCGACCGGCGAGGCGCAATACGTCTCGATCCGCGGGTTCGACACCGGTTTCAACGTCTATACGCTCGACGGCCTCCGCCTGCCGCAGGTTGCGGGCAGCGCGCGCGCGATCTCCCTCAACCTGTTCTCGCCGTTCGCGATCGGCGGGATCGCCGCCGACAAGACGCCGGGTGCCGCCAAGGATTCGGATTCGATCGCGGGCATCGTCGACCTGCGCACGCCGACCGCGTTCGATTTCCGCGCTGACTTCACCCGCGCCCGCGTGCTCGGCCAGCTTGCCGGGCTCGCGCTCGATCGCAAGCAGAAGGCGTTCGGCGGCGCAGTCGGCATCGACGTCGCCCGTCGCTTCGGCTCGGACCGCCAGTTCGGTGTCTATGTCGCAGGCTATTACGAAGAGCGCGCCAACGCCGCCGAATCGACTGCGGTGCAGAACGATTACCGGACCACCAATTTCGACGTCGGGACCGCGCGCGCCAATGGCGACGCGCTGTCGGCGGACGGCGTGCAGTGGAACTTCTACAACAATGAGATCAAGCGCTACGGCGCGACCGGTTCGCTCGACTTCCGCAGCGATCCGATCGAGCTGTTCGCACGCGTCAACTATGCGACGTATCTGAACACCAACACGATGAACCAGACCGGGCTGCGCAATGAACTGACGCGCGGCCAGACCAACAGCAATCCGGTGCGTACGCTCAGCACCGGCGGCACGACACAGGCGTATAATGCGGCCGGGGTGTTCACCCCGCTCGGCATCAACCCGGCCAGCTATTTCCGGACCGAGGATGTCGAGCAGGAGTTGTTCTCCGTCCAGCTTGGCGGCAAGGCGCACTGGAACGCCTTCACCGCGTCGCTCGAGGGTGCCTATGCGGATGGCCGGTTCGATCAGCCGCAGCGGATCGAGGCGGCGTTCCGCGGGATCGCGTATAACGGTGCGGCCGACAACACCGGCGCATCGAGCGAGGGCGTCGTGGTCGATCTGTCCAACCCCAAGTCGCCGCGCCCGGTGTTGTCGCCCGGCGCGACCGCCTATGTCTCGTCGCTCGATCGCCCGACCCAGCTCTATGTCCAGCAGGGCTATGATTATCTGTCCGAGGTGAAGAAAACCGTGAAGGGCAGCGTCGGCTGGAAAGGCGATGGCGTTCTTGCCAACGTCTCGGTCGGTGGCCTGTACGAGGATTCGGACCGCAAGGGCCGGACGCTGGCGCCCGACGTGACGCGCTATCGTTTCCTGACGCCGCTCCAGAACGGTACCGTGCAGGGGCCGACGATCAACCAGTATTTCGGTTACGTGCTGACCGACTTCCTTGATTATTACCCGGCGCGCGGGATCAAGGTGCTCGATCGCAGCCAGCTCGATTCGCAGGTCAGTCAATTTGTGAATCAGGCTGCGGTGTCGCAGACGATCATCAACCAGGGGCTGCTCAAGGGTAACGAGAAGCGCAAGGCGGTGTATGCCACGGGCACGCTGAAGTTCGCGACGCTCGAAGTGATGCCGGGCATCCGCTATGAGGACAACAGCTTCAAGGCGACCTATTTCGCGACCAACGCGAACGGTGTCGGCGGCACTTTCGTCAACGCCGGTCGCGATTACGATCATCTCGACCCCAGCCTGCTGGTGGCGTGGAAGCCTGACAGCCGGTTCGTGGTGCGCGGCGCGGTTCGCTCAAGCTATGCCCGCCCGGCGTTCGACCAGCTCGCCGGCCCGACGCGGCGGAGCGATCCGGACTCGAACGGCGTCATTACCGTCACCCAGCCCAACCCCAATCTGAAACCGGTCGAGGCGTGGAGCTATGATGCGGGTGTCGAATATTATGGCGGCGTCGGCCGCTATCTCCAGATCGCGTTGTATTACAAGGATCTGAAAAATATCCTCGTACCGACGGGCACGCGATCGCTCAGCGCGACGGTTGGCAATATTACCACGATCCAGACCGCCAATGGCCGCGGCGGCAATGCCAAGGGGATCGAGGCATCGGGCCGCTTTACGCTCGGCGACATGGTCGGATCGCGCCTACTCGGCAATTTCGGCGTGGGTGGCAACATCACCTACCAGAACACCAAGGCGACCTATCAGATTTCGGCTACCGACATCCGCACCAGCAGCCTGCCGCAGGCCCCCGACCTGATCTACAATGCCGAGCTGTTCTATGCCGGGGGCGGTGTGCGCGCGAACATCTGGTACAACCATACCGGTCGGATCCTGGCGGCGGTGCAGGACAGCCAGCCGGACATTTACGTCCAGCCGATCAGCGAACTGAATCTCGGCTTCGCCTATGAGGTCACGGACAATCTCGAGGTTGGCCTGTCCGCGCGCAACATCCTCGATCAGCACACCTATTGGGCGACCGTCGGCAAATCGACCAAGTACATCTCGAACGATCGCAACGGCGGCTATATGAAGACGGGCCGCGTGCTTCAGTTCAGCCTGACGATGAAGATGTAACGAGGTGACCAAGTGAAGATGGCGCGGTGGACGATCCTGTTCCTGGCCCTGGGGCTGGGATCGCCTGCTGCGCCGGTGTTTGCCGAACCGGTCGTCGCGCCGCTGGCGACCGGTTTACCCCGCGCGGCCGACGTGACGCTGACCGGCGTGCTGGAGGGACGGGACCGTGCGACGACGCGCGATCTCGCGTTCGAGGTGCCGGCGGGCATCGCGCAGGTCCATGTGACGTTCGCCTATGAAGGCCGCGATCGCGGCGTCACGGTGACCCTCGGCGTCGCCGACCCGGTCCGCTTCCGCGGCTGGGGCGGCGGCACCAAATACGACTTCTCGATCGGCGAGGCGTTTGCGACGCCGTCGTTCCTGCCGGGCCCGATCCCGCCCGGGCGGTGGCGGCTGATGATGACCGTCCCGAGTATCCGCACCGGCGACCGATCGGCGTGGACCGCGCGGATCTGGTTCTCGCCGCAGTCGAACCTCGACGAGGTTGCGTTTGCCACGCAGCCGCTCCGCACAGGCGCCGGCTGGTATCGCGGCGATCTCCACACCCATAGCGGCCAGAGCGACGCGCGGTGCCGCAGTCTGGCCGGGCGCGAGGCGGGGTGCCCGCCTTTCTATACGCTGCAGGAGGCGGTCGCGCATGGGCTCGATTTCGTCGCGCTGACCGATCACAACGTCACTTCGCAATTCATCGACATGGGTTATCTCCAGCCGCATTTCGACACGTTGCTGCTGCTGCCCGGTCGCGAACTGACCACCCGCGACGGTCACGCGAACCTGCTCGGCTATATGGGGTTCGTCGAAACCGATATCGGCCGTCCGGGTGCCGAGACGCCCAATGCGATGCTCGCCAGCGCGCACGCGACCGGCGGATTCCTGACGATCAACCATCCGTCGCGACCGACCGGCGAGGACTGCCTTGGCTGCGGCTGGGCGCCGATCGACACCGATTATGCGAACGTCGACGCGATCGAGGTGGTCAATGGCGGCAGCACGATCGAAACGCCCGGCGACCGCGAGGCGGCGATCGTCCGCCAGGTGCGCTATTGGGAGGCGCTGCTCGACAAGGGCTACCGGCTGGTCGGGATCGCGGGTTCGGACAATCACGATGCGATCCAATACCGTGGCAATTCGCCGATCGGGGCGCAGGCGGCGATCGGCAGCCTCGCCACCGTGATCCGCGCCGACGACCTGTCGCAGGGTGCGATCCTTCGCGGTTTGCGATCGGGACGCGTGTTCGTCGATCTCGACGAAGGACGCGGGCGCGTGCTCGACCTGACGGCGCGGCGCGGTGGCGATCATGCGGTGATGGGGGGAAGCCTGCCCGTGCGCTCGGGCCGGATCGTCGGATCGGCGCATGTCGAGGGTGTCGCCGGTGGCCGGGTCGAGCTGGTCGTCGATGGCCGCCGCGTCGCGCTGGCGAACGGTGCCGTCACGGGCGATGCCGCCGATGTCGCCATTGTATTGCCACGCGGCGCGCGGAAATGGTTTCGTACAGATGTCCGTCGCCCCGACGGGCGGCTCTGGTTGATCGGGAATCCCATCTATGTCCGATGATCTTGCGTTGAGCCGCCGCGCCGTGATGGTCGGCGCGGGCGTCGCGACCATCGCGGCTAGCCTGCCGGGCGCGGCGATGGCGGCAAAGGCTGGCGAGGACCCGTGCGATCTGGTCGATCCGTTCATCGGCACCGGCGGGCATGGCCATACCTATCCCGGTGCCGCGCGGCCGTTCGGGATGGTGCAGCTCGGCCCCGATACCGACAATGCGCGCTGGGACGCGTGCTCGGGGTATCACCATGACGACACGACGATGCTCGGCTTTTCGCACACGCATCTGAGCGGCACCGGGGTCGGCGACCTGCTCGACGTTCTGGTCGTGCCGCGCGTCGGACCGGTGGTGCTCGACCCCGGTTCGCTCGCCCGGCCCGAAGGCAGCTATCGCCAGCGGTTCGCGCACACCGACGAACGCGCATCGCCCGGTTATTATGCGGTATCGTTTCCCGACAGCGGGATCGCCGCCGAACTGACGGTGACCGATCGCGTCGGCCTGCACCGCTATCGCTTTCCGGGTGCGGGGCATCTGCTGGTCGATTTCGCGCATGGCAGCCGCGACGAACCGGACGCCGCGAGCATCGGCTTCGATCCGCCCAAGCCGACCCCGGTCACCGACGCGTCGCTGCGGTTGATCGGGCGCGACATGCTGGTCGGCAGTCGGCGCGTCCAGCAATGGGCGGGCGGCCGCGTGATCCACTTCGCGATGCGGCTGTCGCGACCGTTCGCCGAGGCGCGCTTCCACAGCAACGATCGGCCCGTCGAGGGTCCTCACGTTACCGGTGCCGCGCTGAAAGTCGCGCTGATGTTTCCCGATGCGGGTGCGGCGCCGTTGCTGGTCAAGGTCGCGCTGTCGGGGGTCGATGTCGAGGGCGCGATCCGCAACCTCGATGCGGAACTGCCGCACTGGGATTTCGACCGCGTCCACCGCGAGGCGCGGGCCACGTGGGCGACCGAACTCGCCAAGCTGACGGTCGAGGGTGCAGGCGAGGCGGATCGGCGGATTTTCTACACCGCCTCCTATCACGCGCTGCTTGCGCCGACGCTCTTCTCCGACATCGACGGACGCTATCGCGGGATGGACACTGCGGTCCATCGCATCCCGGCGGGCGCGCACAACTACAGCACCTATTCGCTGTGGGACACGTATCGCACGCTGCACCCGCTGCTGACCTTGGTCCAGGGCGAGCGCAACGGCGATCTCGTCCGCGGGCTGGTGCGGATGAGCAACGAGAGCCCGCATGGTCCGCCGATCTGGCCGCTCCAGGGGATCGAAACGCATTGCATGATCGGCTGGCATTCGGCGGTGGTGATCGCCGAGGCGGCAGCCAAGCGCGTGCCGGGAATCGACTATGCTGCCGCCTGGCCGCGGTTCCGCGAACTGGCGTTCGATCGCGACGTGAAGGGGCTCGATCCCTATCGTCGGCTCGGCTTCATCCCCAGCGACAAGGTGGCGGAGGCGGCGAGCAAGACGCTCGAATATGCCTATGACGACTGGGCGATGGCGACGCTCGCCGATGTCGCGGGCGCGCCCGAGGATGCGGCCAGACTGCGCGCGCGGTCGCGGAATTATCGCAACCTGTTCGATGCGAAGACCGGTTTTATGCGGCCGCGGCGGGCGGACGGCACATGGGCCGAACCATTCGATCCGCGCGCGCTCGGTCACGACACGACGCACTGGCGCGACTTTACCGAATGCAATGCGTGGCAGGCGACGTTCCTTAACCAGCATGACGTCTACGGCTTGATCGACCTGTTTGGGGGCGATGCCGCGTTCGAGGCGAAGCTCGATGCGCTGTTCGCGGCGGAGGGCGGGATCGCGGGCGAGTCGGTGCCCGATATCACCGGGCTGGTCGGCCAATATGCGCATGGCAACGAGCCGAGCCACCACGTCGCCTATCTCTACGCCTATTGCGGCGCACCGTGGAAGACGCAGGCGCGGGTCCGGATGCTGCTGGCCGGCCAGTATCGCGCCGCGCCCGACGGTCTGTCTGGCAACGAGGATTGCGGGCAGATGAGCGCCTGGTATCTGATGAGCGCGTGCGGGCTGTATCCGGTCGACCCGGTCAGCGCGGTGTACGTGTTCGGCGCGCCCGTGTTTGCGCGCGCGACTCTGGCGGTGGGGCAGGGGCGGCACGTGGTGATCGAGGCACCGGGCGTCGGGCCGGACGCGGTCTATGTCCAGCGCGTGACGTGGAACGGCAAGCCCTGGACGAAAAGCTGGATCGCCCATGCCGATCTGGTGAAGGGCGGGCGGCTGGTGTTCGAGATGGGCCGTCGGCCCAACCCCGCCTTCGGTCGCGATCCCGCCGACCGGCCGCCCTCCTTTGGCGCGCTCAGACCGTCTGCGTGACCTTGGCGAGATGCGGCGGCGCGTCAGGGTTCAGCCCGCGTGCGAGCGACAGCGCGTTGGCTGCACGATAGAAGCTCTGGAGCATCAGGATCGGCTCGATCGCGGGGTGTGCACTGGTGGTCGGCAGCACGCCGCCGCCGGTCGCATCGGCCAGCAGCACGCGCGCGCCGCGGTCGGCGAAGTCGCCGGCCACCGCGCGGACGCTTTCGCCCGATGCGTCCGATCCGGCGATCGCCACGATCGGAAACCCCGGCCCGACGATCGTCATCGGCCCGTGGCGGACTTCGGCGGCGCTGAACGCCTCGGCATGGAGCGCACAGGTCTCCTTCAGCTTCAGCGCCATTTCCTGCGCGATTCCGAAGCCATAGCCGCGGCCGACGACGAACAGGCTGGTCGCCGACGCCAAGGTCGTCGACAGCGCTCGCCAGTCCTGCTCGAAGGCCTTTTCGAGGTTGGCGGGCAGCGCCTCCACCGCATCGGCGAACGCGGTGTCGTCGGCGATCGCCGCGACGATCGCGGCCAGCCCGGCCATTGCCGCGATGCAGGACTTTGTCGCGGCGACCGACCGTTCCGGCCCGGCGCGGAGCGCGATCACCGTATCGGCGCGCGCGGCGAGCGGCGACTCCTCGTCATTGACCAGCGCGACGACATGCGCGCCGGCGCGGTGCCATGCGCCGACCGTCGCCAGCAGGTCCGGGCTGCGGCCCGATTGCGAGATCGCGATGCACAAGGTGTCCGCGCCGCCGCCGGCGGTCGCGCCGAACAGCGACGCGATCGATGGCGCTGCGGAGACGACGGGCAGCGCGAGCATCGTCTCGAACAGATATTTGCCATAGGATGCGGCATGATCGGAGGAGCCGCGCGCGCAGGTGACGACCAGTCGCAGACGGCTTGCGCGGAGCGTCGTCGTCAGCGCGGCGATCGTCGCGCGGTTGGCGGCGAGCAGCCGCGCCACGGCTGCGCCCGCCTCGCGCGCTTCGGCGAACATCGCTGTTGTGCTTTCGACAGGATCGGTCATTTTGGTCCTCGCTGCAGGTGCGTGAACCGAATATTCCATTAAAGACGTAATTGCTAGATTCGTTTCGAAAGTCTCGATATCCTCGTGACCATGATTCCGATCCCGACCCGCCGGACCGTACTCTCGGGCCTCGCCGCAGTCGCCGGCAGCGGTGCGATTCCGACCGGTATTGCGGCCGCAGCGACGCGGCCGACGAAGCGCCCGCCGGTTGGCGAGCGTCGCTTCGTCAGCCGCGCGGTGGAGGCGGAGATCGCGCGCGTGTCGGCGAAAATCGGCGATCCGGAACTCCGCTGGCTGTTCGCGAACTGCTATCCCAACACGCTCGACACCACCGTACAGATCGACACGGTCGATGGCCGCGCCGATGCGTTTGTCATCACCGGCGACATTCCGTGCCTGTGGCTGCGCGACAGCGCCGCGCAGGTGCACGGCTATCTGCCGCTCGCGCGGCGGGATCCGGCGCTGCGCACGCTGTTTCGCGGGCTGATCGGTCGTCATGCGCGGTGCATCCTGATCGACCCCTACGCCAACGCCTTCACCCGTGACGCGACGGCGGGAACGCCGCTGTCCTGGGCGAAGGACGATCTGACGACGATGAAACCGGGCGTTGCGGAGCGCAAATGGGAGGTCGATTCGCTCTGCCACGTGATCCGCCTCGCGTACGGCTATTGGCGCGCGACCGGCGACCGCGCGCCGTTCGACGCGCAATGGGGCGAGGCGGCGCGGACGATTGTCGCGACCTTCCGCGCCCAGCAGCGCAAGGACGGTGCCGGTCCCTACCGGTTCCAGCGCGCGGCGGAGAGCGCGACCGACACGCTCATGCTCGACGGCTACGGCGCGCCGACGCGAAAAATCGGCCTGATCCATTCGATGTTCCGCCCGTCGGACGATGCCTGCACCTATCCGTTCCTGATCCCCGCCAACCTGTTCGCGGTGGCGGCGCTGCGCTGGCTCGCGGCATTGGCGCACGAGACGCGCGGCGACACCGCGCTCGCGACCGATGCGACCGCGCTGGCGGACGAGGTTGCGGCGGTGTTGCGGATCCATGGCCGGATCGGCGCGGGCGCGGAGGCGGTCTGGGCCTATGAGGCCGACGGCTATGGCAACACGCTGTTCATGGACGATGCCAACGCGCCGAGCCTGTCGTCGCTGGCGATACTCGGCTGCGTACCCCGCGACGACGCGCTGTTCCGCCGGACCGAGGCACGCTGCTGGAGCGCTGCGAACCCGTATTTCTTCCGCGGGCGCGCGGGCGAGGGGATCGGCGGGCCGCATGTCGGGCTCGGCATGATCTGGCCGATGTCGCTGATCGTCCGCGCGATGAGCAGCGATGATGACGCCGCGATCACGCGCTGCCTCGCCATCCTCAAGACCACGCACGCGGGCAGCGGCTTTATGCACGAGGCGTTCGGCGCCGACGATCCGTCGCACTTCACGCGGCCCTGGTTCGCCTGGGCCAATAGCCTGTTCGGCGAGATGATCGTCGATCTCGCCGATCGCAAACCGGGCCTGCTCGGATGAGCTACGCGGCGACGCTGGGCGGCACGCGGTATCGGTTCGACGACCTGCGTATGCTGCTGGCGTATGCGACGCCGCTGCGCTCGGGCGACGAGCTGGCGGGGCTCGCCGCGCCGACACAGGCAGCGCGCGTTGCCGCACGCTATGCGCTCGCCGACCTGTCGCTCGCGGCCCTGCTCGACACGCAGGTCGTCCCATATGAGAGCGACGAGATCACCCGGCTGATCGTCGACACGCACGACCGCGCCGCCTTTGCCGAGATCGCGCATCTGACCGTGGGCGGGTTCCGCGAATGGCTGCTGAGCAACGCGGTCGACGACACGGTGCTTGCGCGCGTCGCGCCCGGGATCACGCCCGAAATGGCGGCGGCGGTGTCGAAGCTGATGCGCAACCAGGATCTGATCGCGGTCGCCGCCAAGCGGCAGGTCGTGACCGGGTTTCGCAACACGATCGGTTTGCAGGGCCGGCTGTCGGTGCGGTTGCAGCCCAATGATCCGACCGACGACCCGGCCGGCATCTCCGCCTCGACGATCGACGGCCTGCTGATGGGCTGTGGCGATGCGGTGATCGGGGTCAACCCGGCGACCGACAGCGTCGATGGCGCGACGACGCTGCTCCATCTGCTCGACATGGTGCGCGAGCGGTTCGCGATCCCGACCCAGACATGTGTTCTGACGCACGTGACCAACAGTCTCGAGATGATCGAGCGCGGCGCGCCGCTCGACCTGTGCTTCCAGTCGATCGCTGGGACCGAGGCGGCCAATCGCGGCTTCGGCATCGACCTTGCGCTGCTGCGCGAGGCGCATGACGCGACATTGGCGATGAAGCGCTGGAGCATCGCCGACAATGTGATGTATTTCGAGACCGGGCAGGGATCGGCGCTGTCCGCCGACGCGCATCACGGCGTCGACCAGCAGACGCTCGAATGCCGCGCCTATGCGGTCGCGCGCCCGTTCAGGCCTTTGCTCGTCAACACCGTGGTCGGCTTTATCGGCCCCGAATATCTCTTTGACGGCAAGCAGATCATTCGTGCCGCGCTCGAGGATCATTGCTGCGGCAAGCTGATCGGCCTGCCGATGGGGGTCGACGTCTGCTACACCAACCACGCCGCCGCCGACCAGGATGACATGGACACTCTGCTGACGCTGCTCGGTACCGCGGGCGTCACCTTCGTGATGGGCGTGCCGGGCGCGGACGACGTGATGCTCAACTATCAATCGACCAGCTTCCACGACGCGCTCTACATCCGCGACCTGTTGGGCTTGCGACCTGCCCCCGAGTTCGAGCGCTGGCTCGGCGAGATGGGCTTGGTCGATGACGACGGGCGGATGCGGCCGGTCGAGCAGCTTGGCACGCCCCACCGCCTGCTGGCATCGTCCTGACGGTGGCCGATCCGCCGATCCGCGATCCGTTCGCCGCGTTGCGGGCGGCGACCAGCGCGCGGATCGGGCTGGGGCGAGCGGGGCAGGGGCTGCCGACTGCGGCGATGCTGGCGTTCCAGCGCGATCATGCGCTGGCGTGCGACGCGGTCCACGCCGTGCTCGATGTCGAGGCGCTGATCGCAGGGCTTGGCGGGGATACGATCGTCGTCGACAGCGCCGCGCCCGATCGCGCGACCTATCTGCGCCGTCCCGATCTTGGCCGACGCCTCGCCGAAGGTGTGACGCTGGAGGGTGGCGCCCCGGTCGATCTGGCGATCGTCGTCGCGGACGGTCTGTCGGCGACCGCGATCAACGTCAACGCGGTGCCGCTGGTAGCGGCGCTGAGGGCGTTGCTGAAAGGCTGGCGGATCGCGCCCGTCGTGCTGGTGCGGCAGGGGCGCGTGGCGATCGGCGATCCGATCGGCGCGGCGATCGGCGCGGCGGCGGTGCTGGTGCTGATCGGCGAGCGGCCCGGCCTCGCGGCGGCGGACGGGATCGGTGCCTACCTCACCTGGGACCCCGCACCCGGACGCCGCGACAGCGAGCGCACCTGCGTGTCGAACATCCGAGACGGCGGGCTTGCTCCGGCGATGGCGGCGCGCAGCATCGCGTGGCTGCTGGCGGAGGCCCGGCGGCTGGGCCAGACCGGCGTCATGCTGAAGAACCGCTTCGACGGGCAGGCGGCACTCGACGACGGCCGCTGACGCGGGGTCAGGGTGTTTCCATCCGGCCCGAAAGTGCCGAGCGCGCCGCCGCCTCGGCGAGTGCGAGCGCGGCAATGCCGTCGTGCAGCGTGACCTGTGGCGCAGCCCCGTCGATCACATCGGCGAAATGCGCGATCTCGTTCACATAGGCCTGCGCGTAGCGATCGAGGAAGAAATTCTGGAGCGGATCGGTGCTGCCGCCGCGCGGACCCCAGGTTTCCAGCGTGGTTTCGGTGACGTTGCCGACGCGGATCATGCCGCCCGCGCCATAGGCCTCGATCCGCTGGTCGTAGCCATAGCCGCTGCGTCGGCTCGAACTGATCGTGCATAGCCGTCCGTCTGCGGTTCGCAGGATCGTCCGCGCGGTATCGACGTCGCCGACCGCGGCGATCGCCGGGTCGATCAGGCACGCGGCGCTGGCAAAGACGCCGACCGGTTCCGCGCCGAGCAGCCAGCGCGCCATGTCGAAATCGTGGATCACCATGTCGCGGAACAGCCCGCCCGAGCTGGCGAGATAGTCAACGGGCGGCGGCGCGGGATCGTGGCTAACGATGTGGATCGCCTCGACCGGACCGATCGCGCCTGCCGTAAGCCGCGCACCGAGCGCGGCGAAATGCGGATCGAAGCGCCGGTTGAACCCGATCAGCACGCGCGCGCCGATTCGGTCGAGCCGCTCGACCACTGCCGACGCACGACCCAGGTCGAGGTCGATCGGCTTCTCGCAGAAGATCGCCCGCCCGGGATTCGCTTCGGCGGTTGCAAGCATATGGTCGCCGTGCAGTGCGGTTGGGCTGGCGATCACGACAGCATCGATCGCCGGATCGGTCAGCGCGGTGACGACGTCGGTCGCGCGTGCGCCGTGCCGTGCCGCGAGCGCGTCGGCGGCATCCGCGGCGACATCCGCGACGCAGGCGAGCCGCAGCCGGGGGTGTGCGGCGATATTGGCGGCATGGATGCGGCCGATGCGCCCGGCTCCGATCATTGCGACGGCGTGCACGTCATCCTCCTTGGGTCCACTCCCGCCCCATTCCACGTCCGCGCGACATCCGGCAAGCGCCACGTTGTCGAACCGGTGCGCGCGCTCTATGCGCCGGGATCGTGGAAGCGATGCGCAGCGAAACGATGACGAGGATTGAGCTGATCACGATCGGCCGGTCGTGCGTCGACCTGTACGGCGAACAGGTCGGCGGCCGACTGGAGGATATGGCGAGCTTCGGCAAATATGTCGGGGGCAGCCCGACCAATACTGCGATCGGGGCGGCCCGGCTTGGCCTGCGCAGTGCCCTGCTGACCAGGGTCGGCAACGATCACATGGGGCGGTTCGTCCGTGAACAATTGGTGCGCGAGGGTGTCGCGACGCACGGCGTGCTGACCGACCCCGACCGGCTGACCGCGCTCGTCCTGCTTGGTATCCGCGATCCCGAGACTTTTCCGCTGATCTTCTACCGCGACGATTGCGCGGACATGGCGCTGTGCGAGGCGGACCTCGATCCAGCCTTCATCGCTTCGGCGGATGCGGTGCTGGTCAACGGTACGCATCTGTCGACGCCGGGTGTGTTCGCGGCAAGCGTCACGGCGGCGCGGTTGATGCGCGCGAGCGGCGGGCGCGTCGTGTTCGACGTCGATTTCCGCCCCGTCCTCTGGGGGCTGACGCCGCGCGACATGGGCGAGAACCGCTTCGTCGCCGATCCTGCGGTCACCGCGACGATGCAGCGCGTGCTGCCGCTGGTCGATCTGGTGGTGGGAACCGAGCAGGAGATCCACATCCTTGGCGGATCGCGCGACACGCTCGTGGCGCTGGCGGCGATCCGGCGGCTGACTGCGGCACCGATCGTCGTGAAGCGCGCGGCGGCAGGCTGCGTCGTGGTGGAGGGTGCGATCCTGGCGGCGCTCGGCGATGCCTGCGTCGTACCCGGTTATCCGGTCGAGGTGTTCAACGCGCTGGGTGCTGGCGATGCGTTCATGGCGGGGTTGCTGCGCGGCTGGCTGCGCGGCGAGACGCTGGCGACCGCAGCGACATGGGGCAATGCGTGTGGTGCGCTGGTGGTGTCGCGGCACGGCTGCGCGCCGGCGATGCCGGGATGGCACGAGCTGCGCGGCTTTCTCGCGCGGACGGCCTGGCCGTATCGGCTGCGCGAGGCCCGCGATCTCGAACAGCAGCACTGGGTCGCGCACCGCCCGCGCCGTTACGACGAACTGACCGTGCTGGCGGTCGATCACCGGACGCAGTTCGACGAGATGGTGCGGATGTCCGGACCCGACGCACGCGCGCGCGTTGCCAGCTTCAAGACGCTGGTGCTGCGCGCGACGGATCGGCTGGCGGCGGGAGCGTCCACGTTCGGCGTGCTGCTCGATGGGGGCGATGGCGCCCGCGCGCTGGAGGCCGCGGCGGACCTGCCATATTGGACGGGCCGCCCGATCGAGGTGCCGGGATCGCGTCCGCTGCGGTTCGAAAACGGTCTTGATCCGGCAGTGACCCTGCGCGGGTGGCCAGTGACGCAGGTGGTGAAATGCCTCGTCTATTACCGCATGGACGACGCGGCCGATCTGCGCGCGATGCAGGACCGCCAGCTCGTCCGCCTGTTCGAAGCCTGTCGCGCGACCCGGCACGAACTGCTGGTCGAGGTGATCGTCTCGGCGCACGGCGATGTCGCACCCGACACGACGGCGCAGGTGCTCGAGCACTTCTACACGCTCGGCGTCTATCCCGACTGGTGGAAGCTCGAACCCGCCGAGGATCACGCCACCTGGAGCCGGATCGCCGCGGTGATCGACGCGCATGACCCAGCCTGTCAGGGCGTCTTGCTGCTCGGGCTGTCGGCGGCGCCTGCGGTGCTGCTCGAACGGTTCGAGGTCGCCGCCACCTATCCGATCGTCAAGGGCTTTGCCGTCGGCCGGACGATCTGGCACAGCGTCGCGGCGCAGTGGCTGGACGGAACGATCGACGAGGACGCGGCGATGAAGCAGATCACGGCGAATTTCCGCGTGCTGGTCGACGCCTGGCGGACGGCGCGGTCCGGCGTCTTGCCAGCCAAGGCAGACGGGTGAGCGGCACCGTCCGGCTGACGGCCGCGCAGGCGCTGGTCCGCTGGATGACGGCGCAGCAGGTCGAGATCGACGGCGTCGCGACACGCTATTTTGCAGGGGTTTGGGCGATCTTCGGCCATGGCAACGTCGCCGCGCTTGGCGAAGCGCTGACCGGCGTGCGCGACACGCTGCCGACTTACCGCGCGCACAGCGAACAGGGCATGGCGCACGCCGCGATCGCGTTCGCCAAGGCGCACCGCCGCGCGCGCGCGATGGCGTGCACGAGTTCGATCGGCCCCGGCGCGACCAACATGGTGACCGCCGCCGCGCTGGCGCACGTCAACCGCCTGCCGGTGCTGTTCCTGCCCGCCGACGTCTTCGCCAGCCGCCGTCCCGATCCGGTGCTGCAACAGGTCGAAGCGTTCGCCGACGCGACGATCAGCGCCAACGACTGTTTCCGCCCGGTGTCGCGGCTGTTCGACCGGATCCTCCGTCCCGAACAGCTGATCGATGCCTTGCCGAGGGCAATGGCAGTGCTCACCGACCCCGCCACATGCGGTCCGGTGACGTTGTGCCTGTGCCAGGACGTGCAGGCCGAGGCGTTCGACTATCCGCTGTCGTTCTTCCGTGAGCGGCTCTGGCGGCGGCGCAGGCCCGAGCCCGATCGCGACGAACTTGCCCGACTGATCGCGGCAGTGCGCGGTGCGAAGGCGCCGCTGATCGTTGCCGGCGGCGGCGTGCTGTACGCGCGTGCCGAGGCGACGCTGGCGGCGCTGGCGGCGGCGACCGGCATTCCTGTCGCCGAGACGCAGGCGGGCAAGGGCGCGCTGGTCTGGGACCATCCCCAGGCGCTTGGCGGCATCGGCGTGACGGGTACGGCGGCGGCGAATGCGGCGGCGGCGGCGGCCGACGTGATTATCGCGGTCGGGACGCGGTTGCAGGATTTTACGACCGGATCTCGCACGCTGTTCGCCACCGATGCGACGCTGTTTCAGGTCAACGTCGCTCTGCACGACGTCGCCCGGCACGATGCAGAACCGGTGCTCGGTGACGCCGAAATGACCCTGCGCGCGCTCACCGACGCGTTGAAGGGATGGCAGGTGCCGGTTGCGTGGCGGACGACCGTCGATAGCGCACGGGCGGCATGGGATGACGCGTGGCTGGCGGCGACGACTCCCGACGCCGCGATGCCCTCCGATGCGCAGGTCGTCGGTGCGGTCTGGCGGCAGGCGACGGCCGATACCGTCGTGGTCTGCGCGGCGGGCGGGCTGCCCGGCGACCTGCACAAATTGTGGCGCGTGCTGCGGCCAGGCGGATACCACGCCGAATATGGCTATTCGTGCATGGGCTATGAGATCGCCGGCGGGCTCGGCGTGGCGATGGCGATGCCGCAGCGTGACGTGATCGCGATGGTCGGCGACGGCAGCTATCTGATGCTCAATTCGGAACTCGCGACCGCAGTCCTGCTCGGCCTCAAGCTGACCGTGGTGCTGGTCGACAATCGCGGCTTCGGCTGCATCGACCGGCTCGCGCGTGCAAGCGGTGCTGACGGACACGACAACCTGCTGCCCGCCGCCGCGCCGCAGATCGATTTCGTCGCACATGCCCGCAGCCTGGGCGCTGCGGCCGAGCGGGTCGACGGCATCGCCGCGCTGGAGGCGGCGCTGGTCCGCGTAAGGGCTGAACGCGGGGTCACCGTCATCGTCGTCGAGACCGATCCCGCGCGCACCACCGTAGCAGGGGGGCATTGGTGGGACGTCGCCATTCCCGCGGTATCGACCCGTCCTGCAGTAGCCGCCGCCCGCAGTGCCTATGAGGATCGTGTGTCGGGGGCGACGGCGTGATCCGCTGGGGCGTCAGTCCGATCGGCTGGGCGAACGATGACCTGCCCGCGCTGGGAGCCGGGACCACGCTCGACACGATCCTGTCGGACGCGCGCGACATCGGGTTCGCTGGCGTCGAACTGGGCCACCTGTTTCCGCGCGACCCGGCGATACTGGCCCCGATCATGGCGGCGTACGGCCTGGCGACGATCGGTGGCTGGCACGGTATGCGGTTACTGGCGCACGATGCGGACGCCGAGATCGCGGCGATCACCCCGCATCTCGATCTCCTCAGTGGTGTCGGCGCCGGGATCGTGATCGTCGCCGAGACCTCCAATGCGGTCCATGTCGACCCGTCTCACCCGCTGGCTTCCCCCCCGCGGCTGGCGGAGGCGGACTGGCCCGACTTCGGCCGGCGGCTTGATCAGGTCGCGGCGCACGTCGCGGCACGGGGTATGCGACTGGCGTATCACCATCACCTCGGCACCGTGGTCGAAACGGCCGCCGATCTCGATCGGTTGCTCGCGAACACCGGGCCGGCGGTCGGGCTGACGATCGATACCGGCCATGCGCGTTATGGCGGGATCGATCCGGTGGCGGTGGTACGCGCGCGGCCGGAGCGGATCGTCCACGTCCACGCCAAGGACGTCCGCGCCGATCGCCACGCCGCGATCCTGCGAGGCGGCGGCAGTTTCCTCGACGGCGTCGGCGCGGGCATCTTCACCACACCGGGCGATGGCGACTATGATTTTGCGCCGCTCGTCGCAGCGTTGCAGATAATCGACTATTCGGGTTGGATTGTGATCGAGGCCGAACAGGATCCGGCGCTGGCCAATCCACGGACCTATGCCGCATCCGGGCTCGCCGCGATGCAGGAACTGGCGCAGCGTTGAATGTCGCGCCTGTGAGCTGGCTCGGGCGTGCCGGCGGACGACGGTATCGACCCGCAAGAGCGGGATTGACGCATGTCGGCTTCGCGGTGATCAGGCTCGCCGATTAGGAAGCCGACGCACGGTGTCCGACGGACCGCCCGCCGCGATGTATCTACCGGGCAGGTGCGATTATGCGATTACCGCCATAAGCGAGGCGGAGGTCGAGCTTTCCCCGCACGAACACGACATCGGTCTCAATGCGAGCCGACGTAAGTATTTGATACTACATAAAAGAATGGTGGACGCACTTGGGCTCGAACCAAGGACCCGCTGATTAAGAGTCAGCTGCTCTACCAACTGAGCTATGCGTCCAAACCCGGCGGTCTGGCGGGGCGCTTGGTGGCGCGACCGCGTCGGGAGGGGTCGGTTAGCAGCGTCGCCGCCCGATGCAAACCCTTTTTTCGCATTCGCGCGCAAAATCGACACTTGGGCGCGTTATCGATGGCTCACCAGCGCGTCGTCTGGCGGTTGCTGCGGTCGATCGACATCAGAATCCCGAGGCACAGCATGAAGGTCATCTGGCTCGATCCGCCATTGCTGATCAGCGGCAGCGGCACGCCGACTACCGGGGCCATGCCCATCACCATCGCCATGTTGATCGACACATAATAGAAAATCGTCGCGGCAAGGCCCGCTGCGGTCAGCTTGGCGAAGCGCGATTGCGCCTGCATCGCGGCCGCCAGGCCCCATTGCACGATCACGAAGAAGGCGAGGATCAGCAACACCCCGCCGATCAGACCCCATTCCTCCATCATCGTGGCGAGCGCGAAATCGGTGTGGCCCTCGGGCAGGTAGTCCAGATGGCTTTGCGTGCCGTTCAGGAAGCCCTTGCCGAAAATCCCGCCCGATCCGATCGCGATCTTGGATTGGCTGATGTGATAACCGGTGCCAAGCGGGTCGCTCTCTGGGTCGAGAAACACCAGAATGCGGTTCTTCTGATAGTCGTGCAACACGAAATTGAACGCGAGCGGGATCGCGAAGCCCAGTCCCAGCGCGCCGCCGATGAACAGGCGGAGCGGCACCCCTGCGAGGAACATAACGGTCACTCCGCCGATCGTGATCATCAAAGCGGTGCCGAGATCCGGCTGCTTCATCACCAGCGCGGCGGGCAGCAGGATGAGCAGCGCGGCTGGCCAGATCGCCCCGACGCGGCGCGTTTCATTGGGGGGCAGCATCTCGTAGAATTTGGCGCAGGCGAGCACGATGCACGGCTTCATCAACTCGGATGGCTGCAGGCGGATAAAGCCGACGTCGAGCCAGCGTTGCCCGCCGCCACGCACCGCGCCGACCAGTTCGACCAGCACCAGCATGACGCACAAGATGCCGTAGGCGGGCAGGGCGATCTTGCCCCACATGTCTTCACGCACCCGTGAGAGCGCGATCGCGCCGGCCAGCAGGATGAAGAAGCGCACGCCTTGCGACAGCGCCCAGGGCCGAATGTTGCCGCCCGCAGCGGAGTAAAGCACCAGCAGATCGAAACAGCCGATCGCCAGCACCAGCAACAGGATCTTCCACGGCAATTGCGCGAGCGGGGCGGGCACGAAGGCGAGTCCGTTGGCGGGGCGGGAGCTCATCGCGGATCCGATTCGGTCGTGCCGTCTTCGGCAACGGTATTGCCGGGGGCGGCGGTGTTGGCGAGCGCTTCGGCCGCAGCGACATCGGCGGCCGCGGCGGCACGCACGGCGGGCGCATCGGTCGGCGCGGTCGCGTCGAACTGGGTTTGCGCGCCCACGGCGAGCGGCGGGGCATTGGCGGCGGCGCGATAAGCGGCGGATTCGGCGGCCATCCGCGTCTTGATGTCACCGCCCCAGGTCGGCTCGGCCTCGGCCAGCGATGCGAGCGCGCGTTCCTTGTCGAACAGATAGGTCATGATGTCGCGACCGATCAGCGGCGTATCGAGATTGCGCACGGTGTGGCCCCCATGTTCGAGCACGACCGCAGCGGCGTAGCGCGGGGCGTCGGCCGGGGCGAAGCAGACGAACAGCGCGTGATCGCGCAATTTGAAGGGCAGGGCGGCGTTCTTCAGCACGCCCGATCCGCGTTCGGCCATCGAAATGCGGCGCACCTGCGCGGTGCCGGTCTTGGCCGCCAGCGATACACCCGGCACCAGCATTCGCGCCGCTCCGCCGGTGCCACCTTCGTTGACCACACCATACATCGCGTTGCGGACGAGTTGAAGATGGTCGGGCGACACCGCAAGCGGTGGCGCATTGCGGTGGACGTGGTCGGTCAGGATGCTCGGCAACAGCGCGCGGCCCGACGCCAGCCGCACCGCCATCACGGCGAGCTGCAGCGGGTTGGCGAGGACATAGCCCTGGCCGATCGACGCATTGAGCGAATCGGCGACGGTCCAGTCCGTCTTATACTTGCGCATTTTCCATGCCGTGTCGGGCATGGTGCCATAGCGTTGCGAGCCGAACGGCAATTCGAACTTCTGCCCCAGCCCAAGCGACCGCGCGATCGGCGCGATATTGTCATAACCCAGACGGCGGACCATCTCGTAGAAATAGATGTCGCAGCTTTGCATCACTGCGGTCTTCATATCGAGCGCGCCGTGGCCGTTGCGTTTGTGGCAGTGAAACACGCCGGTGCCGACCCGCAACGCGCCGGTGCAATTGATGCGCTGATCGGGGCTGACCCCGGCCTCCAGCAAGGCGAGCGCGTTCATCGGCTTGACCGTCGAGCCCGGCGGATACAGCCCCTGCAAAACCTTGTTCATCAACGGAACATGGTCGTTATCCGACAGCATCTTCCATTCGAGATGGCTGATCCCGTCGGAAAAGCTGTTGGGATCATAGGCCGGCATCGAGACCATCGCGAGCATCTCGCCGGTCAGGCAGTCCATCACCACGACCGACCCGGACTGCGTGCCGAGCCGTCGCGCGGCATAGTCCTGCAAGCCAATGTCGATCGTCAGACGCGCGTTCTTGCCGGGTTCGTCGGGCTTGGTCGCGAGTTCGGCGACGAGTTTGCCGCGCGCGGTGACCTCGACGCGCTTTTGCCCGGCAACGCCGCGCAGGGTCGTTTCGAGTGTCTTTTCGAGGCCGTCCTTGCCGAGTTTGAACCCTGGCGTGACCATCAGCGGATCGCGCGTCTGCTTGAACTGCTCGGCCGAGGCCGCGCCGACATAGCCGGTCAGATGCGCGACAGCGGCGCCAGCCGGGTAGGTGCGCGAGAAGCCACGGGTAGGGGCGACGCCGGGCAGTTCGGGAATGCGCACGCTGACCGCAGCGAAGCGCTCCCAGTCGAGATTCTCGGCGACCTGCACCGGCTGGAACCCCGCCGCGCGCTTCAGGTCGGCGCTGATGCGCTCCATTTCCTCAGGCGGCAATTTCAGGATGTCGCGCAGCAGGGCGAGCACACGCTCCTTGTTTTCGAGCCGGTCGGGGATAATATCGACGCGGAAATCGGTGCGGTTGTTGGCGATCGGCGCGCCGTTACGATCGATGATCCAGCCGCGCCGTGGCGGCACCAGCGTGGTGTTGACTCGGTTGCTTTCGGATTTGAGCGTGTATTGCTCATTCTCGACGATCGCCAGCCAGCCCATCCGCCCGGCCAGCGCCAGGCCGAACACCGCCTGTGCGGCACCCAGGGCGACGGTGCGCCGCGAAAAGCTGTATCTTTGCGAGGCTTCGGTCACCACGCGCTGCGACTGGCCGAACGCCGGGCCGTTCATGCCTCCTCCTCGTCACCGGCAAGCAGCACGCACAGCCGCGCCGCCAGCGGGAAAAGCAGCACCGAAATAGCGACTTGCAGCAGCAGGACGGTATCGACGTGTGCCGCGAGCGGCGAGGCAACCAGCCGCCCGAGGATCAGGCAGAAGCCGATCGCGCCCCCGGCGATGAGCCAATCCTGCCAGAAATCACGATAGACGACGCGCTGGTCGATCAAATCGATCATGAAGAAGCACAGCGTCCACAGCACCATTGCGCTACCGAGCGGCTGACCGCTGACCAGATCGTCGAACAGGCCGAGCGGGAGCGGGGCCCAGACGCGCAGGCTCTCCGTCCGGGTCAGTCGCCACCCCAGCAGCATCAACAGGCCGAACGGCGGCAGAATCTGGACGCTGGCAATGATCGGCCACAGCGTCAGCGCCGACCCGATCAGCACCGAGATCGCGGGCAGCAAGCGCGTGGCGGTGCTGTCGGGGGCCTCGTCGAAAGGACCGCGAACCTGTCTCATGGCGCAGGCTTGCCGGGCAGCGGCTTGGCGGCATTGGCGGGGATTGGGAGCGGGGGCGGCTCGGGCATGAAGGCGCGCTGGACGAGCGCATAATCGACCGTATCGGGCTGGGCGAAGCTGCGCCCGATCGCCGCATCACGACCGCGCCGGATGATCCGCGCGACCGGTACGTTCGGCGCATAGATGCCGCCGATGCCCGAGGTCACGAACACGTCGCCCGGAGCGAAATCGCTCGCTGCGAAGGCGACCGATTTGATGTCGAGCAGCCCGTCGCCACGCCCGGTGGCGAGCGCGGGTGTACCGTCGCGTGTGCGCCGCACCGGCACGATGCTTTCGGGATCGGTGAGCAGCAGCACGCGCGCGCTGTTCGGCCCGGTTTCGAGGATGCGGCCGATCAATCCTTCCGGCCCGCGCACCGGTTGACCGGCGGCGACACCTTGCCACGATCCGGCGTTGAGCACGGCGAAGCGCCGCGTGCTGGAGGCGGACGAACTGACGAGGCGTGCGGCCACCACCGGCTCGGCGATGCGTTCGCGCACGCGCAGCAATTGCTGCAGCCGGCGATTGTCATAGGCCAGGGAACGCGCGCGCATGAACAGCGCGTGCTGATCGGCAAGTTGCTTGCGCAGCGCGGCATTCTTGTCATGTACCGCGATATAGTCGCCAATGCCGCCGGGGATCGATCCGAACCACCGCCCGACGCCGGAAACGCCGGACGACAGCGGCGTCGTCACTTCGCCGACGCTGGCGCGCAAGACGGCGAAAGCGGGCGGGTCGAGCGTCGACAGCGCGAGCAGCACCGCCGCGACGAGCAGGCCTGCCACCGCGAGGACATATCCCAAAAACTGGCTGTATTGCGCCCGCCGCGAAAAACCCGGGCGCCGATTGCGAGGCGGCGCCATTCTACCCCCATCCAAAAGCCCGAGGGCCGCCAAGAACAATAAGATCGCTGTACGCGATGTAGAGCGGCCTGAGTAGGGGGGAACCCGCCGTTCCGCCCGATCGACGCGTCATGTCAGTGCTTACTGCACGGCGCGCATCACGCGCTGTGCAGCACCCCGCGAAACATCGGATCTTCGAGCGCACGCCCCGTGCCGAGCGCGACGCAGGTGAGCGGATCGTCGGCGATCGTCACCGGCAAACCGGTCTCGTCGCGCAGCACTTCGTCGATCCCGCGGAGCAAGGCGCCACCGCCGGTCAGCACGATGCCCTGATCGACGATGTCCGCCGCCAGTTCGGGCGCGGTATTCTCGAGCGCGATGCGCACGCCTTCGACGATCTGACCGACCGGCTCGCTCAGCGCTTCGGCGATCTGGCCCTGGTTGATCTGGATTTCCTTCGGCACGCCATTGACCAGATCGCGGCCCTTGACGTTGATCGTCAGGCCGATGCCGTCCGCCGGTGGCTTGGCGACGCCGACTTCCTGCTTGATCCGCTCGGCCGTGGCATCGCCGATCAGCAGATTATGGTTGCGGCGAACGTACGAAACGATCGCTTCGTCCATCTTGTCACCGCCGACGCGGACCGAGGTGGTGTAAGCGAGACCACGCAGCGACAGCACCGCGACTTCGGTCGTGCCGCCGCCGATATCGACGACCATCGAACCGATCGGCTCGGTCACGGGCATATCGGCACCGATCGCGGCGGCCATCGGCTCCTCGATCAGCCAGACCTGGCTCGCGCCGGCGTTCGACGCAGCATCGCGGATCGCGCGGCGCTCGACCGAAGTCGAACCCGACGGCACGCAGATCACGATCTGCGGCCAGCGCATGAAGCGGCGTTGCCCGCCATGCACCTTGTGAATGAAATGCTTGATCATCTGCTCGGCGACATCGATGTCGGCGATGACGCCGTCCCGTAAGGGACGGATCGCCTGGATGCTGTCCGGGGTCTTGCCCATCATCAGTTTTGCGTCGTCGCCGACCGCCTTGACGCGCTTGACGCCGTTCAGCGTCTCGACCGCGACGACCGATGGCTCGTTCAGCACGATGCCCTTGCCACGCAGATACACGACCGTGTTGGCGGTGCCGAGATCGATCGCCATGTCGTGAGAAGAAAAGCGGAAAAGATTCGAGAAAAAGCCCATGGATCGTTCCGTTTCGCGCCGGACTTGAGTGTCGCCGACAGGTCGCACAATGCCCGTTCGTCGCTTACATCCGGGCGTTCAGGGCGGGCTAGCCACGCTCTGATATTCGGTTGAATGCGCCTCGCGGGATGGCGTCGCTTGGGCTAGAGCAAAACCTATGTCAATACGCCGCCTGCCCGAACATCTCGTCAATCGTATCGCCGCCGGTGAAGTGGTCGAACGGCCCGCCAGCGCGTTGAAGGAACTGGTCGAAAACGCGATCGATGCAGGCGCGACGCGCATCGCGATACGCCTTGGCGGAGGCGGCACCGATCTGGTCGAAGTGACCGACGACGGGTGCGGGATGAGTCCGTCCGACATGGCGCTCGCGCTGGAGCGGCACGCCACATCGAAGCTGCCCGACGAGGCAATCGAAAACGTCGCGACGCTCGGATTTCGCGGCGAAGCGTTGCCCTCGATCGCGAGCGTCGCGCGCATGACGCTGGAGAGTCGACCGCGCGGTGCCGAGGGTTGGGCGCGGGTGGTCGATAACGGCGTCTTGGTGTCGGAAGGGCCTGCCGCGATTCCCCCCGGCACGCGCGTGCGGGTCGAGGCGCTGTTCGAGCGCGTACCGGCGCGGCGCAAGTTCCTGCGTTCGCCGCGCAGCGAATTCGCGGCGTGCATCGATGTGGTGAAGCGGCTGGCGATGGCGCGGCCCGATATCGGCTTTTCGGTCGAGCATGACGGGCGGCGCTCGCTCGGCGTGACCGGCGGGGAGAGCTTGCCCGACCGGGTCGCGGCGCTGACCGATCGCGGGCTGGTCGACAATGGCGTCGGCGTGGATTTCGTGCGCGAGGGGATCGGGCTGGGCGGGATCGCGGGCCTGCCGACCTTTAACCGCGGCGTCGCGGATCACCAATATCTGTTCGTTAACGGGCGGCCGGTGAAGGACCGGCTGCTGATCGGTGCGATCCGCGGCGCTTATGCCGAGATGATGCCGCGTGACCGCCATGCCGTGGTCGCTTTGTTCCTCGATGTGCCGCCCGACGCGGTCGATGTGAACGTGCATCCGGCGAAGACAGAGGTGCGCTTCCGCGATCCGGCGCTGGTGCGTGGGCTGATCGTCAGTGGTTTGCGGCGCGCGCTCGATGAGGCGGGGCATCGCAGTCAGCGCGCGCCTGAAAGCGCGCTAGCCGCCTGGACGTCCGGTCAAAGCCCCTCCCCTTCAGGGGAGGGGTATGGGGTGGGGCCTCTCCGCGAACTTGACCTAGGGTATGCCGCACGGCCCCACCCCAACCCAGTGCCAGGTCGGTCAGGCTCCCAGCCTGACCTGAATAGCCCGGGGGGCTATTCACCTGGCACTCCTGAAGGGGAGGGGCTTTATAAGCTCAACGACCGCCGCACCTTCTTCACCCCGCCTCCGCAAGCCCGCGCCGAACCCGCCTATGCGCCGCCCCCCGAAACCACCGATTACCCGCTCGGCGTAGCGCGCGGGCAGGTGGCAAAGACCTATATTGTCGCGGAAAGCCCCGACGGCCTGATCCTGGTCGACCAACACGCCGCGCACGAACGCCTCGTGCTGGAGCGAATGCGCAAGGCGATGGCGAACGGCGGCGTCGCATCACAAGCGCTGCTGCTCCCCGAAGTGGTCGAACTCGACGAACCGGCGTGTGACCGGCTTGAGGCGCGCGCGGCCGAGCTGAGCGAATTCGGCCTCGACCTCGACCGCTTCGGCCCGCGCGCAATGCTGGTGCGTGGCGTGCCGGCGATGCTGGGGCAGGGCGACGTGATCGGCCTCGTCACCGATCTCGCCGACGAACTCGCTGCGTTCGACGAGGCTTTGAGCTTGAAGGAACGCCTCGACCATGTCGCCGCAACGATGGCGTGCCACGGATCGGTGCGCGCCGGGCGCGTGCTATCGGTCGCCGAAATGAACGCCCTGCTCCGCGAAATGGAGGTCACGCCGCATTCGGGCCAATGCAACCACGGCCGCCCGACCTGGGTGAAGCTCGCGCATGGCGATATCGAGAAGCTGTTCGGGCGGAAGTGAAGCTTTCGCTGCGATTAAGCCGAATCGCACCACCCAACGCTTCACCGCTAAAATAAAACGACTCGCCGTATTGAAACCATTCGGGCGCATACGCATTTGAGGGTCAGAGGTTCTGATTTGCAGACCAGCAACACGAAGTGACGCCGCAATGACCAAGGTTCTTCCCGTTTTCCTCGCCCTCATCCCGTTCGCGGCTTTGGTGAGTGCGTGCGTGGTGACCGGGTAACCGCGCTCCGCTCCAGCCCCCAATCCCCGGGGCGGAGACACACGAAAAGGGCCGCCCGGATCACTCCGGGCGGCCCTTTTACGTCGTAACGAGCGGTAACGCTCAGGCTTCTGGCTGAGCCTCGGCCTGCGCGTCGGCTGCGCCGACCTCCGCGGTCGCGCCCGGCTCGGCATTCGGATCGTATGCTTCGACGAAGCCCGCCTCGTCCTTTTCGAACATGGCGGCCATGACGTCGACGCCCTTCGCCTGCATCTCGGCCTCTTCGGGCGAGCGCGCGACGTTGACCTTGATCGTTACCGAAACTTCCGGGTGCAGCGCAACCTTCACTTCGTACAGGCCGATCGCCTTGATCGGCTTGTTGAGCGCGATCGCCGACTTCGGCAGCTTGTGACCATCGGCCTCGAGCGCGTCGATCAGATCGCGCACTGCGACCGAACCGTAGAGCTGGCCGGTGTTCGACGACTGACGGATCAGCGTCAGCGTGATGCCGTCGATCGTCTTGGCTTCGACCTCGGCATGGGCACGACGCTCGGCATTCTCGGCCACGATCTTTTCGCGGTTCTTCTCGAAGACCTTGCGGTTGGCTTCGTTGGAGCGAAGCGCCTTCTTGTTCGGCAGCAGGTAATTACGGGCGAACCCGTCCTTCACCTTGACGACGTCGCCAATGTTGCCGA
>JAIXZV010000263.1 GCA_027489365.1 Sphingomonadales bacterium
CACGTCGAGATCATATTCGCGGCCATAGACGCGCTCGTCCCACGCCATCGACGTTTTCAGCGCGTCGAGCGCGTGGTGCGTCCGTTCGAGATCGCTCGCACGGACCCAGATGCCGAGTTCGACCACGCGCCCCGACATCGTCGTGAAGCTGCCGCGATTGACCGCGAGATCGCCCGCGACCAGCGCGAAGAGGTAGCAGGGCTTGGGGAAGGGATCGCGCCACTCGGCCCAATGTCGCCCGTCGTCCAGATCGCCCGATGCGATCGGGTCGCCATTGGCGAGCAGGACCGGATAGCGTTTCTTGTCGGCGCTCATTCGCACCTGGTAACGGCTCAGCACGTCGGGCCGATCGGGGAAGAAGGTGATGCGGCGGAAGCCCTCGGCCTCGCACTGCGTGCACAGATTGCCGCCCGATGCGTACAGCCCCATCAATTGCGTGTTGCGCTCGGGCGCGATTTCGACGGTGGTTTCGATCACATGCGCGGAACCGCTGAGCGGCAGGACCAGCGTGCCGTCCTCGATCACCCAATCATTGACCGCTTTGCCATCGACCGACACCGACAGCAGCGTCTGGCCGCCACCATCGAGGCGTAACGGGCGATCATGCCCGCCGCTGCGCTGGACATGCAGCGTCGCGGTGACGCGTGTTGCGGCGGGGTCGAGTTCGAAATCCAGGGCTATGTCGGGCACTTGCCAATCGGGCGGGGTGTAATCCGCGCGGCGGGTGACATGGGGGTGGGCGAGGCTGGTCTGGATGTCGAGCATTAGCGTCGATGTAGGGCGCGCAAGCGGCGCTCGCCACCGAAATCGCCGTGCTTGCGTGGCCGCTACGCTGTGATACCCCGCCACCACGCAATGGTGAGGATGACGATGAAGTTCTGGATGGCAGGTTTGGCGGCGATTGCCGTGGCGGGATCGGCACTGGCGCAAGAGGCCGCGCTTCCCGACGACCAGGCTGCGATGAAGGCGCACGTGTTGTTCCTCGCCTCCGACGTGCTGCGCGGGCGCGAGGCGGGTAGCCCCGAATATCGCATCGCCGCCGAATATGTCGCCGCGCAATTCTTTGCCGCCGGGCTGAAGCCGGCGGGCGATGCGGGCAGCTATATCCAGAAGGTGCCGCTCGTCACCTATCGCGCGGGCGACAAGGGCGATGTCGTGCTGACGCGCAAGGGCGAGGGGCCGACGCCCTTGGTCTTCGGCGAAGATTATGTGCCGGGCACGGTCGCCACCGCAGCGCGGACCGTGATCGATGCGCCCGTGGTGTTCGTCGGCTACGGCCTCGTCGCGCCGCA
This sequence comes from Sphingomonadales bacterium, assembly GCA_027489365.1. Lineage (GTDB taxonomy): Bacteria > Pseudomonadota > Alphaproteobacteria > Sphingomonadales > Sphingomonadaceae > Sphingomonas. The sequence continues at coordinate 1,293 of JAIXZV010000263.1, forward strand.
TTATGGCCGCGACGATTATGCCGGGGTCGATGTGCGCGGCAAGATCGTTGCCTTTTTCGGCGGCGCGCCGCTGGATTTTCAAAGCGAGGAACGCGCGCATTTCCAGAGCGCGACGACCAAGGCGGCGATCGCACAGGCGCATGGTGCGGTCGGCGCGATCGTGCTGACGCGTGCGGCGTTGCCAGGCGGTGGCGTCAATTTCGATCGGCCGCGCACGAGCTGGGCGCGTCCCGATGGCACGGGCGATGCCTCCGGCGTGCCGGTCCTGGCGACGCTGAGCGCGACCGGTGCGGCCAAGCTGTTCGCGGGGGCAAAAACACCGTGGAGCGAGATCGCGCCGCGCGTCGCCGACAGCAAGACGGTGTTTGCGGCCGAGCAACTGCCGGTCAACGCCGCCTTTGCGCTGAAAACCACCTTCGAGCCAGTCAGCAGCGCCAATGTCGCCGGGCTGATCCCCGGCAGCGACCCCAAGCTGGCGAAAGAGGTCGTCGTGCTGTCGGCTCATCTCGATCACCTCGGCGTCGGGCGCGCCGATGCGAAGGGCGACACGATCTATAACGGTGCCGAGGACAATGCGATCGGCATTGCCTCGCTGATCGAGGAGGCCAAGCGCTTCCGCGCGAGCGGCAAGGCACCGCGCCGCTCGATCCTGTTCCTCGCCGTCACGGCGGAAGAGAAGGGGCTGGTCGGCTCCGACTATTTCGCCAAGCACCCGACCGTGCCGATCGAGCGGATCGTCGCCGACGTCAATCTCGACATGCCGATCCTGACCTATCCGTTTGAGGATATGACGGTGTTCGGCGCGGATCGCTCGACGCTCGGGCCGATCGTGGCCAAGGCGGTGGGCACGTTGGGCGTGACGATGTCGCCCGATCCCGATCCGGCGCAGGGCATTTTCGTGCGCTCCGATCATTATCGCTTCGTCCAGCAAGGCGTGCCTTCGGTGTTCCTGTGGCCGGGTCAGAAGGGGCCTGGCAAGGCCGCCACCGCCGAATTCTTCAAGACGCGTTATCACCAGCCGGCCGACGATCTGGCGCAGCCGATCGACTGGGCACAGGGCATCCGCTTCATCAATGCCAACTATGCGATCGCGCGCGAAATCGCCGATGGCGATGCGCGGCCGCGCTGGAACAAGGGCGATTTCTTCGGCCTGCTCTATCACGGTTACGGCGCGAAATAGGGTCATGGGGCGGCTGCTGATTTTCGGGCTGGGCTATACCGCGCAGGCGCTGGCGGAGCGGTTGCGGGGCGAGGGCTGGCATGTCGTCGGCACGTCGCGGGGTGGACGCGACGGGACGATACGGTTCGACGATGCGGCGGCGGTGATGGCGGAGATTGCGGCGGCGACGCATATCCTGTCGTCGGTGCCGCCGAGTGAAGAGCGCGATCCGGTGCTCGCCGCTTATGGCGCGCTCCTCGCGAACAGCCCTGCGTGGCGCGGCTATCTGTCCTCGACCGGTGTATACGGTGATGCGGGCGGGGCGTGGGTCGATGAGACCGCGCCGACCGGCACCGGCCGCCGCAGCGCGCGCGCAGAGGCCGATGCAGCGTGGCTGGCGGCGGGCGCGCAGGTGTTTCGCTTGCCCGGCATCTATGGCCCCGGCCGTTCCCCTCTCGACCGAGTCGCCAGCGGCAGCGCGCACCGCGTCGATTCGCCGGGGCAAGTGTTCAGCCGAGTCCATGTCGAGGATATCGTGGCAGGCGTGGTCGCCGGATTTTCGGCGCCGCCCGGAGCTTACAACCTCTCGGACGACTACCCCGCGAGCCAGAATGACGTGATCGACTTCGCCGCGCGCCTGCTCGGCGTGCCATCGCCGCCGTTCGTGCCGATCGAGTCGCTATCGCCGATGGCGCGCGGATTTTACGCGGAGAATCGCCGGGTCGCGAATGGCAAGGCCAAGCGCGTGCTCGGCTGGACCCCGACCTATCCCGATTACCGCGCTGGCCTGCGGGCTCTGAGCGCAATGACCAGCCCGCCGAGCACCAGCGCCGCGCCGCCCGCCGCCAGCCAGGTCCAGACATAGCCCTCGAACAGCGTCGACAGCAGCATTGCGATGACCGGCACGAGAACGCTGGAATAGGCGGCCTTTGCCGGACCGATCACGCGCAGCACGCCGTAATAGAGCGGGAAGGCGAGCGCCGAAGCGAAGATGCCGAGATACAGCACGCCCGCGATATAGCCGGGCGATGTGTCGAACACCGGCGGGCCGCTGATCGTCCAGGCGATCGTAGCGTCGAGCGCCGCGCCGATCAGCATCGCCACGCCGAGCATCGCCGCCATCGGATAGGCACGCGCGGTCGGCGTCGCCTGCATGACGTTGGCGATCGAGGCGGACAGGATCGCCAGCAGCGTAAAGCCGATCCCTAGCAGTACTTGCCCCGGCCCGTGCGGATCGACCCGCGCCTCGCGCACGAACAGCAGGACCACACCCGCCATCGCGACGCCCATCCCGACGATCAATTGCCGTCCGAGCTTCTGCCCGAGGAAGATCCGCGCGAACACGGCATTGGGCAGCAGCAGCAGCGCGAAGACGACCGCGACAAGCCCCGAGGTGACATACCCCTCGGCGCGGTAGACGAAGTTGAAGTTGAGGCAGAATTGGCAAAGCCCGGTGATCGCGGCGAAGGCCCAGCCGCGTGAATCAAGTGCGATCCGTTCGCCCCGGAACAGCGCGTAGCCAAGCATGAAGCTGCCCGCGACGATGAAGCGATAGGTCACCGACCAGGTCGGCGGCACCACGCCCAATTGATGCCGGATAACGAGCCAGGTCGATCCCCAGATCAGCGTGACGATACCGAACGGAATCAGGATCGCGAGCTTGCTCGAATTGGGGGAGGGCGCCGCCTCGCTCAAAGCGCGGCGATCGCGTCGGCGAGCGGGCGGATGTCGTCGGGCGACTGATTCCACGAGATGACGAGCCGCGCTTCGTCCGGACCCCAATCATAGAAATCGAAGCCGAGCGCACGCAACTGCGCGGCCTCGGCGGCGGTAACGCGAAGGAAGACTTCATTCGCCTCGACCGGATTGACCAGGCGCGACCCCGCGGCCTGCGCCAGTAGCGCCGCCCCGGCGTTGGCGTTGCGGCCGAGATCGCGCCACAAATCGCCCTCAAGCATCGCGAGGAGCTGCGCCGCGAGATAGCGTCCCTTCGACAGCAATAACCCGGCGCGCTTGCGCCGATACAGCGTCGCGGCGGCCAAGTCTGGCTTGAAGAAGATCAGCGCCTCGGCGCTCATCCCCCCATTCTTGACGAAGCCAAAGCTGAGCGCGTCGACTCCGCCGCGCCACGTCACGTCGGCGGGGGCGCAGCCGAGATGCGCGACCGCATTGGCGAAGCGCGCGCCGTCCATGTGCAGGCCAAGGCCGCGTTCCTTCGCCAGATGCCCGATCGCGGCGACGTCATCGGGGGTATAGACCAGCCCATATTCGGTCGCGTTGGTGATCGAAATGGCGTGCGGCTGGACTTGGTGGACATCGTTGCGGGTGGCATCGAGCACCGCCGCAATCGTCTCTGGCGTCAGCTTTGCGCCTTCGCCCTCGGCCAGCAGTAACTTCGCGCCGTGGGTGTAGAATTCGGGCGCGCCGCCTTCGTCATTCTGGATATGCGCGTCGCGGTGACAGATGATCGCGCCGTGCGGCGGGCACAGCGCCGCGAGCGCCAGGCAATTGGCAGCGGTGCCCGATGGCACCCACAAGGCACGCACCTCGGTTTCGAACAGGTCGGAGAAGCGCGCGTCGAGCTGTTTGCTCCAGCCGTCGCCGTCATAGGCGGTGTCGAGGACGTTGGCATCGCTCATCGCGGCCAGCACGGCCGGGTGGACGGGGGCGGCATTGTCGGAGAAGAAGCGCATGGCATGGCCTTGCGGTGCTGCGCGCGCGCCGTCAACCGAGCAGGATTACTCCTCGCCCTCTGGATCGCGCGGCGGGGGTGCGCGGTCGTCCAGGCGATCGCGACGACGGTCGGGGCCACGCTCAGGGTCGCCGCTACGGTTCGGCTCGAAATTCAGTTCGCCATTGCGCAGCCGGACGCGACCGACCCCGGGAATTTCGCCCTCAACCGTGGGAATGTTCGCCGGATCGAGGAAGTTTTCGAGCGTTTCGTCCACGCCGTTGCCCGCATCCGGATCGACCATTTCGGGCTCCGGCTCGGGCGCGACCGCTGCGCCCACGCCGAGCGCGCTCTGCATGAAATCGCGCCACACCCGTGCCGGAATGCCGCCGCCGGAGAGACCGGCATTGGGGGTGTTGTCGTCATTGCCGACCCACACGCCGCACACCAGGCCATTGGCGAAGCCGATGAACAAAGCATCGCGATTGTCCTGCGTCGTGCCGGTCTTGCCATAGGTCGGCACCGACAGCGCCGCCGCGCGGCCCGTGCCGGTTTCGGCCGAGGCGGAGAGCAGATCGAGCATCTGGGCGTGCAGATCCCCGGACAGCGAACGGGTCCGATCGGTCAGCGTGGCCAGCACGCCGCGCTCGGGTTCCGCCTCCAGCCCGCGCGGACGCACCGGATAGCGCTCCGCCGCGACCGAGGCATAGGCCGCCGTCAGCTCGAGCAGCGACATGCTTGATGTGCCGAGCGCGATCGTCGCTTCATTGGGGATCGGCGTGGAAACACCCAGATCGCGTGCCGCCTGGATGACCTTCGCAACGCCGACTTGCTGCGTGATTCGCGCCGCCGCGACGTTGGAAGAACGTGCGAACGCCTGACGCAAACTGATCGGCCCGAGATACCGCCCATCGCTATTCTTGGGCGACCATTTGGCGATCGTGATCGGCTCGTCCTCGATCACCGAATCGGGGGTCATGCCGCTGCGCAGCGCGGCGAGATAGACGAACAGCTTGAATGCCGAGCCCGGCTGACGCTGCGCTTGCGTCGCGCGGTTGAACGGGCTGTCGCTATAGGATTTGCCGCCGACCATCGCCACGACGCGCCCGTCTGGCCGCATCGCGACCAGCGCGATCTGCGCATCGCGCAATCCCGCACGCTTGGTCGCGCGCTCGGCGGCCTTTTGCAGGCGGCGGTCGAGCGTGGTCTGCACGGTCGTCTCGGTCGCGATTTCGCCGGCATGGTCGCGCGCCTCGGGCAGCACCCAATCGGCGAAATAGGTGCCGTTGGGCAGCGTCTGCCGCCGATCGGGCACGATTCGCGCGGGGCGGACGTCGGCGGCGTCGGCCGGATCGAGCAATTTGGCATCGACCATCGCCGCCACGACCAGCTTCGCCCGGTCGCGCGCGCCTTGCAGATTGACCGTGGGGGCGAGCTTCGACGGTGCCTTGACCAGTCCCGCCAGCATCGCCGCTTGCGCGATCGACAGATTTTCCGGCGTACGCCCGAAATAGTGTCGAGCAGCGGCGCGCAGGCCGTACACATTATCGCCGAAATAGACGTTCGACAGGTAGCGCGA
>JAIXZV010000348.1 GCA_027489365.1 Sphingomonadales bacterium
CCGAAGGCGTGCGCGTGCTCACCCGCACCACCGCGTCGGGCCTGTGGGATCACGGCTTCGCGACCCTGGCCGAGCGGTTGGTCGAACCGGGACAGGCCCCGCCTCCGGGCCAGCCCGTCCAACGCCTGTGGCACGTCCGCGCAAAGCGCATCGTACTGGCGACCGGCGCGATCGAGCGGCCGCTGACCTTTGCCGGAAACGATCGCCCCGGCGTGATGCTGTCGCGGGCAGTGCGGACCTATATCGATCGCTTCCAGGTCCTGCCGGGCAAGCGCGTCGTCATCGCCACCAACAATGACGATGCCTATGCCACCGCCGATGCGGTGGAGGCGGCGGGGGGCGCGGTGGTCGCGATCCTCGACTCCCGCGCGTCCGGCCCTGCCACGCGCTTCCCTGTCTTCACCGATGCCCTGCCGCTTTCGACCAAGGGCCGTTCGCACCACCTTGCTTCGGTCGATGCGCTCATCGGTGGCTCAACGCGCCGCTTCGAGGCCGATCTGCTCGCCATGTCGGGCGGCTTCACGCCCGTCGTCCATCTCCACAGCCAGGCCGGCGGCAAGCTCAACTGGCGCGAAGACCTGCAAGCCTTTGTCCCCGGCGCATCGCCACAAGCGATCACCAGCGTCGGCGCGGCGGCGGGCGATATCCCGCCGATTGCGGCCACCGCCGCCGCCCTCCCCGACCCGAAGCACAGCTTCATCGATTTCCAGAACGACGTCACCGCCGCCGATATCGACCTCGCCTGGGCCGAGGGGTATCGCTCGGTCGAGCATCTCAAACGCTATACCACGCTCGGCATGGCGACCGATCAGGGCAAGACGAGCAACATGGCCGCGCTCGCCCGCCTCGCCAGCGGCGCGGGCGTGACGATCCCGCAAGCCGGGCTGACCACCTTCCGCCCGCCCTTCACCCCGCTGACCCTGGGCGCGCTGGCCGGAGCGGACGCGGGGGGCCATGCCGCCCCGGCGCGCCGCCTCGCGCTGTATGATCGCCATCAAAGGCTGAACCCGTTGTGGCAGCCGCTCGGCCTGTGGCACCGCCCGCGCGCCTATCCGCTTCAGGACGAGACGCTGCACGCAGCCGCCATGCGCGAGGCGCGCGCGGTACGCACCACGGCGGGAATCGTCGATGTCTCGACGCTCGCCAAATTCGCGGTGACCGGCCCCGACGCCGCCGCCTTCCTCGAACTCGTCTGCGCGACCGGGGTGGCGAAACTGGCGGTCGGGCGCGGGCGCTACACCTTCATGCTGCGCGAAGACGGCATGGTGATGGACGACGGCACCGTCTGGCGGATCGCCGAGACGCGCTATCTGCTCACCAGTTCGACCGGCGGCGCGGACCGGATGGAAGCGCATCTGAGCTATGCGCACCGCGTCCTCGCGCCGCATCTGAAGGTCGCGATCGTCGCGCAGCAGGAGCATTTCGCCGGGATCGCCCTCGCCGGGCCGCTGTCGCGCGACATCCTCGCAGACCTGACCGGGATCGCCCCGCCCGCGCATATGGGCGTCGCGCAGGCTGAGATCGCGGGCGTACCCGTGCTAATCCTCGCCGCCAGCTACAGCGGCGAACGCGCGTTCGAGATTTATGCCGAGGGCCATGCAGCAGGTCCGGTCTGGGACGCGCTCGAAGCCGCAACCCGTGCGCGCGGCGGCTACCCTTATGGCCTCGAAGCGCTCGAATTCCTGCGCATCGAAAAGGGCCATATCGTCGTGGGGGCGGAGGCGGACGGGCGCACCACGCCACACGATCTGTCGCTCGAACGGATGCTGCGCAAGGCAGGCGGATACATCGGGGCGAGCGGCCTCACCCGCCCTGCGCTCGCCGCCGCGGACCGCGCGCAACTGGTCGGCCTGACCAGCGACACGCCCGTCCCCGAAGGCGCAATGCTGATCGCGAGCGACGGTGCGCCGGTCGAAGGGCATGTCACCTCCGCCGCAGCGCGGGTGCTCGGAACCGGCGCGATCGCGCTGGGGCTGCTCGCCGGTGGCCGCGCGCGGATGGGCGAAGCGCTGCTCGCCTCATCCCCGACCCGCGGACAGTCGGCACGGGTGACGGTGGCGGCACCGGTCTTTTACGATGCGGAAGGGGCGCGCTACCGTGACTGATGCACCCGTCGCCTTCACAATGGCACCTGCGGGGGACGTGCTCGCGCTCGATATATGGGACGGCTCCCCGCCACCACCGCCGGTCGGCACGCGCATACTGCAAGTCGAGCCGCGCCGCTGGTGGCTGATCGACGCCGCCGCACACGCAGCGGCACTGGCCGAGCAGATCGGCGACAGCGGCGCGCTGACACCGATCGGCGGCGGCCTGACCCGCGCGACCCTCACCGGCGCGGGCTGGCGCGACCTCCTCACGATCAGCGGCTGCTTCGATGTCGAAGATCCGCGCTTCGCCCCCGGCAGGATCGCCGCGACGACGATCCACCACGTGCCCGTCTGGATCGCACCGACGGGGGCTGAGACGTGCGAGGTCTATCTCGCAAACAGCTACGCGGCTACGCTCAACGATCTGTGGTCGCGTAGCGCGACCGGCTTAGGGGGGCCTTCATGACGTCATCGCCAGCACCACGTCTCGATTCCGCGCGCTGGTATGTCGTGCTGGTGCTTGGCCTGGTCTATGCGGTGAACATCGCCGATCGCTACGTCGTCGCGACGGTGCTGGAGCCGATCCGGCTCGAATTCGGTCTGAGCGATTCGGGCGTCGCCTGGCTCACCGGCGTGACGCTCGCCTTCTTCTACATTTCGGTCGGCCTGCCGATCGCCAAGGTCGCCGACCGATCGAACCGCCGCAACATCGTCGCAGGCGCGATGATCCTGTGGTCGGCGATGACCGCCTTGCTCGGTCTCACGCAGAATTACTGGCAATTCCTGCTCGCGCGGATCGGGGTCGGCATCGGGGAGGCAGGCGGCACCCCGCCCTCGACCTCGATCATCGCCGACAATTTCCCGCGCGGGCGCCGCGCCTATGCGCTCACCGTCTATGCGCTCGGCCTGCCGCTCGGCGCGTGGATGGGGTCGAGCCTCGCCGGCGCGATTGTCGAATATTTCCAGAGCTGGCGCGCCGCCTTCATCGCGCTCGGCGTGCCCGGCGTCATCTTCGGCGTGCTGATCCTGCTGACCGTGCGCGAGCCGGTGCGCGGCCGCTTCGAACTGGTGACCGAGGACAGCGCGCCGAGCGCCACCTTCATCGAGACCTGCCGCTATATGTGGACGAGCCGTTCGGCGTGGCACATCAACGCGGCGGGGACGGTGATCTGCCTGTGGGGCTGGGGCTTGCTCTGGTGGACGCAGACTTATCTTGAGCGCGAATACGGCCTGTCGACCGCACAGGCCGGCGCACGGCTCGGCACGATCTATTTCTGGGCGGGCAGCGGCGCGACGATCG
>JAIXZV010000146.1 GCA_027489365.1 Sphingomonadales bacterium
GGGCCGGTCATTCTTCTCTCTCCTGAAGTTCGAAAGCGTCATCCCAGCGAAGGCGGGGATCTTCATGGGGCAGGCGATGCGCACTACCCCACCAGACCCCAGCTTGCGCTGGGGTGACGGATGCGGATTATGTCAGCGCGCTGTAGATCAACGTCTTCAACTCACGCCGGATTGGGTAGACGTTCGACGGCGACATCTGCGTCATGAACACCATCGAAAGCTGCTCGACCGGATCGACGAAGAAGGCGGTCGAAAACATCCCGCCCCAATAATATTCGCCACGGCTGCCGGGGATCATCGAGCGCGCGACGTCGATATTGACCGCGAAGCCAAGACCGAAGCCGGTCCCCGCATTCGCCGCCTCGCTGAACAAGGATTTCGACATCGCCGCGAGATCCGATCCACCGGGCAAATGGTTCATCGTCATCAGCTCGATCGTCTTGCGCCCGACGATCCGCGCGCCGTCCAACTCGCCGCCGTTCAGTAGCATCGTGCAGAAGCGATGGTAATCGAGCGCGGTCGAGACGAGCCCGCCGCCGCCGGAGACGAGCTTGGGCATCCGGCTCCACGCGCTCGCCTCACCGCGATCGTACATCACGCGGCCGCCTTTTCCATCATTGGCGCCGGGGACGAAGGTGTAGCAATCGGTCAGCCGGTCGATCTTGTCCTCGGGTACGGCGAAGAAGGTGTCGTCCATCTTGAGCGGCGCGAAGATGCGGGTGCGGAAGAAGTCGGGGAGCGACACGCCGGACACCCGCTCGACCACTGCGCCGAGCACATCGGTTGAAACCGAATAATTCCACGCCTCGCCGGGGGAGAATTCGAGCGGCAATTGACCGAGCGCCGCGATGAACCCGTCGAGGTCGAGGTTGCCGTGCCAATTCTCGATTTTGCCCTCGCGGTACGCCGCATCGATGTTCGAGCGATTCTGGAACCCATAGGTCAGGCCCGAGGTGTGACGCAGCAGATCGACCATCCGCATCGGCTCGGCCGTCGCCTTGGTCTGGAACGGTACGCCGCCACCGCCGCCATTATAGACGCCGAGCCCTTTGAATTCGGGAAGTATGTGGTGGACCGGCGTGTCCACCGCGACCTTGCCTTCCTCGACCAGCATCATGAAGGCGATCGAGGTGATCGGCTTGGTCATGCTGGCGATGCGGAACAACGACGTCTCGTCGATGCTGGCGCCGCCCTCGCGCGCCGCCCCTTGCGAGGAGAAATGCGCGATCTCGCCGCCCTGCGCGATCAGCAATTGGCAGTTCGGCAATTTCCCCGAATCGAGATAGCGCTCCTTCAGAAAGGTATCGATCGCGGCAAGGCGGGTGGTGTCGAATCGTCCGGTGACGGGCAGGTTCACGGTCATGTCGGTTTCCATACCCCCAATTCGAAAGCACGCCCACCCTATTGCCTTGAGTGGCGCGCGAATCAACAGTAACCTTGCGAAATTCGATCGGCGCGGCAAACCCGAGTTTCAACTGCCGTGTGCGCCGACACAAAGGAGAGCATCGCCTTGGATACCGAACCGCTTGTCGCGCTCGACCCGACCTGGCCGAAAATGACGCTGCCTCAGACGCAGGCCGCGCTCACCGTTGCCGGGGGCAAGTTCGAGATCGAGACAGTCGAGATTCGCGGTGTCCCGACACGGGTGTGGAAGCACGCTCCGCCGTCGCTGGCCGCGTTAATCGCGATGTCGCGGGCATACGGCGAGCGGGAGTTCGTGGTCTATGAGGATGAACGCGTCACCTATGCCGCGCATTTCCGCGCGGTGGCGACGCTCGCGCAAGCGCTGGTCGGCATGGGGATCGTCAAGGGCGACCGCGTCGGCCTCGCTATGCGGAATTTGCCCGAATGGCCCGTGATCTTCTTCGCGGCGGCGAGCATCGGCGCGATCGTCGTGCCGTTGAACGCGTGGTGGACCTCAGGCGAGCTGGAATATGGCATCAACGATTCGGGCTGCCGGATTCTGTTCGTCGATGACGAGCGCTATCAGCGGTTGGCGGCGGACAATCCGGCGCTGCCCGCGCTAGAGCGAATGATCGTCGCGCGCGCATCGGCCGCACTGGACCCGCGCGCGCTACGGCTGGAAGATCTGATCGGCACGCCGCACGGCTATGCGACGTTGCCCGAGGCCGAGCTGCCGCCAGTCGAGCTGCTGCCCGACGATAACGCCACGATCTTCTACACCAGCGGCACGACCGGCAACCCCAAGGGTGCGCTCGGCACGCATCGCAATTTGACCACCAACATCCTGACCTCGGCCTATTCGGGTGCGCGGTCGTATCTGCGGCGTGGTGAGGCGATCCCGGATCCGACGCCCAAGACCTTCCTGACCGTCATCCCGATGTTCCACGTCACCGCCTGCAGCGCGACGATGATGATGACGATCGCGGCCGGGAATACGCTCGTCTTCATACGCAAATGGGACGTGGTCCGCGCGATGGAACTGATCGAGCGCGAGAAAGTCCATGTCACCGGCGGCGTGCAGACGATCGCGTGGCAGATCCTGGAGCATCCCGACCGCGCGCGTTACGACCTCTCCTCGCTGGAGGCGATCGCTTATGGCGGCGCGCCCTCGGCCCCCGAATTGGTGCGGCGGATCTTCACCGAATTCGGCGCGTTGCCCTCCAACGGCTGGGGCATGACCGAGACGATGGCGACCGTGACGGGCCACGGCGGCGAGGATTATCTCGCGCGCCCAACCAGCGCCGGGCCGCCCGCGCCGGTTGCTGACCTCAAGATCATGGACGAGGATGGCGAAACCGAGCTTGCGGTCGGCGAAGTCGGCGAGCTGTGGGCGCGCGGGCCGATGGTGGTGAAGGGCTATTGGAACAAGCCCGAAGCGACCGCCGCGACCTTCGTCGATGGCTGGGTGCGGACCGGCGATCTCGCGCGGCTGGATGACGAAGGCTTCGTCTATATCGTCGATCGCGCGAAGGACATGATCATCCGCGGCGGCGAGAATATCTATTCGTCCTAGGTCGAGAACATGCTGTACGCGCACCCGGCCGTCACCGATTGCGCGCTGATTGGAATCCCGCACCGCACACTGGGCGAGGAACCCGCCGCCGTCGTCCATCTCGCACCCGGAATGGAAGCAAGCGAGGCGGAACTGCAGGCGTGGGTGAAGGCGCGGCTTGCGATCTTCAAAACACCCGTCGCGATCCGCTTCGTCCACGAAACGCTGCCGCGCAACGCCAATGGCAAGATCCTGAAGAAGGATTTGAAGGTGCTGTTCGAGGATCGCGTCGGCGTAGCGGCTTAGGAACGAGCAGCGCGGGTGTTGCTACGCCCGCGCATCGCCTGACGCAGAGACGACGCCTGCGACGGCCGCCCGCCACCCGTCGAGCCTGGCAGCGCGATGTGCAGCCGGGATCGACGGCTCGAACGTCTCGACCGCGCCGCGCATCACGCTCGCTTCCGCCAGATCGGCGAAGAGGCCGCAGCCGATGCCGGCGAGCATCGCGGCGCCAAGCGCCGTTGTCTCCGCGAATTTCGGCCGTTCGACGCAGATGCCGAGCATGTCGGCCATGTCCTGCGCCATCCAATCGTTGGCGACCATCCCGCCATCGATTCGCACATTCGCCCAATCGACGCCGTCGGCGGCGAAGGCGGTCTTCAAATCGTGCGCCTGATGCGCCATCGCTTCCAGCGCGGCGCGGACGATATGCGCCTTGCCGGTCGAGAAACTGAGACCCGAGATCGCGCCGCGCGCGTCGGGTTCCCACCACGGCGCGCCGAGGCCGGACAGAGCGGGGACGAGATAGACGCCGCCATTGTCCGCCACGCTGCGGGCGAGGGCCTCTGTCTCCGCAGCGGTGCCGATCAGACCCACTTCATCGCGCAGCCATTTGATCAGGCTGCCCGCGACAAATACCGATCCTTCGAGCGCATAGGAGCGCCGCCCGCCCAATTGCCACACGATCGTAGAGAGCAGCCGATTGCGCGACGTCGGTGGGATCGGCCCGGCCTGGCTGAGGACAAATGCGCCGGTGCCGAAGGTGGCCTTGGTCTCGCCGATTTTCAGGCAGGATTGCCCGATCGTGGCGGCTTGTTGATCGCCCGCGATGCCGCAAATTGGGATCGGAGCGCCGAACAGCGTGGTGGTTCCGAACTGCCCGGCGCAATCGACGATCTCGGGCAGAGCGGCGCGGGGGGCTCCGAACAGGTCGATCAAGCCATCGTCCCACTGACCACTGCCAATCGCCATCAGCGCAGTACGGCTGGCGTTGGTTGCATCGGTGATATGCAACGCGCGCGTCAGCTTCCAGATCAGCCAGCTTTCGACCGTACCGACCGCCA
>JAIXZV010000244.1 GCA_027489365.1 Sphingomonadales bacterium
CGAAGCTCTCGCGCTCCGACAGGAAGCCATAGCCGGGATGGATGCAGTCCGCCCCGGTCGATTTGGCGGCGGCGAGGATCAGATCGGCGAGCAAATAGCTCTCGCCGGCGGGGGGAGGCCCAAGCCGAACCGCCTCATCCGCCATCAACACATGCGGGCTGCGCGCATCGGCGTCGGAATAGACCGCGACGGTGGCGATGCCCATCTTCTTGGCGGTGCGCATCACGCGGCAAGCGATTTCGCCACGGTTGGCGACGAGGATTTTTTTGAACATCGCGCTACCACTTTCTGATGTTGCTGACGGTCCATGGACAACTAACGGTGCCAATGCGACCTTCCTTCAGGACTTCGTGCTGGCCCAATCCAGTCCAATAAAGACAGCGTACAGTCTGACCCTGTCCGTATGACATCGATTTCCGGCCGGTCAAAACGGCATACTCGCTGAGCACCAAACCAAACCAGCCGACACCCAACAAGAAAAGAATAATCCTCTTTGCCATGCGCGACACGTCACGATCTACTCCGGCTGGTGAGAGGTAAAGCGCGGATCACTGCGGCCGCACAAGGGGCCGCAACTGCGCCGTGCACCCGCGCATCACCCCGGACCTGTTGCGGGGTCCAACGTGCCACATCGGAGGGCATCTCAAGCAGAGGAGTGGACCCCGGAACAAGTCCGGGGTGACGGATGGGGTATGCCTTCACGCCGCTGCCACCCGCATCGGCTCCGCCCCCGTCATCGGCCGCAGGCCCAGCCGTTCGAACATCGCCGCATCCGCCGAGTCCCCGCGATTGCCCGCCGTCAGCAGCTTATCACCGGTAAAGATCGAATTCGCCCCCGCCATGAAGCACAAGGCCTGCGTCGCCTCGGACATGCTCTCGCGCCCCGCGCTCAGCCGCACCATGCTTAGCGGCATGGTGATCCGCGCGTCCGCCATCGTCCGCACGAATTCGATATCGTCGATCTTGGCGAGCGGCGTTTCGGCGAGCATGTCGCCGAGCACCGTGCCCTTGACCGGCACCAAAGCATTGACCGGCACGCTCTCCGGATGGCGCGGCAAGGTGGCGAGCGCGTGGACAAAGCCGACGCGATCCGCGCGCGTCTCACCCATGCCGACGATCCCGCCGCAGCACACGTTGATGCCGGCCTCGCGGACATGCTCCAGCGTCTCCAGCCGATCGGCAAAGGTCCGCGTCGTGATCACGCTGTCATAGCGTTCGGGCGCGGTGTCGATGTTATGGTTGTAATAATCGAGCCCAGCCTCGGCCAGCATCGCCGCCTGCCCCGGCGTCAACATGCCGAGCGTCATGCAGGTTTCCATACCCATCTGGCGAACGCCCTTCACCATCTCGACGATGGCGGGCATGTCCTTGTCCTTGGGGTTGCGCCACGCCGCCCCCATGCAGAACCGCTGCGACCCCGAATCCTTCGCCTGCGCCGCCATTTGCAGCACGGCGCGCGGGTCCATCAGCTTGGTCGCCTTGACCCCACTGTCGGCGCTCTTCGACTGCGAGCAATAGCCGCAATCCTCCGGGCATCCGCCGGTCTTGATCGACAAGAGCGTGCAGAGCTGCACCTCGCCCGGCGTGTGATGCGCGCGGTGGACGCTCTGCGCTTCGAACATCAGATCGTCGAAGGGGAGATCGAACAACGCTGCGATTTCATCACGAGTCCAGTCGGTACGCACGCTCATAAAATTGCCTTGATCCAGATAACGAGAAAACCACCGACGCCGGTGCCGAGAAACATCATGGCGAGCTGGCTGCTCGTCCACGCCCCGCGACCCACCGGCAAATCCCGCTGACGCGCGCGGAGAATCGCGGCGGTGCAACTGAGCGCACACAGGCCGGACAGCGCGAGCATCACCAGCATCAGCGCGACGATCAGCGCGGGGATCTTCTGCCCCTGCGGCGACTGCGCCAGCGACACGATCCCGCCGATCCCGAACAGAGCAAGCGACAGGAGATGCTTCGAATAATCGTAGAGCAGGATGACCTTGTCCTGGTGCGGATCGGGTTCCGCCGACGCGCTTGGGCCGCTCATTCGGCCGCTTCCTCGACCGGCGGCATATTGTGCCCGAGCAAGCGCAGCACTTCGCCCGCCGCCTCGACCAGATTGGTGCCCGGGCCAAAAATGCCTTGGACCCCCGCATCGCGCAGAAACTGATAATCCTGCGCCGGGATGACCCCGCCCGCGATGACCTTGATGTCGCTGCGTCCGGCCTCGCGCAAATGGCCGATCAGTTCGGGGATCAGCGTCTTGTGTCCCGCCGCCAGACTGGAGGCGCCGACCACGTCGACATCGCTTTCGATCGCCAGCGCCGCCGCTTCGGATGGCGTCTGGAACAGCGGCCCCGGCACGACCTGGAACCCGAGATCGCCGAACGCCGAGGACACCAAATTCGCGCCGCGATCATGCCCGTCCTGCCCCATCTTGGCGACCAGCATCCGCGGTTTGCGACCATTGCGCCGCTCCAGCGAGACGACGCCTTCCTTCAGCCCCTGCCACGCCGCATCGAAGGCGTGCGCGCCACCGTAAATGCCCGACACCGGGGTCGGCGCGGTGCGGTATCGGTCGAACACCACCTCCAAGGCGGCGCTGATTTCGCCCAGCGTCGCGCGCTGGCGGGCGCATTCGATCGCAAGCGCGAGAACGTTTTCGCCCCCCCGCGCGCCCGCTTGCAGCGCACCCAGCGCCGCGAGGCATTTGGCCTCGTCGCGCCCGGCCTTCACCCGTGCGATCCGCGCGATCTGCGCCTCGCGCACCGCGACGTTATCGACGTCGAGAATGTCGATCGGGTCCTGCTCGGCCAGTTTGTACTTGTTGACGCCGACGATGACCTGCTCGCCTTTGTCGACGCGCGCGGCCTGGGCGGCGGCGGCTTCCTCGATCATCGCCTTGGGCCAGCCATTGGCGACCGCCTTGGCCATGCCGCCGTCGGCCTCGACGCGCTCGATGATATCCCACGCTCTGTCGACCAGTTCCTCGGTCAGGCTCTCGATATAATAAGAGCCGCCCAAGGGATCGACGACCTTGGTCATCCCCGTTTCTTCCTGCAGCACGATCTGCGTGTTGCGCGCGATGCGGGCGGAGAAGTCGGTCGGCAGTGCGATCGCCTCGTCCAGCGCATTGGTGTGGAGGCTCTGCGTGCCCCCCAGCATCGCCGCCATCGCCTCGATCGTGGTGCGGATCACATTGTTATACGGGTCCTGCTCGGTCAGCGACAC
>JAIXZV010000177.1 GCA_027489365.1 Sphingomonadales bacterium
CACGTCGATACCGGCATCGGGGCCTGGAGCGAAAACGCATTCAGGCGGGCGATGCGCGAAGGCATCGACCGGCGGGGGCGCCACCTTTACCCGGCGTTATCTCTAAACCTTAGTCGCGTCCTAAAGCCGCTGCATTATGCTGCCCGCATGAAACTCGCGCTCGGGTCTGTCATCATCGTCGGGATCGGCATCGGGCTCGCCTTGCCTGCCGCCAAGCGTCCGCCTGCACCCGCAGCGGCTGCGGTCGCCACCGCCACCGATGGCACCGCCCCGCGCGATGTGCCTACCCCAACCCGGATCGAACGCAGCAACAGCGGCCACTTCCTCGCCGTCGCCGAGGTCAACAAGGAACCGATCCGCTTCCTGGTCGACACCGGGGCCGATACCGTCGCGCTGACGATGGAGGACGCGCGGCGCGCGCATGTCGATTTCGATCCCGAGCGGTTCGAGATCGTCGGCAAGGGTGCCGCCGGTTATGTTCGCGGGCAGGAAGTGCGGATCGCCGACATCGTGCTCGACGGCAAACGCGTCTCCGATGTCCGCGCCGTGGTGTTGCAGGACAGCGAGATGTCGTTGTTGGGGCAGACCTACCTCCGCCACATCGACACGGTGAAGATCAGCGACGACACGATGACGCTGGAATAGCGCACTGTCCTACACGGCTGGGCTTTGCCATCTTGGATGATGCTCTTTGACCCTGTCGACCCTCGAAACTGCGGCACGATCCGATCCCGCGATCGTACCCAATGCTCCCGCCGAACACCCCGTCGATGGTGAGACTCGTGTGACTTTAGCGCGTCCGGCCGCACAATCTTTTCCCTGACACCGCCCGCCCAGGGCGCTATCGACCTGCACATGAAACCCGTGTCCGCCAATCTCGCCTTCGGCGTCGCCGCCGCTGGCATCGCCAGCTATTCGGTGATGGACGCGGTGATGAAGGACATGTCGATCCTGCATGGCGCGTACAGCGCGGTGCTGTGGCGCTCGCTCGCCGGCGTGGCCCTGCTCGGGCCGGTGTTCGTCGCGCGGCGCAAGGCCTGGCCGGGGCGCGCTGCACTGACGCTGCACATCGCGCGCGGCGCGGTTGCGGGGGCGTCGGTGCTATTGTTCTTCTGGGGGCTGGTGCGCGTGCCGATGGCGCAAGGCGTGGCGCTGACCTTCCTCGCCCCGCTGATTGCCTTGTTCCTCGCCGCCGCGACGCTCGGCGAGCAAATCCGCCGCGCCGCGATCGGCGGATCGGTCGTCGCCAGCGTCGGCGTGCTGGTGATCGCCGCCGGGCAAATCCAGGCGCACGCCTCGGCGCAAGTCGTGTTCGGCTCGGTCGCGGTCGTGCTGGCGTCGATCCTCTATGCCGGCAGCCTGATCCTGCTGCGCAAGCAAGCGCAAGTCGCCGATCCGCTCGAGGTCGCGCTCTTCACCTCGATCGTGCTGGGCGGGATGTTGCTCATCGGAGCACCCTGGTTCTCGGCTATTCCCCCGCTCGATTACGTGCCGCACATTTTCGGCGCCGCCGTGCTCGGCTCGCTCTCGGCGATGGCGCTGGCCTGGGCCTATGGCCATGCCGAGGCGCAAGTGCTCGCCCCGGTCGAATATACCGCCTTCGTCTGGGCCGCCCTGCTCGGCTGGTGGGTGTTCGGCGAAAGCGTCTCGCTCTACACGGTCGCGGGTGCCGCGCTGATCATCGGCGGGTGCCTGGTCGCGATGCGCGGATCGACCACCGCTCCTGCTCCCCAAACCGAGGCTGCCGCATGACCACCGAAATCCGCCCCGCCACATCGGCCGACGTGCCGCTGATCCTGCAATTCGTCCGCGATCTCGCCGATTTCGAACGCGAGAGCGACAAGGTCATCGCGACCGAACCGATGCTGTTCGAGGCGCTGTTCGGCCCGCATCCCGCAGCGGAAGCGGTGATCGCCGAGCTCGACGGCGCGCCCGTCGGCATGGCGCTGTTCTTCCACAATTTCTCGACCTGGACCGGCTGGCGCGGGCTGTATCTTGAGGATTTGTACGTCACGCCCGAGGCGCGCGGCGCTGGCGTCGGCAAGGCGCTGTTGCAGCATCTCGCCGCGCTCGCGGTCGAGCGCGGCTGCACGCGCTTCGAATGGTCGGTGCTCGACTGGAACGAGAAGGCGATCCGCTTCTACAAAGCGATGGGCGCCGAGCCGATGGAGGAATGGACCGTCTACCGCGTCACCGGCGACGCGCTGGCGGCATTGGCGGGGCGGGACTAGGTCCCGCCCCGGCACGTCAGGCTTTGGTGGCCTTCGCCGCATTATAGCGGTCGATCGCCTCCAGCGTGATGCGCGCGGCTTCGGCCGCGTCGCCCCAGGTGCCGATGCGCACCCACTTCTTCTTTTCTAAATCCTTGTAATGCGTGAAGAAGTGCTCGATCTGCTCGAACACGATCTCGGGCATGTCGTCGCGTTCGTTGACGTTCGAATAGTAAGGGAAGGTCGAATCGACCGGCACGCAGACGAGCTTCTCGTCGCCGCCGGCTTCGTCTTCCAGGTTGAGCACCGCGATCGGCCGCGCCCGCACCACGCAGCCCGGGATGAAGGGCGAACGCGCGATCACCAGCGCGTCGAGCGGGTCG
>JAIXZV010000037.1 GCA_027489365.1 Sphingomonadales bacterium
GATCGCGACCAGCGTCGCGCGCGAGTTCGGGCTGCGCACCACCGGCGCGACCGCCGCGCGGATCGCAGCCGCGGCGGCGGGCGACCGGGCGGTGATGACGCGCGAGCTGGAAAAGATCGCCCTGTTCCTCGATGCCGCCCCCGAGCGCCCGCGCGAACTGGACGACGTCGCGCTCGATGCGATCGGCGCCGATCTGGGCGATGCCGAAATGTCGCGTGCGATCGACGCCGCGATCGATGGCGGGCCCGATCGACTGGGCGAGGAACTGGCGAAGCTCGGTGTTGCCGGCGTATCGCACATTCCCCTGCTGCGGCAGCTGGTGCGGCGGTTGATGGCGCTGGCCGAATTACGCGGAGAGATCGATGCCGGAGCGAATGCCAACGCGTTGCTAGAGCGCGTTTTTTTCCGTGAGCGCGCAATCACCGCGCGCGCGCTGCAGATCTGGTCCTCAACCAAGCTTAACGACGCGATCGACCGCGTCCGCCGCGCCGAACGCGCGACGATGGCACCCGCCAATGCCGGCGGCGTGCTCGCCGATGCGGCGATGCTCGCCGTCGCGCGGATGGCGGCGCGGCAACGCGAGTAAAGTGCCGCGCTAGATCCGCTCGCCGGTCAGCCGCTGACACACCATGTCGAGTTGATCGAGCGTGGAATAGGCCAAGGTCAGCGTGCCGCCCTTGGCACCATACGACACGCGCACCGACAGGCCGAGCAGATCGGCCAATTGATGTTCGAGCGCGGCGAGATCGGGGTCGCGGCCATGTCCGCCACGGCCGCCGCTGGGGTCGCTCTTGGTCTCGATCTTGGCGGTACGCGCGAGTCGTTCGGTATCGCGCACCGACAGGCCGCGCGCGACAATCTGGTCCGCCAGACCCTCGACATCGGGCGCGCCGATCAGCGCGCGGGCATGGCCCATCGTCAGCGCACCGGCGACGACGCGCTCCTGCACGCCGCGGGGAAGCTCCAGCAAACGCAACAGGTTGGCGATATGGCTGCGCGACTTGTTGACGAGCTTGCCCAGCGCATCCTGGGTGTGACCGAAATCCTCGATCAGGCGATGATAGGCCTCGGCCTCTTCGATCGCGTTGAGGTCCTGCCGCTGGATATTCTCGACCAAAGCGACTTCGAGCGTTTCGGTATCGTCGAACGCGCGCACGATGACCGGGACTTCGTGCAGCCGCGCGCGTTGCGCGGCGCGCCAGCGGCGTTCGCCCGCGACGATCTGATAGCCGGTACCGTGCGGCCGCACCACGATCGGCTGCAGCACGCCGCGTTGTGCGATCGATTGCGCAAGTTCTTCCAGCGCCGCTTCATCGAAATGGCGGCGCGGCTGCCCCGGATGCGGGGTGAGCGACCCGACCGGTAGCGAGCGCACGCCCGGCGACGAGGTACCGTCCTTGCCCGTCCCGACCGGCTCTTCGCGCGCAAGATCGCCGAGCAGTGCGTTGAGCCCGCGTCCCAGCCCCGAGCGCGGTTTTGGCCGAGCAGGCAGCGCCGCTTCGCTGGTCGCGACGTTTTCGGGCTGATCGGCGGGCGGAGGCGTATCGGTCATGCGGCCCTTGCAGGTTGATCGGTTTTGGGAAGACGCGCGATCAATTCGCGCGCCAACGCGATATAGGCTTCCGATCCGGGGCAGCGGTAATCGTAGATTAGCGCGGGCAAGCCGTGGCTCGGTGCCTCCGACAGCCGCACATTGCGCGGGATCACCGTTTCGAACACGACACGCCCCAGCACGGCGCGCACGTCGTTCGACACCTGATCGGTCAGTCGATTGCGGCGATCGTGCATCGTCAGCGCGACACCGAGGATCGATAGGCCGGGATTGAACCGCTCGCGGATCCGCTCGACCGTGCTGAGCAATTGGCTCAACCCCTCCAGCGCAAAAAATTCGCATTGCAGCGGCACGAGCAGCGAATTGGCCGCGACCATCGCGTTTAGTGTCAGCAACCCGAGCGACGGGGGGCAATCGATCAGCACCACGTCCCAGCGATGGTCCGACCGCGCGAGCGCGCGCGACAGGCGATGCGTGCGCTCCTCATATTCGACCAGCTCGATCTCTGCCCCCGACAGATCGACCGTCGCGGGGACGATTTCGAGCTTCGGCACGCAGGTCGGCATCGCCGCGGTTTCGAGCGAGGTTTCGCCGATCAGAATGTCATAGGTCGAATGATGCCGGTCGGCGCGCGCAATGCCAAGCCCGGTCGAGGCGTTGCCCTGCGGATCGAGATCAAGCAGCAAGACGCGCGACCCCGTCGCCGCCAGCGCGGTGCCGACGTTGATCGCAGTAGTCGTTTTGCCGACCCCGCCCTTTTGATTCGCGACAGCTATCACGTTCATCGACGCGCCACCCTTGATGCGAGAACGATCAGCGACTGTGCATCGGTGATGCTATGTTCCACGTGAAACACACCATGCCATGTCTCGCGCGCGCTTGCCACATCTTCGCGCGCGCTTTGTCCCTTTGGGAGAATCCAGCGCGTGGATTTTGAGGAACAGCCCGCCGACCAGGCGAAAAGATCGCTGATCGGGGCAACGGCCCGTGCCGATACGACTGCGGCCGCGACGTTGGTGACGGCCTGGATGCGGTCGGCGATCACCGTAACGTGTGCCGCGACGCCGAGCCGTTCCGCCGCGTCGCGCAGAAAATGCGCTCGCTTACGGCGTGGCTCGACCAGATAGATCGGCTGGGCACGGAGCGCCGCGATGACCAGACCGGGAAAACCTGCGCCGCTACCGATGTCGATCCACAGCCCATCGTCCACCGGATCGACATGGGTCAGAAGCTGTGCAGAATCTACGATATGTCGCGCCCAGATCGAATTCAGCGTGGACGGCGCAATCAAATTCTGCCGCGCATTCTCCTGCACCACCAGATCGACGATCTGCTCCATTGCCGCGATGCCAGCGGCACCGTGACGTTCGGCAATCCAGGTCCGCGCTTCATCCTCGGTCATGCCGCGATCCTGCGGAGTTGCAACAGGATCGCCGTCAGCGCTGCCGGGGTGATACCCCGCACGCGGGCTGCGGCGCCCAAGCTCGACGGACGGGCAGCCGATAGACGCTCGATCATCTCGGTCGAAAGTCCTGGAATCATCGCGAAATCGAGCGAGGCGGGAACCGCGATGCCCTCGTTCGATCGCTGCTGCGCGATCTCCGCATCCTGCCGTGCGAGATAGGGGGCGTAGCGCGCATCCTCGACGACCTCGGCGAGCAAGGTGGCGTCGGACTGCGCAGCAAGATCAGGTGCGACTTGCTCGATCGTTACCCCGGCCACGCGCAGCCACTCCGCACCACTGCGTAGCGGCGGATCGAGCGCGACA
>JAIXZV010000052.1 GCA_027489365.1 Sphingomonadales bacterium
AATCATGGAGTAAAATATCGTATGTTGGACAAAGGTCGTCAAGCATAAATGCTTGAAATCGTAGCATTGGATAGAATAGCGCAAGTTGATGGGCCGCTTTGGTGCCCTGAATCGCCACGAAATACTTTGGCCAGTTCATCGCCAGGAGACTTGACGAGACGACATCGTCTGAAAGCCGTTGGTGCTCGCGAGCGGATCGCGCGGTGCTTTCGGCAAGCGGGCCCCGCGTTGCAGCTCAAACGATTCCTGGCGGCCAGGTGTTGGGTCACTGGGTCGCCGAACTCCGCGGTGTACTTAAGCAGGTCCGCGAGAGCGGCCTCATGGATCGATCCACTGATCTCCACAGCAGCCTCTAAGTTTTTGCCCAGGCCAACATGCGTGAAGTTAGCGCTGCCCACGATCGCGATGACCTTGTCACCCGACTTGAAGCAGTAGACCTTGGGAGGGAAAGTGCCGCCGTAAAACTTGGTGGCGATGTACCTGTTATCTAGTCATTTGGAACTGAAGTGAGTCGCATTGTATATTGCGTTTTCCGAGAGGTAGGCGTTGATCGGGAATGAATTTTCGAAGGGCGATCCGAGCGAGCCGTTGTTGGTTACGGCGGAGGAGCGTTCGTATCTTGAGCGACAAGTACGGCGTCACCGGGTGTCGCGCTCGCTCTCGGAACGATGCCGGATTATTCTGCGCTGCGCCGAGGGCTTGTAGAGCAAGGTCGTAGCGACAGAGCTTGGCGTTCACGACACGGCCGGCAAGTGGCGTCGGCGCTTCCTGGCAGATCGTATTGACGAGCTGCTCGACGAAGCTCGCCCCGGCAGGCTGCGCAGAATCGATGACGATCAGGTCGCCGCCGTGATGGAGGGGACGCTGCGAACGACGCCTGCGGATGCGACCCACTGGTCGATCCGGTCGATGGCGCCAGAGACGGGCTTTTCGCATACGACGATCTGTCGGATGTGGAACGCCTTTGGGTTGCAGCTGCATCGTAGCCAGACGTTAAAGCTATCGAGCGACCCGCTATTCGTCGACAAAGTACGCGATATCATCGGGCTTTATTTGTCGCCGCCGACTCACGCGATCGTGCTCAGCGTCGATGAGAAGAGCCAGATCCAGGCGCTCGACCGCGAGCAGCCGGTGTTACCTATGATGCCGGATATTCCAGAGCGTCGTACCCACGGCTATGTGCGGCACGGAACCAAATCGCCGCTCGCAGCGCTCGACATCGCCTCGGGCTTCGTGATCGGCAAATGCTACAAAAGGTACCGCGCGACCGAGTTCCTCGACTTTATGAAGCAGATCGACCGGGCGGCACCTGACGGGCTCGACGTCCACATCGTCACGGACAATTACGCCACCCACAAAACCGCCAAAGTGAGGGCCTCGCTCGCCCGCCGTCCGCACTATGACGTGCACTTCACGCCGACATCGGCGTCCGGGATCAATCTGGTCGATCGCTGGTTCGCCGGGTTGATCCGAAAGCAGCTCCAGCGCAGAGTCCACCGTTCTACTTGCAAGCTCGCAGCCGACACCCTCACCTTCAACGACCGGCCCAACGAAAGCAAGAAGCCATACAGATGGACCAATCCGCCGACGAAATCCTCGCGTCCTTAAAGCGGTTTCGCCAGAATACCGATCAGACCTTAATGCTGCGGACTTTAGATTCACGTGACTAGTTAGAACCCGCGCTCCACCGTCAAGACCGGCGGGAAGCGAGGCGGCGGCAATCGACATGATAAGGTGCCACGCAGCGAGTATAGGATCGCTCCGACGATCCGCTGCGGTGGCCCGTTACCCTACCGGTCCACATTGAAGGGCGGCACAGCGAACGAATCCAGCATTGCGCACTTCGCATCGGTCAAATCGCTTGGCAAAGCCAACTCCTCGAGGGCATAATGTTTACGCGTGGTCTCGATCCACCTCGCTGGACTCCAGACGTTTGTTACACACTCTAGAATCAACAATCACGTTAAGCGTCACGCTAACCTGCTGACACCATTTTAGTCTAATCTCAAATCAAGCTCAAAGACGTCGATCATGTTAATACAGCCTCAAGTTTTATTATCCTAGTTCGATGGTTAACATTCGTATAAAACGCCCTTACGTATGTATCGGAAGGAGTATTAGACATGAAAGGCCAGTATTTATTATATTTTATCCCGCTTTTTATAATGTTTATATTAGCCGAGTATTTTGTTGGCCGCGCCCGTGGATTATCTGTCTATACGAAACTCCATACCAATGCTTCTATCGTAATTGGACTTGGAGATAGAATACTAGCCCTTATACCTTTCAGTATCGCTAGCTTGGTTTGGTCAATGGCTTACGATCACAGAATAACTGATTTACATATCAATAGTTGGTTATATGTCGCATGTCTCTTTATCGGCGTAGAGTTTTTTTATTACTGGATGCATCGTTTTTCTCACGAGATTAGATGGCTTTGGGCGACTCATTCCATACATCACTCAACTCAGGAACTGAATATATTATCTTCATCTCGACTGGGGTGGACTGTTCAAATATCAATGCCAGGACTCGTCTATACCCCACTATTTTTCATCGGTTTCTATCCACCACATGTTTTGATGATGTTAGCGGCGAATCTAATCTTTCAGTCAGTACTACACACTGAACTCGTCGGAAAGCTTGGACTGCTTGAAGGTATTTTCAATACACCTTCTGCACATCGGGTGCATCACGGAAAAAATGTCGAATACATTGACATGAATTATGGCGGAATCTTGATTGTATGGGATCGATTGTTTGGGACTTATCAAGAAGAACTTAAAGATATCAAAATAGAATATGGTTTAGTTGGGTCTCATCATTCCACTAACCCACTTCGTATTATTTTCAATGAATGGATCAAGATAATTGGCGACCTAAGGGTATACCCGGCGCGCTATTGGATATTACTATTATTTGGCCGGCCCGGCTGGCGGCCCAATAACCAAGAGGCTACTATTGTAGAATTGCCTGACATCGCTTATACGAAGCCATTTTCACAAAACAAAACTAACGATCTTTGATTAATAACAATAACCATCATAAAATATATAATATTTATCGGATGTATAGCTTTGTAATACATTTTAAATGATATTCGATTATGCTGTGATTGTAAAGGCATGCGCCCGGGCGGCTAGGGCGCGATCAGTGACAGCGTAAGTTAAAGCATGTGCATTTATAGTATGTAATCGAGCGTATTTGGATATAACTAGCAACGGACCATAAATCTACACGAGGGTCCGCAGGCGCTCCCAAAATTATGCCTGGCGACCAAGTTTAGCCGGTTAAGCCGTTCTCACAACCACTCGGTCAGCAACAGAACAGGGCCTTGTACCGACCAGCAGGAGGAGCCTTTTGGTCTGCTCCATCCCGTCAGGCAGCGCGGCCGGGTGTTGCGAGGGCAACGGGTTGTTCATCCGCGCAAGGCAGCGATGTTAGCGGCATAGGCGGCGGGACCGCCGCGGAACGTTGCAGTCCCGGCGACGAGCACGTCGGCCCCCGCAGCAATCGCGCGCGGCGCCGTTGCGGGATCGATCCCGCCGTCGACTTCCAGGTCGATCGTGTAGCCGCCCTTGTCGATCATTGTGCGGATGCTGGCGACCTTGCGCAACGAGTTCTCGATGAAAACCTGCCCGCCGAAGCCGGGGTTGACGCTCATCACTAGCACTAGATCGACCGATTCGAGCAAATAGTCGAGCGCCTTGGCCGGCGTCTGCGGGGTCAGCACGACACCGGCGCGTTTGCCGAGCGAGCGGATGTGCTGGAGGCTGCGATGGATGAGCGGGCCGGCCTCGACATGAATGCTGATCGTGTCCGCCCCTGCCTCCGCGAACGCATCAAGATACGGATCGACCGGCGCGATCATCAGGTGGACGTCGAGCGGCTTGGCGGTGTGCGGACGGATCGCCTTAACCACGCCAGGACCGATCGAGATGTTGGGCGCGAAATGTCCGTCCATCACGTCGACGTGAATCCAATCCGCCCCGGCCGCGTCGACGCTGCGAACCTCCTCGCCAAGCTTGGCAAAGTCTGCCGATAGGATCGACGGCGCGATGCGGACGTGCTGCTGGGGCATGATTAACCGGTGCTGTAGCACGGACGACTTGTAAGGCAAGCGGCGCATCAATTAGCCCTGATCAATAGGGCGCGCCGTGGATGGCTTATGCGCCTATCACAAAACCCAGTCCTCCTTTCTGCGTCTTCGTCTCTCAGTCAGATCCGTGTGCGCTACGTGGCACACGCAAGAGCAGATTTAGGTCGGGAATGGTCATAGTTATGGAACGGCAGGTGTTGCGGCGTTTGTCGTATTACATCACCCGTTGGTGCATGTCATCGGCGCCCATTCAACCGTAACCGCGGGCTGGTCCGGCAATCGCCAGCTCAACGCGACATAAACTTTCGCAATACCGGGCTTCCATCGAAGGACGAACAATGTAATCTGGCGATATTCGGAGAATTGCATGATTGTCGAGCAAATTTAGTCAAGGGAGCGAGATTGGCCTCTTGGACCAGAAGCGGTCCAGTAAACAGGAAAAATCTTTCGCACCAAGGAGAAGTGAACCGCATGTCGATTGCTTTCGTGGGTTTCGCAGCAGAGCTTGCGGCTCGTGTCGAGCGGGTCGGCCCCGTGACTGTCGGCCTGGCAGGGGCCGGCCAGATGGGCACCGATATCGTAGTGCAACTCTTGCTGATGCCTGGGATCCGGCTTGGCGTGCTAAGCGTGAACAATCCGCGCGCCGCTCGCGATGTGCTCGTGAACGCCGGCCACGATTCGGAAGCGATCGCCGAGGTCGGATCAGCCCGCGCAGCCGATGCCGCGATCGAGCGTGGCCGCGTGGCGCTGGTCACCGACGTCGAACTGCTTTGTTCGACCGGCCTTGTCGACGTTGTGATCGACGCGACCGGCAATCCCAACGTCGGCGCGACAATCGCGCTGGAGGCGTTTAGGAACGGCAAGCATGTCGTGATGCTCAATGTCGAAGCCGACATCACGATCGGCCGCTATCTTGCCGGCGAGGCCCGCAGGGCGGGCCTTGTCTATACCGGCGCGGCGGGCGACGAGCCGGCCGCGACACTGGAACTCATCGGCTTCGCCCAGTCGGTCGGCTTCGAGATCGTCGCGGCGGGAAAGGGCAAGAACAACCCGCTAAAGCTCGATGCCACGCCGGATGCCTATGAGGCTGAGGCGCGCGCGCGGAACATGAACGCCAGGGTGCTCGTCGAATTCGTCGATGGTTCTAAGACCAACATCGAAATGGTCGCCGTTGCGAACGCAACTGGGCTCGTGCCCGACGTGCCCGGAATGCATGGTCCCGCGGCCATGCGCGACGAATTGGCGCAAGTCCTGTGTACCAAAGAGGATGGCGGCATCCTCGCGCGAAGCGGAGTTGTCGACTATACGATCGGCAAGGACGTGGCACCGGGTGTCTTCTGCATCGTCAAGCCGCTCCATCCTCGCGTGATCGAACGGATGTGCGACATCAGGGTCGGACCTGGCCCCTGCTACACGCTGTTTCGGCCCTATCACCTCACGAGCTTGGAGGCGCCCCTCTCCGCGTTGCGCGCGGTACTCAGGGGAACGCCCGACATGGTGCCTATCGAGCGGCCCGTGGCCGAGTGCGTCGCCGTGGCCAAGCGAGACCTCGCCGCTGGCGACCTGCTGGGCAAGATCGGCGAGTATGACTATCGCGGCGTCGCCGTGACTTGCGAGGAGGCCATCGCGACATCGGCCATCCCGCTGGGATTGGCCGAACGCACGCGCGTATTGCGGCCGATCCGAGCTGGCGAGCAGCTGACCTATATCAATTGCGCGCCCGACGAAAGCCTACTCGTTACGCAGATCCGCCGACGCCTTGATGAGCACAATGCCACCTGTTCAGGCCGAGAGCTGACGGGACGCTCGGTCGCTGCCGCATCATGAGGCGGGCGCACGCGCGTCGCCGCTTCCACGATTAGCCAAGAGGCGGGGAAAGCCAGACCATCCTATGCATTTTTCCGACGACGAGCTCTTCCGCTACTCGCGCCAGCTGCTGCTCAGGGAATTGGGCGGCCCCGGTCAGCAAGCGCTCAAGCGGACCAGCGTTTTGATCGTCGGCGCAGGCGGGCTCGGCTCCCCGGCTTCGCTCTACCTGGTCGCTGCCGGGGTCGGCAGAGTGACAATCGTGGATCACGACGTCGTCGAGCGATCAAACCTGCACCGGCAGGTCATCTACGGACCCGACGACCTTGGTGCGGAGAAGGCGCTCGCCGCAACGCGGCGGCTTTCCGCGCTTAACCCACATGTCGAAGTAATCGGCCGGAGTAGCGGCTTTGACGCCACCAATTCCGCCGAATTGGTGGCCGATGCCGACATCGTGCTCGACGGGACAGACAATTTCGAAACGCGCTATCTCGTTAACGCCGAATGCGTGCGGCAGGCCAAGCCACTGATATCCGGAGCGATCGGACGATGGACCGGCCAGATTGGGGTGTTCCGCGGACGACCCTGCTATCGATGCCTAATTCGCGATGCTCCGCCTGCGGTCGACACTTGCGCGGCAGTAGGTGTGGTCGGTGCGCTAGCGGGCGTGATTGGCTCGATGATGGCGCTCGAAGCGATCAAGATTACGACGCGCGCGGGCAAGGTCCATTACGGCGAGGTGCGGATGTTCGATGGTCTTGGGTCGCGCATGACGCGGCTTACAGTGACGGCGCGTGCCGATTGCCCGACATGTTCGGGCGCGCGCGACGCAGGCGTCCCGCCGGACGCTGATCAACGATGATCAACGATGATCAACGATGATCAACGATGATCGCGAAGGACACGCCCGAACTGCAAGTGCCCCGAACGGGCTGTGCACACCTTCGCCAAGCAATGTCGTAGTTTGGAGGTTAAGATGCTCGATGATTTCCTGTATCGGAATCCAGAACTGTACGAATCCATCTATCCGCATCGGCGCAAGGCGGAGCTCTGCAAAGAGGCGTTCGACAAGCATCTCTCGCGACCGCCAGCCTCGCTCCTCGAGGTGGCGTGCGGGACCGGCAGGGATCTGTTCGACCTTTCGAAAGGCATTCCGGATTGCGCGGGATTCGATGTAGAGCCCAAAATGGTTGCTTTTGCGCGGGAGCGAAACCCTGGGCTGGAGATCACGGCTGGCGACATGCGCAGCTGCCGCTTGAACCGCACTTTCGACGCAATCTGCGCGCTGGGCGGCAGCATCAACTTCGCTTTGTCCAATGACGAGCTGGATCAGACGATCGAAACCTATCGCACTCATGCGCATCCAGGCACGTTGCTGTTTCTGCAAACACTCAACTCGGGAGAATTCTTCGGTCAGTTCAAGGCGCCCACGACCTTTTCCGGCAGCTACGGAGGTACACGGGCCGAAGGCATCGCCAGCTACAAATTGTTCGCGATGGAGCAACTGGTCGAGCGGGAACGCGTTTGGCGGATCGACGGCGAAAGCGGCGAACTCAGGGATTTGGTGCGGTTCCGCATCATCTTCCCGGCCGAGCTCAGCCACTTCCTCGCCGTTCACGGGTTCGAGGTGCTCGAGATTATGGAGCGTCCTGGGGGCAATCTCTATACGATGTCGATGTTCGTCGTGGCGCGGTTCGACGGGCGATGACCGGAGACGACACCGCCGCCGGTCCAGCTTACTGGTCGTATGCCTGCCACTTCTTTAGGAAGACTAAGCTCCAACGTAGTGTCGGGAGCTATTTCTTCCATTACAAGAGCCTCGGCATCGTTAAGATCGGCGTCATGCCGCAGGCATCGGTGAACCTTGGGGGTGACCCGCAGACGCTGGTCGCACCGAGCGAGGGCACGCTCACGCCCCTCGTGCCCGACGAGTCGGTTTTCACGCGCATCGGGCGCTCTTTGGATCGGAATGTGCCGAGTTTCTTCCTCGTCAGCCCCGACTTTAGGCGTCGGTATCGCGACCCGGAGCTACCAACGATAGCGTTTGTCCAGCCTGGGCTCGAATTCACCTTTTCGGCGGAGTGCCCCGGAGGGGAGGTCAGCTATGCCTGTGACGACGATCATCGGCAAAGAGGCGAAGCGATGCTGAGCGGCATACCGAGCGCAGGCGAGCTGCACGCCAGCTTGCCGCGGACCACGATCGCGCCCTTCTCCGATCTAGCAGCGGGCTGGATCCCGGCCGAGGATGACGACGCGTTTCTTGGTCGCTTAGAGGATGCAATTGCAGTGCTGCAGGACTATCCCGAGGGGAAGATGACGCTGACGCGCGCTTATCACTATCGGGGCTTCGAAACGCGCGACTTGTTCCAGCTCTACGAAATCTATGCAAGTACGAATGGGGAGTATGCCTCCAGCCATTTCTGCTGCCTCGACGCGGGAGTATTCTCGATCGGCTGCAGCCCGGAAAACAAGTTCGAGTTCGTTGGCGACAGGCTGATCGTGGACGTCGTCGCGGCGACTTGCCGGGCGTCCACGAGCGACGCATTTCTCGCGCGCGAGCTCGTCGCGAATCCGAAGCAGATCAAGGAACATCGCCTGTCGCTGGACCGCCCCATGCGATTCAGCAAATTCTGCCTGCCGGATTCGATACGCATGGCGAGCGAGATGGGCGTTAAGCACCTGCGTAACGTCTGCCACCTTCATTCAATCGGTCATGGGCAGTTGCTTCCCGGCGTGGGCCTGTTCGACCTGCTCTCGAGCATCGAATTTCCGGTACTGGGCGCGCGTCCGCGGGAACTAGTGCCGCTCGCCGACACGGAGACCGAGCCGCACCGCTATTACGGAGGGCTGGTCGGACATTCGCACGGGACACTGGGAGGCGCGTTTCTCAACATCCGAAACGTGCTAGTGACACGCGACCTGATCCGCGCAAAAGTTGGCGTTGGCCTCCTCGCCGAGTCCGTGCCGACGAGCGAATTGTGGGAAACGAGGAATAAGATCTCCGGGGTGATGGAGGCGGTCCACCGCTGGCAGGCAGCGGCGAGTGGTCAGGCAATCGGATAACCCCGGCGTCCGGAAGCAGGCCCGGAACACAACATGGGCCGGCGCGCGGGGCGGGTTCGTTGGGTCAGACGGCGACCAATCAAAGTACGGATCGACGCTATGAAACTTAACCTCACGCAACACGGATTCCCCGGGAAGTTGATTGTGATCGAGGGCCAGGATGGCTCCGGAAAGACCACGATTGAGCGCCGGATCGTGACGAATTTCGCGAGCCGCGGCATTGAGATGCTCGTCACGCAGCAACCCTCGGTCTGGTTCAGAACCAGCGACCGCGTGCTCGCGACGCTCTTCGGCGACGGCGACGGAGATATCATCGCCGACGAGGCCGTCGCGCTATTTGCCCTTGCGGACCGCTTGGACCACCAGCGGAAGCTGCTCGAGCCGCACCTTGCCCGCGGTGCAATCGTCTTGTGCAACCGCTACGTCTATGCCCTGTTTTCCTACTACATGGCGATGCAAACTGTTGATCTCACATGGCTCGGCAAGGTTGCGTCGCACGTGCTCAGGCCCGATCTAGCGATCCTCCTCAATGCGAATGCGATGACGCTCGTCGACCGCGTCATCCAGAAAGACGGGAGGAATACCAACTATTATGATCAGAACGAAAAGATCGTACACCGAATCATGGACGGGTATCTTGAACTTGCGCAAGCTAACGACATCCATGTGGTAGACACGTCTGGTGACGAGGACGCCAGCTTCCAGCTCTGCGACCGGCTCGTCGAGCTAGCGCTTTCGTCGCGCGAGTCATGAACACATACGGTGCTAAAGTCGGATGCGCGTTCCGCTAGTCCGGCGTTGCTGCATGGCATGGGCCGGAAACTTACCGCCGTAGATGACAGTCCTGCCGCTGACCGCCAGTGCCGCTTCGGCGGCTTCGTCGATCGCGTCGCACGCGAGGACGAGGTGGGCCGGATGATAGCGACTCGCGACCCACTCCGCCGCGCATCTGATCGTGAAGCCCGTGGCCACTGCGTCGTCCACGATGATGGCCGTGTCGATCCTGTGCGAGGTACCGACGGTCGGCATCGGAGCGCGCGACAGCACCTCTTCGAGGCGGATCCGGGCTTCGGCAACCAGCGCCTCGACCTGGCTCTCGATTCGCAGCATGGCGATTGCATCGTTATTCAAAACCAGGCGATCGGTCGACAGCGCGCCGAGGCTAATAAACGGGAGAGAGGGCATGCGCAGCTTGACGACTGGCACAATCTTCAATCGCTTGCCGATGATCTGCGCAACTTTCTCCGCGTAGGGAAGGCCCGAAGTCGGGATGCCGAAGACCTCGATCCTGCCATACACGGAAACGAGTCCCTCGATCCTGCTCAATACGTCGCGGAACATCGCGGCCTCCGAGGTCGTAAACAGTTCCTGTGTCTTCGCAGAATCCGGCAAAAAAATGACGCCGATCGCGCTGCGCCTCAAATTCCCGCTTGCAACATGTTGCCGACTTATGAACAGCTCGACTAATTAGGTGCATGAGCGGGTTCACCTTACAATACTTGTCGCGCCATTGGGAGTGGCCAGCCGCGCATTAGGACCGCCCATGTCGCATAAGATCGCCATCGCATCCGATCATGCCGGCTTCGAGCTCAAGACGCTGCTAGCCGCATGGCTTCGCGACGAGGGTCATGACGTGACCGATCTGGGCCCTGCCAGTGCCCAGCCGGCCGATTACCCCGATTTCGGCTACCGCCTCGCGCGCGCAATCGCGTCTGGCGAAGTGAGCCGCGGTGTCGCGCTTTGCGGATCGGGGATGGGAATTTCGATCGCCGTCAACCGCAACCCGGCGGCACGCTGCGTCATTGTTTCCGAAGCGCTTTCGGCGCGTCTCGCGCGCGAGCATCTCGATGCCAATGTCATCGCGCTCGGCGCGCGGATGGTTGGGATCGACCAGGCCAAGGCCTGCGTCGCGGTGTTTCTCTCGACTCCGTTCGCGGGCGACCGCCACAGACGCCGCATCGAGCAGCTATCGCGACCCGACATCGGCGGCTGGCCCAGGTGATCCGGCTCGGTGCGGCAGCGCCGGATCGGGGTCAGGCGGCCATCTAAATCCTGTCCGCCCGGCGCACGGCTTCGCGAAAGGCGATCAGCTTGGACCGGTCGAGCCGCCCCTGGGTGCGGACTCCCGTACTCAGATCGACTCCGAACGGCTTCACACGAGTGATGGCATCGACGACGTTATCGGGCGCGAGGCCACCGGCGAGAAACACCGGGAGGGGGCTTGCCTCGACAAACTCTGCGCTGACGTCCCAGTCATGCGTGGAGCCGGTGCCGCCAAATTCGGGCACGGCCAGGTTCGGCTTTCCTGAATCAAGCAGAAATGCGTCGACGTGGGGTGCATAGTCAGCGATCAGGTCAAGGACATCGCGATTCTCGACATGAAGCACCTGAACGCGGCGAGTTTCGGGCACCGCTGCAGCGAGCCGTGCCGACTCGGCGGGATCGATATGCGCAATGATCTGCACCGCCGTCGTGCGCGTCCGGCGCAACTGGTCGACGATTGCGTCGGCGGTTCGCTCTGAAGTCAGCAGGAAACTCTCGACCCGGTGTGGCAAGCCCCGCACAAGTTGCGCCGCCAACGCTTGGGCGACGGTTCGCGGACTGGGCGGATCGACACAGTTGAAGCCCAGCGCGTCTGCCCCGGCCTCGATAGCCATGATGGCATCCTCGACCGAGCCGATACCGCAGATCTTGATACGCGTTCGCATAAGCCACCTTTGAGCATTAGTTCTGTAGACAAATATCTCTCGTTGCGCCGCCAGCGAAGTTTCCGCGACAAATCTACAGGATTCGGTCGATGATCGCGATGCACTTCGCGGCGGTCTCGGAGACTTCGCACTCGGTGCTCACCTGGTCGATGTCATTGGCCTCGGCGAGCAGCTCAAAGCTGGCCATGATCCGTTCGACGACCGGCGCCCTCTGATCATAGGCGTCCCGATTGCGCCCGTCCCTGGCGACGACGCGTCGGATCGCGGTCTCGGTTCTGGCCATTAGCAAGATCGTGGCGTCAGGCCGAATCACGAATGACGCTGCCGTTCTCAGCCAGTCCAGCTCAACCCCGCCGAAGGCCATGTAGTGAGAAAACAGCGAAAAGACATAGCGATTGCAGAGGATGATCCCGTCATGCGCGAGCGCCGGCTCTAGGAACATGCGCTGGTGATTCGCGCGATCTGCGAGTCCCAGCAGCGCCACCGCCTCGTCGCAGATCTGCTCGCCCTTGCCTGTCTTGTGGACTGTCGCCAAGACGTTGGGGTCCTGCCGCCACCAGTCGGTCGGCTGATAGGTCTGCAGCATCTCCACGCCACGATTCCGATAGTGTTCAGCGACATAATTCTCGATGGTCGTCTTTCCGCAGCCATCCATTCCCTCGATTGCGATCAGTCTGCCAGGATAGTGATGTTTGCGCAGAAGCAATTGCATTTCATGTCACCTGCAAGCCGAGATGACTCCTGCGAAGGCGAGAGTCATTTGCAAATTGCTAGCGCGTTGAACAGTTCGATGGAAGATCCTTGAAGATCACGCACCGTGTTGCGATCGCGAGACAGGCCGACAGCGCCGGTTCTGAACGTACGTTGAGTGAAAAGCGCCGTCCGCGGCACGCGCATTGATAGGTTTACGCCAGTTTCGAACGTCACTAGACCTTGGCCCTGGAATCCTCTCTGGAGGCCGCGACCGCATGTACGAACCAATAGTCCCTGAACTGCGAACGACTTCGGGCGAGACACCAGCGGGCGGCGGATCAGTCCCCGTCGTTGCGGTCTCGTGTTCCATCTGGGTCCCCGATGACGGAGCGCCGACCCACGCCGTGTTCGAACCGTATCTCGCTGCCCTCGTGCAACATGCCGGGGTGCTGCCGCTGCTGCTTCCGGCGTCGCTGCCGGGGAACGACGACGCTAACGAGCGACGAACACTTCTCGATCGCGTCGATGGGCTACTGTTGACCGGAAGCAGGTCGATGGTTGCGCCGGAGCAATATGGCGGCGGTCCTGACGATCCCGACACGCTGCACGATCATGCGCGGGATTCTCGAGTCCTGCCGCTGGTCCGCGAGGCTATCGCCACGGGTGTACCACTATTAGGGATTTGCCGTGGTGCCCAAGAGATCAATTGCGCGCTAGGCGGAACGCTCCACCGCGCGGTTCACGATCTCCCCGGCTGCCAGGACCATCGCGTCGTCCCGGATCTGAAGCACGAGGCGGACAAGTATTTGCCCCGACACTGCATCGCGCTCACGCCCGGCGGCTGGCTCGAAGGGGTGGCACGGGAAGCGGGGCTCGACGGGGGATCCGAGGTGCTTGTCAGCACGCTGCACGAACAAGCTGTTGATCGCTTGGGCGACGACGTCGTTGTCGAGGCGGTAGCCGAAGACGGCGTGATCGAGGCAATCAGTGTAGCCGGGGCGAGATCCTTCGCGCTCGGCGTGCAATGGCATCCCGAATGGCATCTCGAGACGCAGTTGCTAAACCGCCGTATCTATACAATGTTCGGTGACGCATGCCGTCAGCGCCTCGCCAGCCGGACGGGCAGCGCGATCGCGTGCGCCATCCTGACCGATCTCGATCGCGAGGCCTGTTCGTGAGCTTAGGCGAGCCAGTGACGTGTGACTTCAGCCACATCCGCGTCCTCGGCGGTGAGATTGAGGTCTCACGCGAGTTCATTCTGCGCCAATGCTACGCGCGACACACCGACATCGTGCTCGCGGCGGGAACGCTGATTGAAGGGATCGGAAACGCCTATTCGGACATCGACGTCTATGTTCTGACCGACCGTCTGCGCTCGCCAGGCGAGGTCGACTCCGCAGCGCATCACCGCGTTCTGACGACCACGCGCGACATCGTGGATTCCGAGTCGGGTTCCGGCGAGGTGTACCTGATCCACACGGTCATTCCCGGCACAGGCGTCAAGGTGGACGTGGAGTTCCTCGAACTGGCCGCGGTGGAGCGGCTGCTGGAGCGCGCCTCCCGCATTTTCGATTATGCCTCGACACACCCGATCTTGCTAACCAAGCTGCTCGCGGAGCGCGAAAAGAGCCTGATCCACCGACTCTACAATGCAATCGCGCTCCAGGGAGACGCGGCGCTGAAGCGGCTAACGGCGATGCTCCCATCGGAGCGCTACTGCTATCTGGGCTATCGATGGTTAGGGTCCGACTATTCGGTCCTGCTCGATATCATGGGTGCATGGCGCAAAGGCGAGGAGGACCGGGTCGTTGACCTGGCTCGCGAGAATCTGATTACGCAGATGTCGGCCTATCTCTGCCTCCTTGGTGTGACCAATCTCCAGAGGAAATGGTTTCTGACCTATCTGGACGCTTATAGCGCAGTGTTGGGCGCGCTGGCCGATGACTTCAAAAGCCTGTTCTTCTTCGGGCCGTTCGCGCAGCAAGCGTCGAAGCTCGGCTACGTCGAGGCCACGCTGAACTTGGTTGACGGGATCTTCGAAGCGGTCGCCGTCCGCCTCGCCGACTACGCCGATGTGCCTTCGGGCGCGGCGGGCCTTGCTATGCTTGATCGCGACCGCCGCGTTAGCGACCATTCGGGTTATTCCGATCTAGAGTTCGAGTATCGTGCGAAAATTTATGGCCGTCCCGGCCGGCCGACGCGCAGCTACCTTGCAAGATTTGGTGAGGGCGGCGTCGCCCTTGCACTCAAGGCATAGACGTCGACGTGTGCAGCGCCTTCACGGACCTGAGTGTCAACCAGCCGACCCATCCGGAACAGCACCGCATTGTAGACGCCATACTTGTCGCCAACGAGAGCAGGCGAATTCGGCCGGGCCGGAAGCGACTATTGGTATCGCTGCAGCAATGGTTCGCCACCGAACTGGCGATCAACCTGACCGCCGACGTAGCGTCGCGCATAGTGGTAGGGGCTTCCGCAAAACAAATGCTCGCGGCGGTGCTTTCAACGATCGGGGCTCCGGGTCAGGTGATCGCGACCGACACGCTGACCTACCCCCGACTGCGCATGTTTGCCCGCGAGCGCGGGCTAGATTGCGTTGCCGTGGCGAGCGATGCCGACGGCATCTCCGCCCAGGCGCTAGCTGACGCCGCGGCGAATCGGGGGGTGTCGATCGTCTATGTCCAGCCGACGCTTCACAACCCTCTCGGCTTCACCATGTCCCTGACGCGCCGGCGGGCGCTAGCGGCTATCATCCAGCGTCATGCCTTGATCGCGATCGAGGATCAAGTGTTGGCATTCCTCCACCCGCAGCCGCCGCCGCCGCTGGTGCGCTTCGCTCCGGCGCAGACGATCCTGATCGACAGTCTCTCCAAGCGGCTCGATCCGAGCATGAACGTGGGGTTCGCGCTGGCGCCGAGCGTCGAACTAGCACAGGCTCTGTTGATCGCGCTTGAGCGTCAGGGCTGGCGAGCCGCAGACCACCACCTTCTTGCGCCGGGCCTGGTGGTGGCATCGGGGCGGTTGCGGGAGATCGTCGCTTTGAAGCGCGAGGAAGTACGCGCGCGCAATCGCCTAGCGCGGCGGATCTTGGCGACGGCCGACGTCCGGTACAGCCGCCATGCCAGCCATCTGTGGCTCGCGCTGGCGACGCATCGGGCGGAGGATGCGCTCGCTTCCGCCGCAGCCGACCACGGCGTTCTTATCTCGCCAGGACGGGAGTTCGCTGGGGATGCGGGGGTCGTGCCGGCAGGAGCGCGCATCGCGATCGGGTCGGTGCCGCGCGAAACGTTGCAACCCGCACTAACTCTCGTAGCGGAGCTGTACGAAAAGGCAGCCTCGGGGGCGTTCGGCGAGCCTCGATTTCCCATCGACTGAGGCTGGCGCGGTTCACTGCGAAAGCCGCATCAAGAAAATTGCGGGGGATCGCCCCATGACCGAGCGGAGCGCGACTTGCCGAGCTGCGCGCGTCGCGAGGCTATTGCGGCGCGCCATCGCTCCCGCCTGTTCCGTGCGACGCCGTACGGGTTGCTTCGGCCGCTGTCTTGAAGGGGAGCAGTGTCGCGTCGTGCCGGGCGGGAAAAGTGTGAACTGGCAGCAGTGCGCGCAGGTCGCCGAAACGCCCCTCCGGCAAAGGCGTACCGTGGCGGAGCATCTGCCCCAGACCTTCGGTGGCATCTTCGAGTTCGGCGACCGATGCGCCGAGGATGTTGGCGGCGAGCACCGAAGCGGCGGCTTGCCCAAGAACGCACGACTGTATCTTCTGCGCGAATGCGACGATTCTTCCTTGCTCGACGCAGACTCCAACTTGAATTCTCGCTCCGCAAGTCCGGGAGACCCCGGAAGCAGTTGCGTGAGGCTCGTCAAGTTCCCCGATGCAGGCGATATTCGCAGCGAACCGCAGAATATCCGGCGAATAGAGGTCCTGCATCGTGGTCACCCTTCGACCCAAACGCTTTAGCCGCCGCTCAATGGCGGAAAGACCGAAACCACACGAGGCTGCGAAAAGTTGTCCTCCTCGCCCACCACGCGCTCGTCGACAGCCACCCTAGCCGCGTCTGCCGCAATCATCTCTCCGATGCTGGGCCGGTGCAACCGGAACCAAGCGGTCAAAGACGCGAGCGAGGAAATTCGGTCGGAAACCTCAACTTCCTCACATTCGGTACCAGTTATGTCTTGGGCGTTGCCGTAATACACGATCCTCAACGCAGTATCCCTCGCTCGCGTTTGTTTTGAAGATTCAAACAAAATTTGCGACATCCACATATATGCGTCGGATTTTTGCCCGTCAATCACAGTTCGCGATAGGCATGCTGCACAATTTGAAAGTCTAAGATGAAGCCATGTGTGTCCGCGCCATCAAGTCGATGCGGACATTGTCCTCGTCCCAAGAATCCCGTGAAACCTTGCATCCAAATCGGTATCGGCGGGCCACGTCGGTCAACATGGCGTAAATTCGGCGTTGGCCCCGGGGCCGCATTGGAACCGGCGGCCTCCCATGCCATTACCGCGAACGCTAGCTATCGGCGCCTGTTTCGCCGGATCGTCTCCGGTGCGCGGAACCAAGTCGGGCGCGCATGACGTTCCGCGTTACACCGTTGCCGCAATTCGTGTGGTTGACAGCGCTCTCGACGATTGTCAGATACTTTACTGTGGATTCTTCGGCCGGGTTGATGTCCGGTTAGTCAAGAGGATCATCGATGCCGGAGGTAAGAGTAAGCAAGATCATCCCTGGCGTGAAATTTTCAGCTCTGTGGCGAGTTGTTACCGATATTGCCGCTTATCCGGAATTTATCGATTCCGTCCTGAACGTCGACGTGCTGGAACGCCCTGACCCGTACCACGCGAAAAGCGCATGGACGGTGCTTTTCAATGGCAACGAGCTGCAATGGACCGAAGGCGATCACTTTGATCGCGCGAATCAGCAGATCGTCTTCGAGCAGATTGAAGGCGATCTGGCGAGCTGGGGCGGATCACTGCAATTCACCGAGCATTCCGAAGGAATCACAGCTACATACGTCATTCACTTCGATCTGGGTCTGCCGGCGCTTGCTCACTTGCTACATCCTCTGGGCGAGGTTGCGATCCGCGAGAGCTGTGAGCAGATGCTCCACGGGCTGAGCACTCGCGCGGAAGGATATTCGCGTGCCGCCTGAGCGTCACCGCGACGGACCCTCGACGTCGCGGAAAATCGAATTGTGATCGGGGCCGCAGTCTCTCGCTATGTCGCTGCCGCCCCACGGGCGACCGAGGCGAATCTAAAGACCTATTTCGACGAACAAGGGATCGACGGCCCCCGGATCGTCGAGGTAGTTTTGCGCCAGGTCGAGGCCGAGTGTGATGCGTTCTTCGTTAGCAGCATCGTACGTGGTCTCGGCGGACCGACCAGCGATATCGATGTCATGCTCGAGCATAGCGGCAAGCAGGCTGCGCCCGGAATGTCGACGATGATGTTCGTCGAGGATCGGCGGATCGGTCTTAAACATGTTGCCACGAGCGATGTGGCGACCGCAATTGCCGAGATCGATGCACTAATCGGCAAGCCCCAGGTCACGGCCGCGGTTTCGGGCTGGGACAAGACCCATGAGATTGGGTGGGTCGATTTGGAACGTCTTATCAACGGCTGGTCCTACCGCACCGGCATGGCCTATATCCATGCGCTTCCGGCCTATTGCACCGTGGCTTGCCGCTATTTCGCTCAAGACGCGCTATATTTTGCGCGACTGGCGGTGCTGGCCGACGCCGCCGGGGCGTGTCGCGCGTCGCTCGCCTATGGCCGCGGCGCGACCTTGGCGATGATGGACCAGGTCATGGCCGCATGCGGAAGGGTCCAGGTCACGCGCAAATGGACGCTCGAGCGATGGCGGCGGTTTCGAGAGGAAGCAGTTCCTGAAGCAGCGGAATGCATTGCGCCGGTGGTCGCTGCGTGTGCCGTGCTGGGTTATGACCCGGGCGCAGGGCACGCATCGGGATCGCAGATCCTCGAGCACGTCGAGCACGTGCTCGGGCTGCTCGGGCCGGAACTTTGCCCCAGCGCCGCTGCGTTCCAGACGAACTATGCGGAGCAGAACCGGAGTTACTTTGGTTCCGCGCGCGTGACGCACGACGCCCGGCAGATCGTCGTTGCGGATGCCAAACTGTTCGAATTGGCCGCACGTCCATGGTGCGAACTCGCGGCCGTCGATGCTGCGACCGCGCGTTCGTTGGTGACGATAGCGCAGGCGGGGCTGTTGTCCCCCGGCCCGCAGCTGGCGTCATGAACCGCAAGGGGAGTTCCCCAGTGGCGGCTCCGATGGTGCTGCGAGCCGCCTCGGTGCGCGACCTCGTCGAGTTTCATTGGCTGGTCATCACCCACACCCAGCATATTCTGGAGGACATCGAGGGCAACGACGGGCGCATCGAATATCTTC
Organism: Sphingomonadales bacterium; assembly: GCA_027489365.1. Lineage (GTDB taxonomy): Bacteria > Pseudomonadota > Alphaproteobacteria > Sphingomonadales > Sphingomonadaceae > Sphingomonas. The sequence goes on from JAIXZV010000052.1 coordinate 18,777, forward strand.
GCGGACTTGCGCTGTTGCTAATCACCTATCTCCACGAAGCCGCGGCTTGCCTGAATGGCGATCACGATTCGATGCACTGGTGCCACCGGCTCGCGCAGGCCGCCGAACAAGGATTGCCCGAATTTCCGGCGATCTCGGGGGAGGCGCTTATGCCTTTCCTCCTGCACGGGAGCGGGGGCATCCTTGAGGATGAATATGAGGATCGGCTGCGCGACCTGGTGACGACGGTGCAGCGCCTTTTGCCGGGCGATCTGCCCGTGACGCTGGGACCGACCGCGCAGCGCGAGATGCTCAGATCGCTGCGAGAATGGTCGGGCCTCGCCGCTGCGCTTGGCACCGACATCGCGTTTCTGGAGGACCGGCTCAAATATCTGTAACCGGCCGTGCGGGCGTGAATGTGCAGGGGGCGGGAACCGAAGCGATGGGATCGTAAGGACCGACGACTAGGCCATCGAGGAGGAACTGAGCTTGCGACAGGTGGTAGTCACGGGAATGGGCTGCGTATCTGCACTGGGATGCGGGACCGCGGAGTCTTGGTCTAACATCGTCTCGGGAGGCGGCGGCCTGGCCCGCGCCAGCGTCGCGCTAGAAGGACATGCGGCGCGGCGCGTCGAGAGCGTCGTCGGGATGGTCGCCGCTCCCACTGCCGACCTTCTTGTGGGACGACTTGGAAAGCGGGCAGTGAGCGGTCTCGACCCTTTCGCGCAGTTTGCCGCGCTCGCGACACTCGAAGCGCTTGACGATGCCGGCCTCTCCGCAGGCGATCCGGCGCTGAGAGAGGCCGCGATTCTCTATGGCAATGCCAGCGGAGGCAATGTTGCGATCGAAGCGGGATATGAGCGTATCTTCGCCGGCTCGGACAGCGTGCATCCGCTCACCGTTCCCCGCTGCATGAGCAGCGCCGCGACATCGAGTCTGTCGATGCTGTTTGGTGTGCGGGGCCTTTGCTACGCGCTTTCAAGCGCCTGCGCCTCCTCTGCACACGCGATCAGCGAGGGCATGCACCTCATCCGGTCCGGGCGGGCGGATCTGGTCCTCGTCGGTGGAAGTGACGCGAGCCTCACTTACGGCCTACTACAGAGCTGGCGGGCGCTACAGGCGATCAGCGCCGAGGCCTGCCGGCCCTTTTCCGCCGATCGCGACGGGACGGTGATCGGGGAGGGCGCGGCGACACTGATCCTCGAGGCGCGCGACCATGCCTCGGCGCGGGGCGCCACGATCCGCTGCGAGATTCTGGGTGCCGGATTCAGCTCTGATGCCGGACACCTCACGCAGCCCGACGTCAATTCGGCCGCACGCGCGATGCGACGCGCGCATGACGATGCCGGAGTGCCGCTCGACGCGCCGCTGCTCATCAGCAGTCACGGAACGGGAACGCTCTTGAACGACAGGGCGGAGGCGGCGGCGCTTCGCCTCACATACGGTGCGAACCTCGGCGGCAGCAAGGTAATCGCTACTAAATCAGCACACGGCCATATGCTGGGGGCAACCGGAGCGATCGAGATGATCCTCGCGATCCTCGCGCTCGAGCACCGGGTGGCACCGCCCTTGCGCGGATTTACCGCGCACGATGCTGACAGCCGCGACCTACCGCTCGCGCTGCAGCTCGAGCCGTTCGATACCGATCTCGCGATGTCGATGTCACTTGCGTTCGGAGGTCTCAATTGCGCGCTTCTGGCGCGGCGCTGGTCCGGTTGACGCGCCGACTTCAAGACGAATCGTCTCCGCGCTGCGAGTCGATGAAGCTGCACAGCGACGAAACCGCGAAAAAGGATACTGTCGGCGGTCCGTCGCCATATTCCTGGCGGATCCAAGTATCGACCGGCAACCGTGTGCCGGTTATCTTCTCGATTCGGAATGCGGCGTTGAGCATATCGAGGCTGTCGAGTTCCAGATCGTGGAGCAGGTTTGTCGTTTCGTGGACCTGGGACGGATCGACGCCGCATTCGGCCTGAAGCGCCTCGCGAATAAGGTTCAGCGTGGTCATCGTTCGGCCTCCCATGCCTCGTGAATCGTGAGCACCTGGATCAAACCGCGAACCACGACCGCGAGGCGCGAAGCGGAGTCAGGACGCATTGGTGTGCTGCACCGGCAGGCTCCAGTCGGCCTGACGGTCCTCCCTGATTCGGGCAAGGTTCACAGATAGCCAAAAGTCGATGACCTTCGGAAGATATTCGGATGGAACAGGGGGGGGGGAGTTTCCCAAGGTCACCGGCACGATCGCGTTGCCGCTTTCGCCGTGCACGATATAGCCTTCCATGAGACTGCTGATCTGCTCGACACGGCTGAAGCGCTCCTCCATCCCCCAAGATTTGGACGCCTTCATCAGGAATCGATACTGACGCCCGGAGATGACCGAGATTTCGGGGAGCGAGGTAAGGTCTATCGACGCCCGAAAGGCGTCGGTGCGGCGGATAACCATCGCCACGAGGTCGCGCACGTTGATCGCTTGGCTCCCGGCGGCCGCGATCAAAAGCTGCGGCCCGGCATCGCAGGCGGGCCGTTCGAGTGCAGAGTCGATCTGGCGGCACACAAAATCGAGATCGACCGTGTCGATCTGATAGTTGCTATCGGCGATCACGCAGGGGACTTCGGCGAGCGCGATGATGCGCACGAGAGGATAAAGGCCGTTGAACCGCGCAATAGATCCGTCGGTCGACGCTCCAACCACAAGACTGCAGCGCAGTACCGTCAGCTCCAGACGATCGCGAAAATCATCGCGCAGCGCCCGCTCAGCGGCGAGCTTGGTTCGTTCATAGGCATTGCGCGCGGGCCGGCCCTCCTCAGCGAAGGCCGTCGACAAGAACACCATCGCCGGGCGATCACGGCTGATCGCCGTAAGCAAAGACGCGACGTGCCGCGTTCCTTCATAATTAACGGGGTTGAGCAACCGATCGGACTTGGTCCAAGAGACATCTCCCGCGCAGTGGATCGACGCGACGCGCTGATGCACACCGATCCTTCTCGCCGCAGTCTCCATATCGCCGACAGAGGTGATATCCGCCACGACGGGTATCAGCCGGGCTGCCGCCGAGCCGACCATCCGGCCAAGCTTTTCGACCGCCTCTGGACGACGAACTAGGCAATACGTCGGCAACGCCCCAACGTAACGGGAGTGCGCGGCGACATAGGATCCTATCGCGCCGGTCGCGCCGGTAAGCAGCAAGGCGTCATGGCGCATGACGTGCCAAGCCCACGTAACACTGCCGCTTCACAGCATGCCCCCGGCGGATCGAGCCGATACCGACAATTGATGCCAAGCTCGCGACACGTCCGGTCCCTCTTGCGAATTCGCCGCAGAAAGTAAAGTTAGATCACGATCGCGCAACATGCGCAACCCAGCTTTCACACTTGCCGAAGCAAGACTGGACTATTTCAGCTATTTCGATGACAATCCACGGGCAATTACGCGGCGAAGTGTCAAGCGAATGTCACAGATCAAGAAGCTGCAGGTATGAATCAACGACGCCGTTTGCTAGGCGCGCCGGGCTTCCGCAGTCTGATGGCGGTGGTACTGCTCGATTCGTTCAGCTATTCGCTGGTCCTGCCGATACTTCCATTCCTTGTCCTGGCTGCAGGGGGCTCTTCCATCTGGGGTGGCGCGCTGGTGGGCGTGCACGCGCTCTGCTGCGCCGTTTCCGCGCCGTTGCTGGGCCGTTTATCGGATCGATATGGGAGCAGGCCGGTACTGGTCTCGACGCTCATCGTTGCGACCTTTGCCTATCTGCTGCTCGCTTCGGCGACGACGCTGGCGCTGCTATTCGTCGCACGCGCGCTGAGCGGGGCGATGGCCGGCAATCTGGCGGTGGTCCAGGCCGGCGTTGCGAGAAGTACCGACGAAGACGATCGCGCGGCGGGAATGGGGTTCTTCACGTCCGCCTGGGCGCTAGGCTTCACGCTGGGTCCCGCGGTGGCGCTGCTGGCGCTATCCCCGGGTGCTACGGTGATGCACCTGCCCGCACTGGTCGCTGCCGCCGGATCCGCGATCGCTGCGATAGTGCTCGGATGCTTCGATCGGCCGCCGCGCGAGTCGAAAGAGCCGCCCTCGCAGTCGTGCCGCGAGAAGTGGGACGTTCATTTTCGCGTCGTCCTCATGATCACTACGGCGATTGCGGCTTGCCAAGCGGGGATCGTCGCAATGGTCGGCTTCTTCGCGCACGACCTGTATGGCTGGTCGCAGACAGAGGTAAGCGCAGTGATGCTCGGTTGCGCCGCGCTCATCATCGCGGTGCAGATCACGGTCGTGCCGGCGGCGTCGCGGCGCTACGGTAACGAGGGCTTGCTAGCGATCGCGCTGTCCTTCGCAATCGCCTCCTGCGTGGCGCTGATTTTTGGAAGCGGCCTCGTGCCGCTTGGCATCATCGCCGTGATGCTGCTGTGCACGGCGATACCAGTGGCCCAGACCGCGCTTTCTACCTGTCTTTCGAAGATTGTCGCGCCGGACCGACAGGGGGAGGCGATGGGCGCATCGAACGGCGTCGCGGCGATCGGCAGGGTCATCGGACCTGTCGTGATGGGGTTGGGATACCGTATGATTGGACCCTCAGCGCCCTTTGCCCTTGCGGCACTTACTCTGCTTGCGGCCGCGACAGTCGCAATCGGTTTCGGCAAAGATCCGACCGGGGCCGTTGGTCGCCAATAGACTACGTCGGACCATTCATCCGCGATCCGTTCTGTCTCGACCTTCATTGTGATCTGTTCGCCGTCTCTCGTCTCGACTGGAAGGTCACCGTGGTGACCGATATAGTTGAGGTGCGCTCCAAGCTGCCACGCCCCTTCTTTCAACCGGTTACTTTCACCAAACCTCGGTGTGAGCCTAGGGTCAGGACCCATTGATGTGAAGGGCGCAATCTGATTGGGGCTCTGCGGGGAGACTGGCGATTAGCGACTTGTATTAGCTGACGGACGAGCAGATCGCGCGATTTGAGCCGTATTGCGCCAAGATCCACGGCAAGCCCCGGGTCAACTCTCAGCGGAAATCAGCATCGTGCCGAAATATCGGCTGAAGGACGATCGCACCCCCGGTGATTTCAACGATGTCCGCGTCGTCTCGAGCGAACACAAGATGGGGCCTCCACGCTTCGCCGACGTGCGTGCTGAGTTTCGGCGATAACGACGAATGCATCGGCGAATTGATCAGCAGCGAGTATGGCGGCATCCGCGCGATGTTCGAGATGATGAACAATGCGCGGCTCAATCTCGGCTTGCAAGGCGTGCAGGTGGCCGAGGCTGCCACCCAAGCGGCGGTCGCCTATGCACTGGAGCGCGTACAATCGCCGCGCGCAGTCCCTCGACGTGCATGCCGATCGTGAGCAACTGATACGGTTCGCCGACGACGACAACATCCAGGCCGATCGAACCGTCATCGAGATACCGCTTCTTTCGAAGAAAGCAGAACGGGCGGTCGGGATCGATCGAAATGCCGTCACCGATCTCGGTGATCTCGTGATTGTCGAGAAAGTCACGACCACTTCGCAGACAGGCGGGGCAATGTCCCTCATCGCGGGCAACGCGGCGGAATAGCACCCAATTCTCCCCGCCGATCTGCAACGGCGTGCGCACGCGGGTCGGTAGCGGCTGCTTGCCGTAAACGCTCACGGGCCATATCCCGGCGTCGGTTGAGATCCTCGAAATTCCCCGGATCGGCGTAGAAACGCTGCGAGCGCCCCCCGACCCCGCACGGATCCGCGCCTCGATCTCCCCACGCTGCGCAAGCGAGTAGATATCGATTCCGATTCTACGCAGGCGAAAGGCCAGCTGGTCGAGGACGAAGTTGCCGACATCAGTCTCGAAGCAAGGATTGATCCCGCCACTGATGATCGCGATCCGGTCGCCGACGTTCTTGAAATCGATCAAGCCCTCCGGTCGAAGCTCGCCTTCGACCCGCTCGATGAAAAGGTCCCAGTCCCTGTGAGAGCCGAAATAGCTCTTTGCCTCAGCGAAAACATCCGCGTAGATGCCTTCGGTGAGCCAAGAGCGCGCAGCATGGAAGCGATGGTCGGGATCGTGTTTTGCACGGAACTGATTGAGTGCGAGCGCCGCGAAATCTCCGGCCTCAACGCAAGCCGGAAGAGGGCCATTCATGGCGATCCTCGCTAGCGCGAAGAGGACAAGATTTCCGAACAGGAATGTCGGCGCCTTCCTGACGATCTGATCGCCGATCCGGAAATAGTCGAGATATTCGAGATTGTCGGCAAGGTCGGCTTCGGCTTTCGCTCTGTGGTGATTGTAGCTGCTCGAATACGTAGCGAAAACTTCGTGTGTGGTTCGGGCCCGGCCCACCTCCCGAAGCGCCCATCGCCTTCTTCGACCCGGGCGAGCCGCGAAAGGGCGTCGAGCACGGCTCCAAACGACGTTAGCTCGTTCATCTGTCGATGGACACGCTCGTGATCTGACAGGCCTTCGAACCCGCGCCCGAAATCAACCTCCCAGGAATCGCCCTCGAACCGTCCTCGTCCGGCTCGGCTAATCGAATCGCCAAGTTCGCGCTCTGACATCGGCCGGCTTCCCCTCGGATGGCGCTTACCATCTTTGCGCGAGGGATGCTGGCCACATTATCGCCAAAGCCGATCGAACATCGCCCCAATGTTGCGCTCAGGCGGCGCGCGCGCGTGTCTGTCGATCCTGAACCTTGGCCCAGGCGGCGACCGCGTCTGCCGAATAGACGACCCGACGTCCAATTTTCCGGAAGGCGGGGCCGGTGCCCTGCCAGCGATAGGTCTGGAGCGTGCCCACGGTCATGCCGAGCATCGCCGCCACCGCGGGAGTGTCGAGCCACTGCGTGCGGATGATCGCGCCCAGGATCGGATCGGGCTTGGGGGCATCGATCTCCGACTGCA
>JAIXZV010000337.1 GCA_027489365.1 Sphingomonadales bacterium
CGGCGTTTATGCCGCGCGGTGGACTATGCCGAGTGCGATCAGCTTTTCGGGCTTACCCAACGCCTTGGTGGCTGACGGCGCGGCATAGTTTCCAGTGGCGTTCGTGGCGATTGCGGACGGCGAATGCGTCACGGCGTGCATCGGAGGCTTGCTACTTGCGTCGGAGACCGCGAAAATCCGGTGATGCGCAAAGACGTCGATCATCTGCCATCGATCCAACAAGAAGAGCTGGCGCTCGTGCGTCAGACGCTGATGGACGAATTTGCCGTTGCGATCGCCGGCGCGACGCAGCCGTGGAAAAAGAACGGCACAATCCAGAAGGTCATCCTGTTCGGCAGTTACGGTCGCAGCGACTGGGTCGATGAGGCGGCGAACGGGTATCAGTCCGACTTCGATATCCTCGTCATCGTGAGCCACAAGAATCTCACCGACATCGCCGAGTACTGGTACGTGGCGGAGGACAAGATCCAGCGCGACCCCGCGATCGGCCGACCGGTGAACATCATCGTCCACACCCTCGACGAGGTGAACGACGGTCTCACGCGCGGCGAATATTTTTGGGTCGACATCGCGCGGGATGGGATCGCGCTCTACGAGTTGCCAGGTGTCGCGCTGGCGACGCCCAAGCCGCTGACTGCGGCGGACGCCTATGAGATGGCCGATGCCTATCTCACCGACTGGATGAGCAAGGTCGATGCGGCGCTAGAGATCGCGGCATTTTGCGTCAGCAAGGGGCACGACAAGGATGCCGCGTTCACGCTGCATCAGGCGGCGGAGCGAGCCTATACCTGCTTCCTTCTCGTGCGCACGCACTATGTGCCACGCTCGCATAACCTCAAGTTCCTGAGGTCCCTGGCCGAAGACAAGGAGCCGCGCCTGGTCGCGGCCTGGCCGCGCGCGACCAAGCTCGACCGGCGCCGCTTTGAACTCGCGAAGCGCGCGTACGTCGAGGCGCGTTACTCGACGAACTATGAGATCGGCGCAGACGATCTCGTCGCCATCACGAATGCGGTGCAGGACCTTCGCGACCGGGTCGAGACAGTGTCGCGCGAGTGGCTCGATGTGTTGCGGGCGAAGGTCGGCATCGCCTCATAAACCATCGAGGAAGGCGAGCAGTCGGTCCCCCGGCTGGTATCGCCCGCCCTTCTGTCCGTTGAACGGCTTGACCTTGGCCAGCGCCGCTTCCTTCAAGGCGAGGTGGGCGTGCAAATAGACCTGCGTCGTCTTGATGGACTCATGCCCGAGCCACAGTGCGATCACCGAAATATCGACCCCCGCCTGGAGGAGTTCCATTGCGGCGGTGTGCCGGAGGACATGTGGCGTGACCCGCTTGCGGCGAAGTGACGGACAAGCCTGCGTCGCGGTCGCGACATGCCGCTTCAGCAGGCGCTGCACGGCATCGGCGCTCAGATCGCCGCCATGGAGGTTGGGGAACAGCTTCATCGAACCGAGCCTCCCTGCCTCCTTCAGCCAGGCCTGGAGCGCATGGCGCGTCTGCGTGGTGAGCGGCGTGCAGCGCTCCTTGCGGCCCTTGCCGAGACATCGAACATGTGCGCCGGTGCCCAGAACGACGGCGGTGCGTTCGAGTTGGACGATCTCCGATAGCCGCAGGCCAGTCTGCGCGGCGAGGTGGAGCAGCATATGGTCACGGCGACCAATCCAGCTGCTGCGATCGGGTGCCGCGAGGATCGCGTTGATCTCGTCGCGGGTGAGGAAATGGACCTCGCGCTTGTCGTGGAGCTTGCCGGGAATCGCGAGCACACGCTGAATCTGCCCGGCATAGGCAGGCTCCCCAAGCGCGACGAAGCGCAGGAATGCCCGAATGGCGGTCAGGCGCAGGTTACGGGTCTTGATCCCGATCGACCGGCTCGCTTCCAGATCGTCGAGGAAGGAGCCGATGAACGGGGCATCGAGGTCGGCCAGGTCGAGCCTGGAGGGTGGCTTGCCCAACCTTGCCTGCGCGAAGGCGAACAGCAGCCGGAATGTATCGCGGTAGGATGCGATGGTGTGCGGGCTGGCGTTGCGCTGTTGCATGAGACGCTGGGTGAAGAACCGCTCGATAAGACCTGGCAGGATCGACGCGGCGCTCACGACGCCGTCTCCCAGCGGCCTTCGAGCCGGCTCGCGGCCTCGCCCATGAGCTCGGGGCAGGCCGAGAGATACCAGTATGTGTCGCGAACCTTGCTGTGGCCGAGATAGGTGGTGAGCGTCGGCAACAGGCGCTCGACATCTTCACCGGCACGGTACCAGCGCAGGAGGGTGTTGACCGCGAAGGTGTGACGAAGGTCGTGGATGCGTGGACCAAGGCTGCGCGGCTCGGTATCGCGCAGCCCGATCCGCCGCATCACCCCGATGAATATGCGTTCCGGGTACTGAAGCCGCAGCCGCTGACCTCCACGCAGGACGAAAAACCAGGGGCTCTTGCGGCATGTGCCGCAATCGTCGCGTCGCGCGGCGTAATCGGTGAGTGCTCGGGCGGTAGTCGGATGCAGTGGGACCAGGCGATCCTTGCCGCCTTTGGTCACGCGCAGCGTCAACAATCCGGCATCGAGATCGACATCGGCGCGTTCGAGACCGATCGCTTCGCCCAAGCGCATGCCCGTGGCGGCGAGCAGCCCGAACAAGCAATGATAGGTTCGGCGGTTGATGCCTTTGGCCAGACCCCAGCTGAGCGTCGCGTCCAGCAGGCGCCCAACCTCTGCCTCGGTGTAGATATAGGGACGTCGCCGCTTCGGGGATGGAAAGATCCCGGCCGGGGGTATCTCGGTCTCCGGTTCCACGTTCGAGAGATGCCGGGCGAATCCGCGCACCGCCGACAGCCGGTTCGGCCAGGAGGTGCGCTGGCCCTGGGTGGTCCAGGCCATCGCCAGCGCGCGCGTGATGATCGTCGCCTGCGACGCTTCCATGAACGCGACGAAATCCCGGAGACAGCGCTCTTCGTCCAGGTAGCTATAGCCGAACCCGCGCCGCATGCGGACATAGCGGGTCAGCGCCTGACGTAGCGCGCTCATTGTTCCCCTCCCAGCCACGGCTGGCCGAGGGGGCGCAGGCTGTCGAGATCGACCTTGGCGTAGATCCGGGTCGTGTCCTGCTGTTCGTGGCGCAGGAGCTGGCCGATCTCGGTCAGGGTGGCGCCCGATCGCAACAGGCCCGTCGCGAGGCTGTGCCGGAAGATGTGCGAGCCGCGCCGACCGGGACCGGCGATGCCGGCGCGCTTGATCGCCGAGCGTGCGACGGTCTGTATGCCGGGCGCCCCCTTGAACCCGGAATATGGCGCAACGGCGAGCAGGAACAGCCGCCGGCTGTCAGAACGGGGGCGACCATGCTTCAGATAGGCGGCAATCGCCGCGCCGACATCGTGCGGCAGCGGCATGGTGGCGATCTTCCGTCCCTTGCCCCGAACGGTGAACTGACCGGCGCGCCAATCGATATCGTCGAGGCTGAGCTTCGCCACTTCACACGCGCGCAAACCCAGCCGGGCGAGCAGCATCAGGATCGCATAGTCTCTTCGCCCCGCCGCGGTGCTCCGGTCGCAACCGTCGAGGATGCGCTGAACGCTCTCGATCGGCAGGAAGCTCGGCAATCGCGCTTCGCCAGGCCGCCGGATAGAGGGGATCGCAGCTGTCAGATCGGCGGTGATGAAGCCTTCGGCGTGCAGATACCGCAGGAATACCCGCAAGCGCGAACACATGATCCGGGCGGTCGTCGCTCCGCCATCCGCGGCATGCCGCTCGACATAGAGCGACACCTCGCGCCCGGACAGGCGACAAAGGTCGGCGTTGGCGGTGATACCCAGTTCTTGCAGGAAGGGCCGAAGGAACCACAGGTGGCTCGCGATCGACGACGGTGCGAGGCCCCGCTGGCGCGTCATGTAGCTGCTATAGGCCTCACAAAGATCCTCGTGCGGATCACGCGGCTGCACCGCGCGATGCGCGATGGCGTTCGCTTCGCGCAGGATCGAGAGCAGCCGAGCGAGTGCACGGGCGTCCCCTCCGAATGGCGGGCGGTGCCGCGACCGCTCGGCGAGATACTGCGTGACGGTCGCTTCGTCGATATCAGCGAGACCCGCGCCTGTGGCGCCAAGCCAAAAACCAAAATCCCGTACGATGCTCAGCCGTCGATGGCCTGTCTCAAGGCTGTAGCCGCCTTGCTGAAGCTGGGCGACGTAGAGATGGATGTGTTCGCCGAGCGGACCTGCCCGCAGGCTCCGCATTACCCGGCTTCTGCTCACATAAACGTCGGTGATCATGATCGCTCCTCCGCGCACGTGCTGTGCGTGGGAGCAGGAAACTATGCCGATCCGATTACCCCAAAACCCGCAGATACCTCGGCCCTTCCACGGCCACGCGGCATAGTATGCCGCTCGGCATAAA
>JAIXZV010000315.1 GCA_027489365.1 Sphingomonadales bacterium
ACCATCTTCCCCTCGCGTGGCCCGCAGCGTATCGCCGAAAGCCACCTGACTCGTCACCGAGATCAACTCGTGAAACCCATCCGCGCGCCGCCCCGTGATCGCGAGCGAGAGATTAAGCTTGGCCGGACTGAAAAACGTTACCGTGTGCACGCCCCCAACCCAAACACTCCCCGCCCCCGCGAAAACCCATTTCGCACCGCCCCGCCTTTTTTCTTCCCTCTCCGCCCCGCCAGCCGACACTGCGCCCCATGTCCTGCGACCTCATTCTCGCCCTCGACGTCCCCACCCGCGAAGAAGCCGCCCCCCTGCTCCGCCAGCTCCGCGGCGAGCTCCGCTGGGTGAAAATCGGCCTGCAAATGTTCACCGCCTACGGCCCCGACTACTTGCGCGCCGTCGCCGACGAGGGCTTTAACGTCTTCCTCGACCTCAAACTGCACGACATCCCCAACACCGTCGCCAAAGCGATCATGGCATTGCGCGGGCTCGACCCCGCGATCATCACCGTCCACGCTGCGGGTGGCCGCGCAATGATGGAGGATGCCAAGGCCGCAGCAAGCGATCACACCAAGGTGGTGGGCGTCACCGTATTGACCAGCCTCGACGGCAATGATCTGAAATCGATCGGCTGCGCGCATTCGGCGCACGATCAAGTGCTCCGCCTCACCGAACTCGCCAAGGAAGCCGGCGTCGATGGCGTCGTCTGCTCGGGCGAGGAAGTCGCCGCCGCGCACAAGCTCTGGCCCAAGGGGTTCTTCGTCGTGCCCGGCGTCCGCCCGGCGGGCGGCGTGGTCGGCGACCAGAAGCGCGTCGTCACGCCGCGTGCCGCGCTCGATGCCGGGGCCTCGATCCTGGTGATCGGCCGCCCGATCACGCAAGCAGCCGATCCGGACATCGCCGCGCGAGAAATCGAGGCGACGCTCTAACCCGTTTTACCTTCCCCGGCGAAGGCCGGGGCCCAGTCGGTACGGTCGAAGTAACCGGGCGACCACCTTGTAATGATCGTCCCGCAACTGGGTCCCGGCCTCCGCCGGGGAAGCGCAAGATAGAAAACCGCGCACCTTGCGTTCGCGCACCCAAAGCGCAAGGAAGCCCCATGCCCGTCACCGCCAAAATCTGTGGCCTCTCCACACCCGAAACGCTCGACGCCGCGATCGGCGGCGGGGCGAGCCATGTCGGGCTGGTGTTCTTCCCCCCCTCCCCGCGCAACCTGTCGCGCGAGCGGGCGGCACAGCTCGCCGCGCGCGTACCCGCCCATGTCCAGCGTGTCGGCGTGTTCGTGAACCCCGACGATGCGATGATCGAACAAGCCGTCGCCGCCGGGCATCTTGATATCCTCCAGCTACATGACACCGCGCCCGATCGCGCGGCCGCGATCAAGGCGCGCACGGGCCTAGCGGTCTGGGTCGCGGTTGCGGTGCGGACGCGCGGCGATCTCGATGCGGCGCTGACCTATGCCGGCGTCGCCGACAAAATCCTGTACGACGCCAAGACCCCGCCCGGCGCAGCGCTCCCCGGCGGGATGGGCGTACGCTTCGACTGGCGCTTGCTGGAAGGCTTCCGCCATCCGCTCCCCTGGGCGCTGTCGGGCGGGCTCGATCCGCTGAATGTCGCTGAAGCGGTGCGGATCACGGGCGCGACGCTGGTCGACGTGTCCTCCGGCGTGGAAAGCGCACCGGGGATCAAGGACGTAACGAAGATTCGCGCGTTTCTCGCGGCGGTACGCGACCTCTGATCCACGCGAAGGCGCGAAGAAGAATAGAATGGTTCGCGCGGAGGCGCGGAGACGCAGAGGTGTTGCGCTCGCCGCATAGCGGCCCTCCCAAAACCGGGCTGCGGAAGACTCGGTATGCGCTTACGCGCAGCCTTGCCGCATACGCACCCTCTCCGCGCCTCCGCGCCTCCGCGCGAACAAAACCTTCTTCTTTCCTCCTTCACGCCTTCGCACGATCATCCGCCCCCGCTCGACACACCCGCACCAAATGCTAAAGCCTCCAGCATGAACGCCCCCAACTCCTTCCGCACGCAGCCCCCCCAGCTGGCGAACAGCCTGCGTCAACAACCTGACTCTCGCGGCCATTTCGGCGAATTCGGTGGCCGCTATGTCGCCGAGACGCTGATGCCGCTCGTGCTCGAACTCGACGCCGCCTACCGCGACGCCAAGGCTGATCCCGCCTTCGCCGCGCAGTTCGACGATCTACTCGAACATTATGTCGGCCGCCCCAGCCCGCTCTATTACGCCGAGCGCCTGACCGAAGCCCTGCGTGAGTCAGCGCCGGAAGGAAAAGGCGCGCAAATCTGGTTCAAGCGCGACGAACTCAATCACACCGGCGCGCACAAGATCAACAATTGCATCGGCCAGATCCTGCTTGCGATGCGGATGGGCAAGACGCGGATCATCGCCGAGACCGGCGCGGGCCAGCACGGCGTCGCCACCGCGACCGTCTGCGCGCGCTTCGGCCTGCCGTGCGTCATCTACATGGGCGCCAAGGATATCGAGCGGCAAGCGCCCAACGTTTTCCGCATGAAGCTGCTCGGCGCAGAAGTCCGCCCCGTCCCCAGCGGCTCGCACTCGCTCAAGGATGCGATGAACGAGGGGATGCGCGACTGGGTCGCCAATGTGCATGACACCTTCTACATCATCGGCACCGCCGCCGGCCCGCATCCCTACCCCGAAATGGTCCGCGATTTCCAAAGCGTGATCGGCATCGAAGCGCGCGCGCAGATGCTGTCGCGCATCAACCGCCTGCCCGATCTGCTCGTCGCCGCGATCGGTGGCGGGTCGAACGCGATCGGGCTGTTCCACCCGTTCCTCGATGATGGCGACGTGATGATGCTCGGCGTCGAGGCGGCCGGGCGCGGGCTCGACAAGGAACATGCCGCCAGCCTCGCGGGCGGCTCCCCCGGCATCCTCCACGGCAACAAGACGTATCTGCTGCAAGACGAAGACGGCCAGATCACCGAGGCGCATTCGATCTCCGCCGGCCTCGATTATCCCGGCATCGGGCCGGAGCATTCGTGGCTGCACTCGATCGGCCGCGTCGAATATACGTCGATCACCGACACCGAAGCGCTCGACGCCTTCCAATTGCTGTGCCGCACCGAAGGCATCATCCCAGCGCTCGAACCCGCCCACGCCATCGCCGCCGTCGCGACCCGCGCGCGCGAGATGGACCACGATCAGATCATCCTCGCCAATCTGTGCGGACGCGGAGACAAGGATATCTTCACCGTCGCCGAGGCGTTGGGGGTGGCGATATGATGTTTCGTGGCGGCGGCACCATCGAGCAGCCGAAAATCGCATGGCGTCGACCCACGCTTTTGGAGTGCTTAAGCAGCGGGCTTCATGTGTTCGGGATCGTATGTATTGTGAATGTTGCATTGTATGCCATCACAAGCAACACGATCGAGTACGGGCGCGCGTTCTTCCAAGCGTCGTGCTTCGGGATCGGTTATTTTGTAGCCGGATTATTGTTCAAAACGAGAATGGTGATACTTCGTGAACCGGCTGAATAGATCTTTCTCAGCCGCAAAGGCGAAGAGGCGTGCCGCGCTCGTCACCTTCGTCACCGCGGGTGACGGCCCGACCGCCGACATCCTCGACGCGCTCGTCGAGGGTGGCGCGGACGTGATCGAGCTCGGGATGCCCTTCACCGATCCGATGGCCGATGGCCCCGCGATCCAGGCCGCGAACATCCGCAGTCTGCTTAGCGGAACCAAGACCGCCGACATCCTCGCGCTCGCCAAGGCCTTCCGCCACCGCCACCCGAGCGTGCCGCTGGTGCTGATGGGCTATGCCAACCCGATGACGATCCGCGGCCCCGAATGGTTCGCCGCCGCCGCGAGCGATGCGGGCGTCGATGGCGTGATCTGCGTCGACATCCCGCCCGAGGAGGACCAGGAACTTGGGCCCGCGCTCCGCGCCGCCGGGATCGACCCGATCCGCCTCGCCACCCCGACCACCGACGCCGCGCGCCTGCCGACCGTGCTCGATGGCGCGAGCGGGTTCCTCTATTACGTCTCGGTCGCGGGCATCACCGGCCTGCAACAGGCGCAACAGACCTCGATCGACGAAGCCGTCGCCCGACTGAAGGCCCACACTGACCTGCCCGTCGCAGTCGGCTTCGGCGTGCGCACGCCCGAACAGGCCGCGGCCATCGCGCGCGTCGCCGATGGCGTCGTCGTCGGCTCGGCGATCGTCGAGCTGGTCGCGCAACACGGTGCCGCTGCACCCGCCTATGTTCGCGCCTATATCCATTCCCTCGCGACGGCGATCCACGCCGCAACCAAGGAAGCCGCATGACCTGGCTCACCAGCGTCCGCAACGCACTCGCATATGTCGTCCCCGCCAAGAAGGAGACGCCCGACAACCTCTGGCACAAGTGCAAGGGCTGCGGGCAAATGGTGTTCTGCAAGGAGCTGGAGGACAATCTCCACGTCTGCCCGCATTGCGACCATCACGAACGGATCGGCCCGCTCGAGCGCTTCGAACAGGTGTTCGATCCCGCCTCCTACAGCATCGTGCCGCTGCCCAAGGTGCCCGATGACCCGCTCAAATTCCGCGATACCAAGCGCTATGTCGATCGCATAACGGCCGCGCGTCTCGCGACCTCCGAGGGCGATGCGCTGATCACCGCGATCGGCAAGATCGAGGGGCGCAAGGCCGTCGTCGGCGTGCAGGACTTCGCCTTCATGGGCGGGTCGATGGGCCTCGCGGTCGGCGAGGCATTCGTGCGCGGTGTCGAAACCGCGATCCGCGAGAATTGCCCGTACATCATCTTCACAGCCGCCGGCGGCGCGCGGATGCAGGAAGGTATCCTGAGCCTGATGCAAATGCCGCGCTCGACCGTGGCGATCGCGATGCTGCACGATGCGGGGCTGCCGTACATCGTCGTGCTGACCGACCCGACCACTGGCGGCGTGACGGCGAGCTACGCAATGCT
>JAIXZV010000175.1 GCA_027489365.1 Sphingomonadales bacterium
GAATGCCGATCCGCGCTGGATTCTGCCGCTGATCTGCCGTCGCGGGCACATCACCAAGAACGAAGTCGGCGCGATCCGCATCGCCGCGAACGAAACGATGTTCCAAGTGCCGCGCGGCATCGCGGGCAAGTTCATGGCGGCGGTGAAGCGCACCGTCGGCGAGGAAGCCGAAGGTGCCGTGCAGTTCGAGCAAGTCCAGGGTGGCCCGGCAGATGCCGAGCGGCCTGGCGCCGGACGTCGTGCCAATGGGCCAGCGCCGGTGCGGCACCAGCGACCGACGCTGCGTCCGGCGGGGGCAGGCGGCGGTGGGCACAAGCGGCCGCGTTCCTAAATCCTCCCCGGGACGGGGAGGGGGACCACTCGGCTTCTTCAGCCGAGTGGTGGAGGGGGACCTCCACGAGCGTAACGCTTGCGGCACGCCCCCTCCACCGTTCGCTGAATGCTCAAGGTCCCCAGTTTTGGGTTGACCATGCCCCGCATGGTCAAGGATCGTCCGGGGGACGATCCGACCCAAAACTCCGTGCCGGGGAGGAATTGAAGGCGGCGCCTTTCCCCGCTAAGCGCTCCCCCATGAACGCACCCCAACCCAAATCGTGGATCATGGACATCGCCCCGTACGTACCGGGGCGGTCGAGCAGCGACAGCGGCGCGCCCGTCGTCAAACTCTCGTCGAACGAAAACCCGCTCGGCACCAGCGCGCAGGCGCAAGCGGCGTTCGCCGCGCACGCCGCCGATCTCGCGCGCTATCCCGATGCGGGCGCGGCGTTGTTGCGCGAGGCGATCGCGGCGCATCACGATCTCGATCCAGCGCGCGTGATTTACGGCACCGGATCGGACGAGATTCTCCACCTGGTCGCCGGGGCCTATGCCGGGCCGGGCGATGAAGTGATCCAGGTCCGCTATGGCTTTGCGGTCTATGAAATCGCGACTCGCCGCGTCGGCGCGACGCTGGTGATCGCCGACGACCGCGATTATGCGACTGATGTCGATGCGATCCTCGCCGCGGTGACCGATCGCACCCGCCTTGTCTTCGTCGCCAACCCCAACAACCCGACCGGCACCTATGCCCCGGCTAGCGAGATCGCCCGGCTCCACGCCGGATTGCCGCAGCATGTGATGCTGGTGCTCGATCAGGCCTATGCCGAATATCTCTCGCCTGAGGAAAATGACGGCGGCCTCGAACTCGCGCGGTCGCAGCCGAACGTGATCGTCACGCGGACCTTTTCCAAGATCCACGGCCTTGCCGCCGAGCGGATCGGCTGGGGCTATGGCTCGGCCGAGGCAATCGGGGCGATGCACCGCATCCGCGCGCCGTTCTGCTGCACCACGGCGGGGCAGGAAGCGGCCGTCGCGGCGCTCAATGACGCCGATTTCATCGCCGCTTCCCGCGAGCATAATCGCGTATGGCGCGCGTGGTTCAATGATGAGATCGCGAAGCTCGGCAATGTCGGCTTGCGCGCGGTGCCGAGTGCGGCGAACTTCGTGCTGGTGCTGTTCGAAGGCGCGGTTAGCGCCGAGACGGCTTATAAGGCGCTGATGGAGCGCGGCTATATCGTGCGCTGGTTGCCGGGGCAGGGGCTGGGCAACGGCCTGCGCATCACGATCGGCACCGAGGCGGAAACGCGTGGCGTGATGGGCGCTTTGCGCGAGATCGTCGGCTGATAAAGGCGCTCGCCTTCGACGTCTTCGGTACGGTCGTCGATTGGCGCAGCAGCATCGCGCGGGAGGCGGCTGCGTTTTTTGCGAACGTCGGGCGGAGCGGTATCGATCCCGCCGCTTTCGCGGATGCTTGGCGCGGTCTCTATCAGCCCGCGATGGAGGAATGCCGTTCGGGCCGCCGCGCCTACACGCGGCTCGATCTGCTCAATCGCGAGACACTAGGTGCTTTGTTGGCGCAGCATGACGTCCACGCGGACGATGCGGCGGTCGCCGATCTGGCGATGGCGTGGCGCAGGCTCGATCCCTGGCCCGATGCGGTCGCCGGGCTGACGCGGCTCAAGACGCGCTTTCCGATCGTCACTTTGTCCAACGGCAATGTCGCGTTGATCCTGGAAATGGCGCGGCGCGGGGGTCTGCCGTGGGATGCGATCCTCGGCGCGGAGGCGACCGGGGTCTACAAGCCGTTGCCGCAAGCCTATCTCGGCACGGCGGATATTTTGGGGCTCGCGTCCCAAGAGCTGTGCCTGGTCGCCGCGCACCACAGCGATCTTGCCGCCGCCCGCGCTTGTGGGTTGCTGACCGCGTACGTTGATCGCCCGATGGAATATGGCGGCCGCCCGGCGCCGGACCGCGGGGCGGCGCAGGAGTGGGAATATAGTGCCGGGTCGCTGGTGGAGCTGGCGGAGCGGATGGGCTGCTAGGAAATGCCCCTCAGCGCGCTCGTAATGCCAGCCTCCGTTCGCCCTGAGCTTGTCGAAGGGCTGCACTTCCTTCAACGCTGGAAAGGAAGGGCAGGGCTTCGACAGGCTCAGCCCGAACGGAATGGGGTCTTCAGACCCCGCGCTAAGCCCCAACCATCTCCTTAAGCGGCACGCTCGCATCCCCGAGCAGCACCGGATCCACCACCGCACGCGCCAGCACCAGCGCGCGTCCCTGGACATAATCGCGCGTCGCATTGACGCAATCGAGCGCGATCACATGGCCGTGCTTCAGATAGATCACCGAAAAACTGCGCGAAGCCGTATCCCCCCGTACGACCAGCGCATCGTACCCCATCGACAGGCCGACGGTCTGCAGCTTCAGATCGTACTGGTTCGACCAGAACCACGGCACCGCCTCATACGGCACTTCCTCGCCGGTCAGGAATTTCGCCACGGTAGTCGCCTGGTCGTTGGCGTTTTGCACCGATTCGAGCCGGATCGTCGCGCCATCGGCGAAGGGATTGGGATGCGCCGCGCAATCGCCGATCGCGAACACGTCGGGCAGGCTGGTGCGGCACAAAGCATCGGTGTCGACGCCATTGCCGCCGGCAGCGCCCGCTTCGAGCAACGGCGCGACTGCCGGGATGATCCCGATCCCGACGATAACCAGTTCGCCGTGCAGCACCGTACCGTCCGCCAGCCGCACGCCGCACGCCGCGCCGTCCTGGCCGACGATCGACTCGACCGTCACGCTGGTGCGCAGATCGACGCCGTGCGCGCGGTGTTCGGCTTCATAGAAGTGCGAGAGCGGCTCGCCCGCAACCCGCGCCAGCACACGCGGTGCTGCCTCCAGCACGGTCACATGCTTGCCGAGCTTGGTCAGCACGGCCGCCGCCTCAAGGCCGATGTAACCGCCGCCCACGACGATCGCGCGCGTCACGGCTGGCAGTTCGCCGATCATCCGGTCGACATCGGCGCGGGTGCGCACGCCGTGGACGCCGCGCAGGTCATGCCCCGCACAGGTCAGTCGCCGGGGGCTGCCCCCAGTCGCCCAGATCAGCGACTTGTAGCCGATCGTCGCGCCGTCCGCCGTCGTCACGCGGTGCGCGGCGGGATCGACCAACACCACCGTCCGCCCCGGCAGCAGCGTCACGTCGCGCTCGGCCCAGAAAGCCGCCGGGCGGATCAGGATGCGCTCGAACGGCTTGTCCCCGGCGAGATATTCCTTCGACAAAGGCGGGCGTTCGTAGGGCAGCTCGGGTTCGTCACCGAGCAAGGCGATGCTCCCGGCGAATTTGCGCTGGCGTAAGCCGATCGCGGCTTGCGCGCCGCCGTGTCCGGCACCGACGATCAGGACGTCATAGGCAGTGGGTTCGGTCATAATTCAAAACACCGCATGGTCGCCGCGATCGACCGAGGCCTCGCCGCGGACCGCTTTGGCATAGAAATCGAACAGCGTCTCGGTGCCTGTCGAAGGCGTCGCCGCGGCATCGTAGCGCCCCGTCGCGGGATCGAGCACCAGCATCGACTCGGTCGCGTAATAGCGGCCGATCCGTGCAAGCTCGGCCTTGTCCGCCAGCGCCGGGACGACGCGCCCGAGCGTACCCAGCACCGCGATGATCGTATCGAGCAGCTTCACCGGCACCGATGTGAAGCGCGGCTCGCGGCCCAGCAGCGCGAACAAGCGCTCGCCTTGCTCACGCGGGGTGATCGCGGGGCCGGGGCCGCCGATCGGGAGGATGCGGTTATGGCGTTCGGGTAGATCGATACACGCGGCCAGATAGCGCCCGAGATCGTCGTCGCTGATCGGCTTGCACGCGGTGAGCGTCCCGTCGCCGAACAGCAGGAACGGCTTGCCACGCCGCACGCGCTCGATCTGGCCCGAGAGCGATTTGAAGAAGGCGGTCGCGCGGACGATCGAATAGGTCAGGCCGGAGTCGATCAACTCCGCCTCGAACGCCAGCTTGGCTTTTTGGAAGGTGAGTAACGGCCTCTGCACGCAGATCGCCGAGAGCAGCACCATCTGCGTCACGCCCGCCGCTTGCGCCGCCGCCAGCGCCGCGACATGCGCGCGGTGGTCGATTGCCCAGGCGTCCTTGGGTGTTCCGGTGCGCGAGGCGAGGCAGGAGAGCAGCACATCGAAGCGTTCACCGCGAAAGCCGTCCCGCGCGAGCGATGCCGGATCGGTCACATCGCCGAAGCGCAGCTCCGCGCCGGGCAGCGCTGCCGCGACATCACCCGCCGACAGCTTGCCGCCCGCGCCGGCCTTTGGGCGCACCAGACACACCACGTGATGCCCGCGTGCCACCAAAGCCCGCACCGTCGCCTGACCGATCGTGCCGGTCGCCCCAAGGACGAACACGCGGCGCGGCAGGGCAGGGGCGCTTGTTTCCGACATCGTGACGCGGTGTTGCCGCAGCGATCGATCGGGCGCAACGCTGGTCGGCCGGGCGATCAAGTTTTTGCGCGATGGTGTTGGCGTCACTAGGGGTTTGGGCATGACCGTTCAGGGGGCACCGTCGAAACCAAATTGGCGTGGCCTTGCGCTCGTCACGCTGACCTGTGCCGCCGCGCTGCTGCTGTTTTTCCGCAGGGTGATCGCCAGCGGCTTTGATCTCGGTTTCAGCGATCGCGCAGACGGCATCATCGAGATCAGCATTCTCGAACATTGGCGCAATGTGCTGTCGGGCGCGTCGAGCTGGAACGTCACCAACTACTTTTATCCCTACCCCGCGACGCTCGGGTATAACGACGGCTATTTCCTCTACGGGCTGGTTTATGCCTTCTGGCGATTGTTCGGCGACCCGTTCCTCGCCGACACGCTCAACCTCGCGACGTTCAAGACGATCGGCTTCGTCGCGGCGTATCTTCTGGTCGCGCGGTCGCTGCGCTGGGGACGTGGCGCGGGGCTGCTGGTCGCGTTCCTCTTCACCAACGCCAACGGCCTGATGGTGCAGGCGGGTCATGCGCAATTGCAGAGCATTGCGTTGCTGCCCGTGGCGATGCTGCTCGCCGTCGCGATC
>JAIXZV010000011.1 GCA_027489365.1 Sphingomonadales bacterium
ATGAGGAGATTTTCGTCGAGATTCAGGAGAATGTCCGCGGCGAGGATGTGTTCGTGCTGCAATCGACCGGCTATCCCGCGAACGACAATCTGATGGAACTGCTGATCTGCATCGACGCGCTGAAACGCGCCTCGGCCAAACGCATCACCGCCGTCATCCCCTATTTCGGCTATGCCCGGCAGGACCGCAAACCCGGGCCGCGCACGCCGATCTCGGCCAAGCTCGTCGCGAACCTGATCACCGTGGCGGGTGCGGACCGCGTGCTCTCGGTCGATCTCCACGCCGGGCAGATCCAGGGCTTCTTCGACATCCCGACCGACAATCTGTTCGCGGCCCCTGTCATCGCGGCCGACATCCAGACGCGCTACAGCGGGCGCAATCTGATGGTCGTCTCACCCGATGTCGGCGGCGTGGTGCGCGCGCGGGCGCTCGCCAAGCGACTCGACAATGCCCCGCTAGCGATCGTCGACAAGCGGCGGGAACGCGCAGGCGAATCCGAAGTGATGAACATCATCGGTGAGGTCGAGGGGCGCTTCTGCATCCTGATCGACGATATCGTCGATTCGGGCGGCACGCTCTGCAACGCCGCTGCTGCGCTCAAGGAGGCCGGCGCGGCGGGCGTCGCGGCGTACATCACCCACGGCGTGCTCTCGGGCGGCGCCGTCGCGCGCGTCGAGGGCTCGGTGCTTGAGGAATTGGTGATCACCGATTCGATCGGCAGCCACGACATCGTCGCGGCAGCAAAGAAAATCCGTCATTTGACGATCGCGCCGCTGCTCGCCGAGGCCATCCGCCGGATTGCGGATGAGAGTTCGGTGTCGTCGCTGTTCGACTGAGCGAGGGAACACCATGCATTCCGCACTGCTCCTCGTAGCGGCATTGCAGGCGGGTTCGACGCCTGCCCCATCGCTCGAAGATTCGCCCGTGGTGAAAAGCGCAAAGGCAAACCGCGCATCGATGAAGACTGCGCCGACGTACACGGTGGAACCAGACACGGTAGTTCCGGACGATGCAAAGCTACACGGCGAACATGGCGAGGTTTCGCTTGCGGGCGTCGTCGACACCGATGGCCGGTTTATCGAGACACGCATCAAATCGACCAGTCGCTCTGACCGAATTGATGCGGCTGCCCTTCGTGCCGCGCAAGAGGCGCGGTTTGCGCCAGCACGCGATGCCGATGGCAGGCCGATCGCTGCCTACATTTCTGTTCTCTTCAATTTCACCAATACACCCTTGCTAGATCGCGAAGCCTTCCCCGCGTATCGATGTGGGCAATTCGTCCGCGATCAAGATTGGTGGAAGCAGGCCTGGCCGGAACGCTCCGACAGAAATCTGGGGGATTTCGGCGACTTGTTGACCGGGATGGTGATGTTGTCTTCGGGAACCCGGCCCGAAGCGTTCCAACGAAACGCCGCGCGATCCGATGCCGTCTGGGACGCGACGCTCAAGGAATGTCGAACGAAACCCGATGCGGCTGTTGTGGACGTTTTCTTGGCCGTAGCGTCTTTGCCGAAACCCGATCGATGGCGCACGCAACGCTGACGGTCCTAAACCCGCTCCACCACGCGTCCCGACCCATCCTGCGCGCCCGCTGCGCGGACGCCGGCCAGCTCGCGGCGCTTCAGCTCGGCCTTCAGTACCTCGGGCTTGGGCGCGTAGATGAAGCCGAAGCTGACCGTGCCGTGCTTGGTGCTGACGACATGGTGCAGCCGGTGCGCCTGGACGATGCGCTTCATATAGCTCCAGCGCGGGACGTAACCGCTCTCCACGCGGCGGTGGACGATCACGTCGTGGAAGCCGAGATAGATCGCGCCGTAACCGGCGATCCCGGCACCGATCCAGGTCGCCCAATCGCCGGTGGTGCCGCTCGTGCCCAGGATCAGCAGGACGATCGACGGCAGCGCGAAAATCACGAAATACCAGTCGTTCAGCTCCCAGAAGCCGGTGCGCGGGCGGTGGTGGCTTTCGTGCAGGAACCAGCCCGGCCCATGCATCACCCAGCGGTGGACGACATAAGCGAACACTTCCATGCCCGCGATCGTGGCGAAAAAGGTCAGCAGGCCAGTTGTCCAGGACATGGGGCCGATATAGCATCGCGAGCACGATATGCGACCCTTCTTCGCCCTTTTTGCGTGCGCTGCACTGGTGGCTTGTTCGACCCCCGAGACCTTGACGCGCTCCGGCCTGGTCAGCGCCGGAATCCCCAGGCCGATCGCCGCGTGCATGGCGGGGCGGATGGTCGATCGCCTGTCGATCCTGCAATTGCGGAGGCTGTCGGGACTGGCGAAGGCCGACCGGTCGCGCGATCTCGACCAGTTCCTGTACCGCGTGCGATCGCTGCGCGACCCGGAGATCGTGGCGGTAACGGGTTCCTCGGCCGCGCTGTGTGCCAGCGGGATCGCACGCTGAGGGGGTGGATTCGCCGCGCCCGCTGTGCTTAAGGCCTGCGCATCCCCATCTCTGGCAAAGGCCCCGCCCCATGAACATCCATGAATATCAGGCGAAGGAAGTGCTGGCGAAGTTCGGCGTTCCGGTCCCCGCAGGCTTTGCCGCGCTGACCGTCGACGAAGCCGTTGCCGCCGCCGCGAAGCTGCCCGGACCGCTCTATGTCGTGAAGGCGCAAATCCACGCCGGCGGCCGCGGCAAGGGCAAGTTCAAGGAACTCGGCCCCGATGCCAAGGGTGGCGTCCGGCTCGCCAAGAGCGCCGACGAAGTCCGCGCCGCAGCAACCGACATGCTCGGCAACACGCTGGTGA
>JAIXZV010000045.1 GCA_027489365.1 Sphingomonadales bacterium
GATAGCGGCGCAATGCACCTCGCCGCGCGGGAGGAAGAGGATATCGCCTGGCTCAAGCACCACCTCCCATTGCAACGGCGGGATATGCTGTTCGGGCACTAGCGATGTGTCGGCGTAGGCCTCAGGGCGCTGCCCGAAGCAGGACCAGCGCTTTCTGCCGTGCAGGTGAAGGACCAGCACGTCATGAGGGTCGTGATGCGTCCGGAACGCGCTTTCCTTGCCAAAGCTGGCGTAGACATTGGTGTGGACGCGCGTTGACAGCGCTTGCTCCAACATCGTCGCCAGCGCGGCGAGTGCGGGAATGTCGAGATGTGCCTGGGCGAGCATGATGCTCAGGCCTTCCTCGCACAACCGCTGCAGTTGATCGGCCAGCACGACTCGCTTTAGGTCGGTGCCGACAACGCTCCACATCTCGCGCGGCAGATCGCGACCGCGCCGTACCACGCGGCTTCTATCGTCCAGCAGGCGCCCAGACTTCAGCAGACCATTGAAGGTCGACCAAGGAAGGATGGCGCCAAAACGATCGCTAGCACCCGTGCGAAGGTGCAGCCGTCGGCGTTCCCGAACTGCGTCACGAAGCGCGCCCGGATCGTTCGGTGCCAAAAGGGCTTCCAGCGACGGAATCATGGGCGCGTCGATGGCAGACCTGAAAAGGGATGGGTCAGCGCAACCGCGCTGGCGTCATCACGATGTTTGATTGGGGTCCTGATCCGCCGAAGCCGCGCCGCCGGCCTGGGTAACCAGGCCGATTTCCGCCATCTCCATCGTCGGACGGGTCCAAACCGGCTTCGCGGTCACGTCTTCCTGGCGCGGATCGATGCCATCGGGACGAGCGGTTGTCATTTCGAAAACTCCGGGACTGAACTCTACGAATTTTGATTGCTTGTCCGAGGGCGCTTGTCAATCTCTGACAGGTGCCCTTTTGAGCGCCCGTGAGGACGCTCCTGGCTTCAACGGCTCACACGGACCGTCGGAAAGGTCCGGGCTGTGCCTTGGCCGTCTTGGCATGACGTCTTCTTTTACACCCATGTGCTGATGATGAAGTCAGCTGGGTAAAGTGCGCGTTCGTGCGTTCATCTGGGCGAAATCATCTTCTGCATTCTCGCCGTCACAAGCTGCTAGTCGGCAATCGACTCATCTCCCGCTCAAGATCAATTGCTCAGCGAACGGCAGTTTTCAGGGAAGCGAAAATCTGCTTTGAGCGGACGGGATCGGGGCGGGAGCCGCCAGAGCGGGATCACGATTTCACGGGCGCTACCGCCAAGCGAGCTATTAGGGCTGCCCATGGCCGCTTTCGGTCCGAGCGGTCGTTCCCACGGGCTAATGGGAACGGCGTAAGTTGGTCTGGAAACGACGTGCCAATTTGGCTCGACGGCTGTCATCGGACGGTTGCCCTTCTTCAGACGAGCGTGGAAGCGATCAATCGGCCGATGCCGCCAAACACCTCGTCGAACTGCCTTTCCGTCGGCCTCCCCTCGCGCGTGTACACCGCGATCACGATCGGCGT
The DNA here is from genome assembly GCA_027489365.1 of Sphingomonadales bacterium. Taxonomy (GTDB): domain Bacteria; phylum Pseudomonadota; class Alphaproteobacteria; order Sphingomonadales; family Sphingomonadaceae; genus Sphingomonas. The sequence goes on from JAIXZV010000045.1 coordinate 1,508, forward strand.
ATCAGGCCGAGGCCACGCAACGGCGATTCACGCGGGCGGCGGACGAACTGTGCGTCACGCAGGCCGCCATCAGTCACCAGATCAAGGCGTTGGAAAATCGGCTGGGCGTAGCCGTTTTCCGTCGATCCAATCGGGGTTTGAAGCTCACCGATGAAGGGCTCGCCCTCGCGCTTGCTGGATGGGGCATGTGAGTATGGCCGGGCAGTTCCACGGGCGGGACGACCCAATCTCGGTCGCGTAGCGAAAGCGGCATTCGAGCGATTTCGCCGAGACGTGGTTGGGCGATGCGCCCGGGACTTCGAGCCGGCCGCGCTGGGTCCGTTGCGGGGTATCGGCGCACCCGGTATCCTTTGGCCGAATCGGCCAAGGGAGCGAAGCATCTGATTGACGATCGCGTCCTGCTCGACCTCTATGCCGCAGCGCAGTGCGACGCTCGCTGGACGCCGATGCTCGATGCGCTGTGCGGGATGCTGTCGGTGCGCAGCGCGGTCGTACAGATCATCCAGGAGGCACCGCCTGCCAGTTGGGAGGCCTGGGCAGCGCGCGACACCCAGTCAACGCGTCATGCCGAACGACATGACATGTGCCTCAACCGCCCCGACAGTCCGCGGTTCCAACTGCCCCCCGGTTATGTGCGGAAGATCGAGATTTCCAGCGACCAGCGCAGCTTTGGTGCGCGCCCCGACCTGATCGGCGACCTTCGCGGACGGATGGATCGGGCCGAACTCGGCATCGGGCTGTGGGTGTCGTTTCCGATCGGCGCCGACCGGACCTTCAGCCTGATCCTGCATCGCCACCCCGGCGATAGGAGCGACCTGACCGACGAAGAGGAGAGCGACCTCGCGCGGCTGCTTCCGCACCTGCAACAGGCGGTGCGGTTGAGCGCGCGGTTCGGCGCGCTCCAGGCGCGGGCCGCTACACTGGAGGCGGCGTCGAGTCATTTGCAGACGGCGCTGCTGCTGTGTGGCGTCGACTTGACAATCGACTGGTGCAATGCCGCCGCGAACGACGTACTGGCGTGCACGTCGCTGATCGCCCGGACTGCCGACAAGCTGTGCTGCGCACGCGCGCACGATGCCCAGCGGCTGCGCGGCGCGGCAAGTGCTGTCGCCAGCGGTACGGTAAGCGTGGGACGAGTGGTGCTGATCGGTGACGACGGTGCGAAACTGCACGTGCGTATCGTGCCGACCCGCGATACCATGCGCACCTCCCCCGCCGACTGCGAAACCGCGCCACTGTCGATCATGCTGTCGCTGCCCGACAGCGGTACGCAATTCGACACCGACGATGTGGCCGCGCTGTTCGACCTTTCCCCAGCCGAAGCAAGGCTTGCCTCGGCCCTCGCGGGCGGGGCGTCGATCACCGAATACGCCCTGGTTCGCGGCATCGCGACGGGGACGGCGCGCGTGCAACTCAACCGTATTCTGTCGAAGACGGGGACCCAGCGACAAGCCGAGTTGGTGCGCGCCGTCCACGCCTCTCCCGCCCGCCGTAGCCTGACCCTGCAATAAGTTATGGCATATATCAAATAGGAGTCGCGTCGGCCGGTCGCGCCGTCATACTCCCGCGCAACGCACGTCGCGACCGCCCGGAAAACGGGTGAAGGGATCGCACGGCGTGAGGGAGAGGATCATGCGTCAGTCATTCGTTCGTCTATTGTCTGCCGCCGCGATGATGGTCGCCGCACCCGTCGCCGCGCAGCAGCAACTACCTGTCGAACTTGCCAAGGGCACCCCATCGGACGTGCCGGTCGCGGTGCAGATCGCGCGCTGGCACATGCTGGACCGGGATATCAACACGCTGACCTTCCGCAGCATGGACACGCTGTTCACGACACGCACCGTCGCGCACAGCGGCCCCATCTGGGCGCTGCCGCGTGCCGATCACCCGCTCGACTTCGGCTATTCGTTCAAGGGCAAGACCTATCGGGCGGATGATTTCCTCGAACGCACCTATACCAACGCGATGCTGGTCATGAAGGACGGGCGCATCGTGAGCGAAATCTATCGCAACAACGCTAACGAGCGGACGCGCTTCATGGGCTGGTCGATGACCAAGTCGGTGACCTCGACGCTGATTGGTGCCGCGCTGGAGGACAAACTGATCGCCTCGCTCGACGATCCGATCGTGCGCTACCTGCCCGAACTTCGCGGCGGCGGCTATGACGGCACGACGATCCGCCAGATCCTCCAGATGCGCTCAGGCGTCGATTACGAGGAGCGCTACGACTTCGCCAATCCGGGCATCGCGGCGACCAACCACATCAACGCGCTGGTCAAGAACGTCGCCCGGTTCGCCGACGTCGCACGCACCGTCAAGCGCGCACACAAGCCGGGTGAGGTATTCGCCTACAAGACGATCGACACCGCCGTGCTCGGCTGGCTGATCGAGCGCGTATCGGGCGGCAGCCTCGCAGCCTATACCGCACGCAAGCTGTGGGAGCCTTTGGGGGCGGAGGCCGACGGCTTCTACATCATGGACGGTGTCCCCGGTGTGGGCCGTGAGTTCAGCGGCGCGGGCTTCAACGCGACGCTGCGCGACTGGGCACGCTTCGGTCAGATGATGCTGGACGGCGGGGTCGCCAACGGCCGCCGCGTCGTCTCCTCCAAATGGGTGGATACGGCGAGCGCGCCAGCCGCGGCCGAGGATGCGACCGGCGGCTACGGCCTGCAATGGTGGACGATGCCCGGCACCCCCGCCTACTCCGCGATTGGCCTCCAGGGGCAATATGTTTTCGTCGATCCAGCGACGCGCACCGTCGTGGTCAAGCTCAGCTACTTCCCGGCCGACGGCGACGCCGCCAGCGAGGAGACGAGCGCCTTCCTCGCTGCGGCATCGGCCTGGCGCCCACGCTGATCGACCAAGCCGCAAGACAATAAACAGAATAATGGGGAGAGAATCGATGAATATTCGCGTAAGGACGACGGCGACGGCCATCCTGCTCGGCACCACCACCGCCCCGGCCCTGGCGCTGGCGCAGGAAACGCCGCCGCCCGCCCAGGCGACTGCGGCAGGCGAAGAGCAGCTTCAGGACATCATCGTCACCGCTCAGCGCCGGACCGAGCGGCTCCAGACCGCTCCGCTGTCGGCGACCGCGCTGAATGCCGACGCCTTGACCAAGAACGCCGTCACCAATCTTTCCGATCTCCAGACCGCGACGCCGGCTCTGTCGGTCACCACCGGCGGCATCATCCAGAACGTTAACATCCGCGGCATCGGTCTTGCCAGCGACAGTCCGAACGTTACGGCGGGCGTCGCTACCTATGTCGATGGGCTGTTCCAGCCGCCAATCGTACAGGCCAACAGCTTCTACGACCTAGCGAGCGTCGAGGTGCTGCGCGGGCCGCAGGGC
>JAIXZV010000405.1 GCA_027489365.1 Sphingomonadales bacterium
AGGACGATCGGCACATTGCCACCGGGCTGCTGCATCTGTGGCACCCGCCCCGGAACCGGATAGGACGCGCCCGGCATCTGGCCGCCGAGTCGTTGCGCATCGGCCGCGGTGGCACCGAAAGCGGTAACCATCGTCAGGACCGAAAGAGCTAGGGTTCGCATGGTAAACACTCCCGCCGCGACGGTGCGCGAAGATGCACGCCGTCAGATCATTAACGGTTGCGTTACCATTTTGCCCGGTTTCACTCTAGGTTAACGAGTGTCCCGAAACGGATCAGCCCGCCAGGCGGGGCGCGAGCAACGCAACCAGCGCCTCGCACCCGGCGGCATCCTCGGCATCGAAGCGCGCTGGGCTGGGGCTGTCGAGATCGAGCACGCCGATCAACCGCCCGTCGTGCACGATCGGCACGACCAGTTCCGACCGGCTCGCGGCGTCGCACGCGATATGGCCGGGGAAGGCATGGACATCCTCGACCCGCTGCGTCTCCAGCGTCGCCGCCGCCGCGCCGCACACCCCGTCGCCGAACGCGATGCGGATACACGCGGGCTTGCCGAGGAACGGCCCGACCACCAGCTCGCCGCCGACATTACGGTAGAACCCCGCCCAATTGAGGTCGGGCATATATTGCCAGATGAGCGCGGCAGCATTCGCCATATTGGCGATCGCATCCCCCTCCCCTTGCGTCAGCGCGCCGAGCGCGGCGTGGAGGTCGCGGTACAGTTCCGCCTTGGAGCTCTGGTCGATCGTGAAGTCGTACATGGCGCTGCCTTATCCGCTCCGCCCCACTCGCGAAAGCCGCTGGCTTGATTTAAGGCTAGGCAATGGCCGCGATCCCCGTCACCCGCACGATCAGCATCGACAGCGACGAGCTGTCGGAGAGCTTCACGCGCGCGGGCGGCCCCGGCGGGCAGCATGTCAACACCACCGACAGCGCGGTGCTGCTGCGCTTCGACGTCGGCAATTCGCCGTCGCTGCCGCTGGCGGTGAAGAACCGGCTGGCGGTGCTGGCGGGATCGCGCATGACCCGCGACGGCGTGCTGGTGCTGCGCAGCGAAGGCGCGCGCTCGCAATTGCTCAACCGGCAGGAGGTACGCGAACGGCTGATCGACCTGATCCGCGAGGCGACGATCGTCCCCAAGCGCCGCCGCCCGACCAAGCCGAGCAAGGCGGCAAAAGCAAAGCGGGTGGATGGGAAGACCAAGCGATCGGTGGTGAAATCGCTGCGGGGCAAGGTGACCGACTGAGGCCATCGCGCCACTATGTTGCGCTTATTTCAAAGCGTTTTTCCGGCGACGGCCGAGACACAGCCGTCAGACGGTAGCCCAAACGAGTCCCACTCGACCGGCCAAGCCTTCGCCGGGGAATGATTCACTGCAGGGCGGTCGCTATTCCTTCGTGCCGTCGAGCTCCCGCTTCATCGTCTCGACGATCGCGCCGCGTTGCGCGTTGGCATAGAGCACCGCTTGCGACGCATAGAGCCCCTTGAGGAAGCTGAAATCCCATGTTGTCATCGATGGCGGAGTTGCGCTGCCGATCGGCGCAGTGAGAACCGTCAGGATGGTCGGCGCGCCGGTCTTGTCCGCCTTGGCGGGGTCGGCATCGGAATATGCGCGCATCGCCGCATAATCGGCCAACTGCGTCCGCGTCAGACCCTCCGTTCCGCGAATTTCGATCACTACAACCGAGACCAGATAGATCGGCCGCGCGGCGACCGCGAGCCGGGTCGCGCCGAGCGCGGTGCGATTTTCGGCCGGGGCGTCCCCTCCGCTCGGGAGGAGTTGTCCATCGCGGCTGACCATTCCGTTAACATGCCAGGCGAGCGCCGGCCCCGCCTCCTTGCGGATGCGGATCAGGTCACCGCGGTGGTTGACGAACAGATCGGGCACCTGCTTTTCCAGCCGCTTGACCATCGCCGCCTTGTCGTCGGTGAAGATGACGAGGATGTTCCACTTGTTGCACCCGGCTGGTGCGAGCGGAATCTTCGCTGCGGCGGCGACCCGGCGAATGCGATCGGTGATCGCTTTATTGTCGGCTGGCTGCAATCCGATTGTCAGCGGACAGGAATCGCTGCCGTCCCACCGGGCGAGCGAATCGCTATTTGGCGCAAAACTCAAGCCGCGGACGAAATCTTGGAGTTGCTTGTCGCGATCCCGTCTGCCTTCGACGACGATGTCGTCGGCCCGGGCGTGGTTCGCTGGGCCATCCTGCGCCGCTGCCGGCACGGCGAGCGTCACACCCGCGATACAGATCGCGCACAGCGGCCAGGCAACCCCACCGAAATGACCTAAGAACCTCGACATTGTCCGGAAAATAAAGCGATTTGTCGCCTTGGCAATGGCCTTGGCGAGCGCCCGCTCACCCCTCCCCAAACCCCGCCGCCGCAAAGCGCGCGGGCAGCGGCGCTTTCGCCACGATCGGTTCCTTGCCTTCGCGCGGGATCGTCAGTTCGGCGGCATGGAGCAGCGATTCCGCGCCCTTTCCCCCGCTCCCGTACACCGGATCGCCGACCACCGGCGCGCCGAGCGCTTCCGCCGCGTGGACGCGGATCTGGTGCGTGCGCCCCGTCTCGGGAATGAACTCGACGAAGCTGCGCCCGTCCTTGATCTCCAGCACGCGCCATGCGGTGCGCGAGGGCTTGCCCTTCGGGTCGCCGACCATCCGCCAGCCGGTTTCCTCGGTGCTGACCTTGGACAGCGCGAGATCGATCAGCCCGCTCTCGCCCTCGACCACGCCCTCCAGCACCGCCAGATAGCGCTTGCGCACCAGCCCCTGTTCGAACGCCTGATGCAGCCGGGCGTGCGCCTTCGGGTTACGCGACAGCAGCAGGCACCCCGACGTATCGCGGTCGAGCCGATGCACCGGCACGGGCC
>JAIXZV010000137.1 GCA_027489365.1 Sphingomonadales bacterium
CACGGCGGCGGCGACGACCAGACCCACGCGCCAGCCCAGGCTGATCAGGCTGACCACCATCACGATCGCCAGCGCTTCGAAGAAGGTGTGCATGAACTGGTCGACGGCTTCGCTGATGTTCACCGACTGGTCAGTCACGGGCGTGAGGGTCATGCCGAGCGGCAGTTCCTTCTGCACCTTGGCCACTTCGGCATTCAGCGCCTTGCCCAGATCCAGGCCGTTCCAGCCTTGGCGCATCACGACGCCGAGCAGCAGCGCCGGCTCGCCGCCGCTGCGGATCAGGAAGGTGGCAGGATCCTCATAGCCGCGTTCGACCGTGGCGATGTCCGACAGACGCAGGCTGTTGCCGTTGACCACGATCGGCAGGTCGCGGATCTTGGAGAGGTCGTCGAACGCGCCGTGGAGGCGGATCGCGACCTGCTGGCCCTTGGTCTCGATCGAGCCGGCTGGGGTCACGAGATTCTGCTTGGCCAGCGCGCCGAAAATGTCGCGCACGGAGACGCCCAGCGTCGCCAGGCGCTGCTCGGTGAACGCGGCATAGATGCGCTGCGGGCGTTCGCCGACGATGTTGATCTTGTTGACGCCGGGCACGTGCAGCAGCCGCTGGCGCAGCGTTTCCGCCTCGCGCGCCAGGTTGCGCTGCGGTTCACCCTTGGCCTTGAGCGCATAGAGCGCAAAGGTCACGTCGCCATATTCGTCGTTGACGAACGGGCCGATGACGCCGCGCGGCAGCTTTGCGGTCTCGTCGCCGATCTTCTTGCGCGCCTGGTAGAATTGCTCGGGCACGTCGGATGGCGGCGTGGTGTCGCGCAGCGTCAGCGTGGTGAAGGCAAGGCCGGGGCGGGTGAAGGTCTCGCTGCGATCATAATAGCGCAGTTCCTGCAGCCGCTTTTCCAGCGGCTCGGCGACCTGGTCCTGCATTTCCTGCGCGGTGGCGCCGGGCCAGGCGGTGACCACCGTCATCACCTTGATGGTGAAACTGGGGTCTTCGGCGCGGCCGAGCTTGAGGAAGGCGATCGTGCCCGCCGCGATGATCGCGATCAGGAAGAACAAGGTGACGGAGCGCTCGCGCACGGCGAGCGCGGACAGGTTAAAGCCGCGCTTCTCGGGTTCGTCGCCGCTCACTTGACCGCGCCTTCGATACGGACGGGCTGGCCATCGTGCAGCAGATGCGCGCCCATCGCCACGATCCGATCGGATGGTTGCAAGGAGGCCGCGATCCGTGCGGTTTCCTCGCCCAGACCAAGGATACGGACCGGCCGCCACGCGACGCTGAGCTGCTTCCCGCGACGCACAACCCACACCCCCGGCCCGTGGCCGACATCGCGAATCGCGCCGAGGGGAACCTCTGCGGTGGCACTCTGCGCAGCCGAGCCCAGCGTCAGCGTCACGGTCGCGCCGAGCGGTGCGCGCGCCGCGCTACCGCCCAGAACATAGCGCGCCTCAAACGTGCGGGAGGCGGGATTGGCGGCGTCTGATAATTGCCGGAGCGTCGCCGATCCGGTGCCGCCGTCATAGGTTCGTGCGGCTGCGGTCGAACCGATCGCGGGCCGCAGATTTTCAGGGAGCTGAACCAGCGCCTCGCGCGGGCCTGATCGCGCCACGCGGATGACGATCTGACCAGCGGCAACCACCTGGCCCGGCTCGGCCAGCGTTTCCACCACCGTGCCGTCGGCATCGGCCAGCAACACCCCATAGTTGGCGCTATTGCGGGCGACACGGGCCTGGGCCTGCGCTGCACTCAACTGCGCCGCTGCGGAATCGGCGGCTGCCTTGGCCTTGTCGTAGTTGGACGCCGAAATCGCGCCCGCCGCCACCAGATCGCGCAGGCGGCGCTCGTCGGCGGCGGTTTGCTGCGCAGCCGCCCGCGCCGCATCGACCGTCTTGTCAGACGCCTGGGTGGCGAGCGCGAGATCGGTGATGTCGAGGCGCATCAGCGGTTGACCACGGCGCACGATCTGCCCGGCATCGACCAGGCGCTGCGTGATCTTGCCGCCGACGCGGAAGCCCAGGTCGCTTTGCACCCGCGCCGCGACGATGCCGGTGAATTCGCGCGTCGTGCCGGCGGCGGGCAGCGGAACCATTGTGCGCACGATCGGGGGATCGGAGCGCGGATCGGGATCGCCATGCGAACAGGCCGCGAGCCCGAGCATCAGCGTTACGCAAACAGCCACACGGCGGGCGGGTACATGATCCGACACCTACGAATCCTCCAAAATGATGGAGCGTAGATGTTGTCATGTGACCAATCTGTCAATAGGTCACAGCACCGATCATGGTGCGAGGCTTCGCAAAATCAGCCCGGTCAGCTCGGTCTGGGCATCGGGCAACAGGTCGAGATTGCGTTCCAGATGAAGCGGATCGACGAAGGGCATCATCGCGGTGCAGATCGCCCGGCAGGTCTCGTCGAGCGGCGTCTTGCGTTCGAACTCGCCCTTCTCCCGCCCTTCGCGGACGATCTCGCCCACCATCGCGCGCAGCGATTCGGTATAGGCGCGCGCGGTCGCCCATTTTTCCCCTGCCGCCGAGGCCGCGATCTCGTAAATCTTGCGATCATCGAAGAACAGTTCGACGCTTAGTGCCGTTATGCTTCTGAAAAAATGTCGAAACTTGTCGGAGGCGCTTTCACCTTCGTCGATTGCGGCCCTGGCGGCATTCAGGATGCGATCAAGTCGTGCGCTGCAGATCGCCTCGCCGATCGCCTGCTTCGATTCGAAGAAGCGATAGATATAGGCCTTGGAAAAACCGATCTCCCGCGCAAGGTCGGCGACGGTCGTCTTCGCATAGCCATATTGGGCGAAGCAGTCATTGGCAGCTTCGATGATCTGGTCGCGCACGGCGTGCTCGGCCGGGCCGCGAGTGGAGGAGAGGGCGGGTGCGTCGGTCATTCACCATCAATAGGCAAACTTGCGTAGATTGACAAATGGTGACCGATAAAGATATTGGTCACTAGTCCTTCCGCCCTTAGGTGATGTCATGCGCGTTTCGCGACCAGCCCTCTCGCTTTCCACCCTCGCCCTGTTGTTGAGCGGATGCGCGGTCGGCCCCCGCTATGTCGCGCCGATCAGCACCGCGCCTGCGCACTTCGCTTATGGTCCTGCGGTGGAGGCACGGGCCACCGGGGCGGACTCGGCCGCGCTGGTCGATTGGTGGCGGTCCTTCCACGATCCGATCCTCACCGCGCTGGTCGAACGCGCGCTGGCACAGAACCTCGATCTTCAGCAGGCGGTGGCGCGCGTTGCGCAGGCGCGGGCGGCGCTGAAGGGTGCCAATGCCGCGCTGCTGCCGGTCGGCCAGATCAGCGGACAGGGCGGGGAAATCTATCAATCAAAGGAAACGCCGATCGGCCGCCTCGCCAGCGCCTTCCCACAGTTCGAGCGGTCCACCGAAAGCTATGAACTGAACGCAGGTGCCAGTTGGGAGCTGGACCTGTTCGGCGGCCGCGATGCCGCGCGCGACGCGGCACGGGCGGACTGGCAAGCCTCGGCCGCGGGCGCGCAGGCGGCACGGCTCGCCGTGATCGCGCAGACGGCGGACACCTATATCCAGATCCGCGCGCTGCAGGCGCGCCTCGCGATCGCGCGCGATCAGGTTAAGACCCGGCAGGGGCTTACCGATCTCGTCCGCCTGCAGTTTCAAAAAGGGGTCGCAGCGGAGTTGCAGCTCCGCCAGTCGGAAGGGGCGCTGGGGCAGCTCCAATCGGCGGTTCCCGCGCTGCAGAACCAGCTCGACGTGGCGATGAATGCGCTCGACGTGCTGGTGGGGGAACAGCCCGGCACTGCGCGCGCCACGCTGGCCGCTGGGACGGTGCCGGTGCCTCCGGCGATTGCCTCGGTCGAGGGGCCGGCGGCACTCCTGCGGCGGCGCCCCGACATCATTGCGGCCGAACGCACGCTTGCCGCCTCGAATGCGCGGATCGGCGCGGCGATGTCGGAATATTATCCCAAATTCTCGCTCAGCGCGCTGCTCGGCACCGCGACCACCAGCGCCAGCGGCTTGTTTGGTGCGGGTGCCCTTCAGGCGAACGGCGTGCTCGGCCTGCGCTGGCGGTTGTTCGATTTCGGCCGCGTCGATGCCGAAATCCGCGCGGCAAAAGGGCGCAATGCCGAGACCCTCGCTGCCTATCGCCAGACTGTCTTGCGTGCGTCGCAGGATGTGGAAGACGCCTTTTCGACGCTGGTGCAGCAGGAAGCCCGCGCGCAGGCGTTGAGCGAAGCGGAAGCATCGCTCGCGCGCGCGCGGAACGCATCCTTCGCGGCATATAAGGGCGGCGCGGTCAGCCTGATCGAAGTGCTCGACGCCGATCGCGGTTTGCTCGACGCGCGCGACGGCGTCGTGCAGGCGCAGGCGGCGGCGAGCCGCGGCGCGGTCGCCTCCTTCCGCGCGCTCGGCGGCGGCTGGGATCCTGCCCGATAGATCATTGCCACTTTTGTCCGCCGAAGTGAGTGTGGTCCATCTTCGGCGCGTCTGGTTGGGTCGCACTATGAAGGTCTCGTCGAGATCGTGCCCTGTGCCCTGATTGGCCGCGGAGATTCTCGCGCTAATGCCGTTCCTCCCGGTTCCAGCCGACGGTGGCGGCTTCCCCCCAAAAAGGCGGTCGAAGCCGAGGCGAGTTGCCGATCTCGGAAACGGACAGTCCGTTCCGGGTTTCTCACGCCGGCAAGTTTCGTGAAACCGCACCTGCTCGGCGGTGTCACAACCGTCCGGTTGCGACACCGGGCGTCAGAAAAATGAACGCAACCGGGTCGGGAAACCCACAGGGGATGGGGGTTCGAGCCATCGGAAACCGGCCCCATACGCTGCGCTTGAGCCCATCGGTTTGCGTTACCGGAACCACGTCGATATGGGATGAAATATCATTACACACAAGCGGGGGTAGTTCGTTGACACGCAGAACGATGCGAAATGTGATCAGATCATCGAAAGCGAAGGTGCCGTTTCGACTTACCAGCGCGCTTGGCGCTATCGGGATGATCGCAGGAACGCCGGCGGTCGCCCAGGAAACAGAGGTGCCCTCAGAGCGGGATGACATCGTCGTTCTGGGCACTCGAACGTCGAGAGACGGATCGCTTTCATCCGACCGCGCGACCGAATTGATGTCGCAATCGAGCCGCTCGCTCGAACAGGATATCCTGCGCGCGGCGGGCACGTACCGGTTGAGTGACGCCTTGGAACTGGTAAGCGGCAGCAGCCAGCAGAACAATCGCGGTGGCTTTGCCGATAATTTCGCGATCCGCGGCTTCCTGAGCACGGCCGATGGCGGTGGCGAATATTATACCGACGGCTTCATCGCCAATCGCGGCAGTGCCCCCGCGCGTGATCCTGCCACCATCGAGCGTATCGAGATACTGAAAGGACCCGCCGGCGCCGTTTTCGGCGACATCGACCCTGCCGGACGGGTGAATATGGTCAGCAAGACGCCCCGCTTTGCGCCACAGGCATCCGCGTCGTTGCAATATGGTTCATTTGACACGCGTCGTGTCGAACTCGATGCAACAGGTCCGCTGACCGGGACTCTAGCCGCGCGGATCGTGGTCGCGGTCGAAGACAGCGATGGCTACCGCGATTTCGTGACGTTGAAGCGCCGCGTTGTTTCGCCGTCGCTGACTTTCCGGCCCACTGAAGGCATCCAGCTTACCTATCTTGCCCAGCACATCGCTTATGACGCGCCGTTCGATCGCGGTGTTGCGGCGATCGAGGGCGATCCGCTGGCGCTGCCTGCGTCACGGTTTCTCGGTGAACCCTCGAATGGGCCTACCCGCGCGCGGGATACCCGGCACCAATTGACCGGCGAGGCGAAGCTCGGCGGAACATGGTCTCTGGTCGGCGGCGTCTCGTATCGAACTGGGTCGCTGCGGGGGTTCTCGGCGGATCAGTCGCGGCTCGTAAACGGGAGTACCTTATGGCGACAGCGTCGCGAGCGAGGTTATGAAGTCGAAGATATCTCAGCGCGTCTGGAAATTCGCGGTGAAGTACGGGCCCTCGGGGTTCATCGTCCAAGCTTCGGCATCAAGGGCTACACGCTCGACTACCTCGAACTGCTGAACCGGAGAAACCCGACAGCGGCCAACCCTTACGCAATCAACGTGTTCAACCCGGTGTATGGCGTGGCACAGGCGCTTCCTCTCCTGCCCAGCATCGATCAGCGGGAAACGCGGCGCGTGGTGACGTTGTACGCACAAGATGCGTGGGAGGTGACCAATCGACTGGACCTTGTCGGGGGTATCCGTTTCGATGCCTATCGACAGCAGCTTGTGCGCAACCTCGTCAACATGACGACTGTGTCCAAGGCGCAGCCTGTCAACTTTCGATTGGGTGCGCGTTATGCCTTGAGCGACGCGATATCGGTCCATGCCAACTGGGGGCAGTCATTCCAGCTCAACTCCGGCAGCGGGGCCGGTGGTGTCGCCTTTGCCCCCGAGCGGGGTCAAGGTTACGAGGTGGGGGCTGCGGGGCGTTGGCGGGGGATTGATGTCGGCATCACGTGGTTCGACATCAAGAAAAGCAATGTGCTCACGACCGATCCCAAAGACGCCAATTTCCTCGCGCCGGTGGGTTCATTGACAAGCCGCGGTATCGAATTCGATGCATCATTGCGCCTTGCCCGTCGCTGGCAGGCGGTGGTGAATTATGCCTGGACCCGGGCACGGAACGACGATCGGTCTTTCGCGACGCCCCTGGCGCTCAACGTCCCCGATCATTCGGGGACGGCCTTGATCGTACACCGCTTCGATGCCGGGACCGGCCGGGATTGGTTGGTCAGTGCGGGTGTCGCCTATGTTGGCAAGCGTTCCGGCGCGACCGACGCCAGCGGGCTTATTCTACCGGACTATGTGAAGGTGAAAGCATCCGCCGAAATCCCGATATTGACCGCGCTGACGTTCCGTGCCGAGGTCGATAATCTGTTCGACGAGCGCTATGCGCAAAGCTCTTACAATTCGTTCTGGATCTATCCGGGAACGCCGCGGACAGTGCGCGCGTTGCTGCGGGCGCAATTTTAATGACCGTCACGACGAACGAGCGACCTGCTGGCCAACGCGCGTGGGTCGCTCATCGCGACATGTCGCGCAGACGATTGGAGAGTATCGACGCGCTTCGCGGGATTGTCATGATTCTGATGTTGCTCGATCATCTGCGCGAGACATGGCTTGTCCTAGTCCACATGCCCGACCCGGTGGATGCGCGCACCGTGTTGCCGGCACTCGCGGTCGCGCGCTTCGCAGCCAGTTTTTGCGCGCCGATCTTCGTCGCGCTGACCGGCTTGTCCGCATATCTCTTCAGCGTCAGCCACACCACGCACGAAACCACCGCATTCCTGGTGAAACGCGGGTTGCTGCTGATGGCGCTCGACGTGTTGTATCTGTCGCCACTTTACTGGGGCATAGCGCCTCAGCCCACTTTCTGGCTTCAGGTGATCTGGTGCCTGGGCGTGTGCATGATCCTTTTGGCTGGGCTGATACGGCTTCCGCAGCCAGCGCGAATTGCGCTGGGACTGGCGCTGGTATGCGGGCACAATTTGCTCGATCCCATGCGCTTGCACGAGGGCGACACGCTGTTCCCGATCTGGGCGCTGCTGCATCAGCGGGATGTCGTCGCATTGCCGTTCGGCTTCATTGCCAAGACCACCTATCCGATCCTGCCGTGGATTGGCGTGATGTTGCTGGGGCACGCGATCGGGCCATGGTTTGCACGTGACGTCGAGCCATCGCAGCGCATACGGCGCCTGACATGTCTTGGCGCCGGTATGCTTATCGC
>JAIXZV010000378.1 GCA_027489365.1 Sphingomonadales bacterium
CCGCCAGTTCCTCCTGCCAGTAGGAGCCTTCGGCGAACATGCACAGGTCAAGCAGCGCGCGGACGCCGGACCTGAAATCGACGATCACGAACGCATTGTCGAGGATGTCGGGCACGCGGCCATTGTAGCGCTCGTCCTTGTGGTTCACGTCCATCGCGCCCGAGCAATAGACGCGCACCGCCTCGCTCTGCGTGATCAGCCGCATCAGATCGAAGAAATGGCAGCATTTCTCGACCATCGTCCCGCCGGTGTTGCGGTTGAAGCGATTCCAGTCGGCCACCTTGACCAGGAACGGGAAGCGATGCTCGCGGATCGACAGCATCTGCAGCTTGCCGATCTTGCCGCCGTGGATGTCGGCGATGAACTCCGCGGCCGGCGGCATGTAGCGATATTCCATCGCGGTCCAGAACACTTTGTCGCTCTGCGCCGCGCGATCGACGATCCAGCGGCAATCCGCGATCGTCGTGGCGAGCGGCTTTTCGCACAGGATATGCAGCCCGGCGTCGAACAGCGGTTCGAGCACGGCCCGGTGCGTGAAATTGGGGCTGGCGACGATCACCGCATCGCATAGGCCGCTCTTGGCGAGTGCCTCGACCGAGTCGAATGCGGTGGCTTGCTCGGCCCGATCGCCGAGCGCGGTCTTCGCCCAACCGAGCGACCCTTCCGCCGGATCGGCCAGCGCCGTCACCACCGCACCGGGCGTGATCGCCAGGTTGGTCAAATGCTCGACGCCCATCATTCCGGTGCCCACCAGGCCGTATCGCACTTGCTCTCCCACGATCTTCTTCTCTATATGACAACGATGTCTGAAATCACGCTTACACCCGAATTGCGCCCGCTCGGCAAGAGCGGAATCATGGTCAGCCCGATTGCCTGGGGGATGTGGCGATTCGGTCACGCCTCTCCCGCAGAAGGCCGCGCGCTGATCGACGCAGCATTCGCCGCTGGCGTCACGCTGTTCGACACCGCCGACATTTACGGCTTCGACGGTTCGGGCGGGTTCGGCGATGCCGAAGCGCTGCTCGGCCGCATCTTCGCCGACGCGCCAGAACTGCGCACGCGCATGGTGCTGGCAACCAAGGGCGGCATCACCCCGCCGGTGCCGTATGATTCGGGGCGCGATTATCTGATGGCGGCGCTCGACGCCTCGCTCAAGCGGCTGCAAGTCGAGCGAGTCGATCTCTACCAGATCCACCGCCCCGACATCCTCGCCCACCCGCAGGAAGTGGCGCGCACGCTCGAAGAGATGGTCGCATCGGGCAAGGTCCGCGCGGTCGGCGTGTCGAACTATACCGTGCCGCAGACGCAGGCGATCAGCGCGCTGCTGACGATCCCGCTGGCGAGCGTGCAGCCCGAATTCTCTGCCCTTCACCTCGATCCGATCACCGATGGGTTGCTCGATCTGACGATGGAGCGCGACGTGGCGGTGCTCGCCTGGTCGCCGCTCGGGGGTGGCCAGATCGGCGCGCCCGAGGACGAGCGCTCGAAGGCGGTTGCTGCCGCGCTTGACGTCGTGGCCGAGGCGGCAGGCGTGTCGCGCGCCACCGCAGCCTATGCCTGGATCATGGCGCACCCGGCGCGCGCGATTCCGATCGTCGGCACGCAGAATGTCGCGCGGATCGGCGAGATCGGCGACGTCTACAAGGTCCGCTTCACCCGTCAGAGCTGGTATGACGTACTGGTCGCCTCGCGCGGGGAGCGCCTGCCATGACCGCGCTGCCCCCCTGCGAGGTGAGCTGGTTCTCGGCGCTGTGCGACGACGATTACGAATTTCTCGGCGTGCCCGATGCGAAGCTCAAGTCGAGCTGGGAGCATTGCCGCGATATCGTACTGCAGGCCGAAAGCGGCGGGTTCGACAACATTCTGCTGCCTTCGGGCTATCAGCTCGGCATCGACACGACGGCCTTTGCTGCCGCAATCGCGCCGATGCTCAAGCGTATGGCACTGCTGATGGCGGTGCGGATCGGCGAAACCTGGCCACCGCAACTCGCGCGCCAGATCGCAACAATCGATCGCCTGTTGGGAGGTCGGCTCTGCGTAAACATCATCTCGTCCGACATGCCGGGCGAAACGCTCGCCTCCGCACCGCGCTACGCCCGCACGGTCGAGGCGATGCACATCCTCAGGACGCTCCTCAACGGCGAGAGTCTCGACCATGACGGCGAGTTCTGGAAACTGAAAGTCGATCCGCCGCGGATCGGCACCGTTTCGGGCAAGGCACCGCCGCTTTACTTCGGCGGCCTCAGCCCCGATGCGCGCGAAGCCGCCGCCAAGGGCTGCGACGTGTTCCTGATGTGGCCCGATCGCCAGGAAGTCGTCGCCGACATCATCGCCGACATGACCGCACGCGCCGCCAAATACGGTCGCACGCTGAAGTTCGGCTATCGCGCGCATGTCATCGTCCGCGATACCGAAGCCGAAGCGCGCACCGCTGCCGATCGCTTGCTGTCGAAGCTCGATGCCGCCGAGGGTGCCGCGATCCGCGCGAAATCGCTCGATTCGCATTCGGCCGGCGTCGCCGCGCAAGCCGCGTTGCGCGAGAATGCCGCCGATGACGGCTATGCCGAGGCGAATCTGTGGACCGGAGTGGGCCGCGCGCGCTCGGGCTGCGGCGCGGCGATCGTCGGCGATCCCGATCAGGTGCTCGCCAAGCTCAACGCGTATCGCGCGATGGGGATCGAGGCGTTCATCCTGTCGGGTTATCCGCACGCCGCCGAGGCCGATTTGTTCGCGCGCCACGTGCTGCCGCACATCGACCACGGGCCATTGCCGCGCGGCTGATCAGGCGAGCGGCAGCCGTCGTCCGTCGGTTGCACTGCGCCGGGCGAGCGCGATCAGTTCCATCACCGCCTGCGCCTCGCGCGCGGGGACGGGTGCGGCAACGCCGGTACTGATCGCGGCGACCACGCCTTGGTAATAACGCCGCCAGTCGCCGCGCTCGCTCGGCACGCGGCGCGTCGAGCCGTCTGCGGCAGTCAGCGTCCCATAGGCTTCGGGCGCATCTTCGCCGAAGCCGGGCGTGCTCGGCGGCTGCCCGACGCGGAGCACCGCTTCCTGCGGATCGATGCCGTGTTTCACGAAGCTGCCGCCAGTGCCATGCAGCGCAAAGCGCGGGCGCGGCTGGGCGAGGAGCGTCGCCGCCGAGACGATCACACGGCGACTCCCGTAAAGCAGCGTGACCTCAAAATAGTCCTCGGTCGTCGCGGCGGCACGCTGCGTCGCGAGATCGGCCGACACCGCGTCGGGCGTACCGAACAGTTGCAGCGCCTGATCGAGCAAATGTGGCCCGAGATCGTTGAGCAACCCCGCCCCTTCGGTCTCGCGCCAACCCGGCTTGATCGCCGGGCGAAAGCGGTCCCAGCGCAGTTCAGCAAGGGCGATGTCACCAAGCACACCCTCCGCCACCACACGCCGCACGGTGAGGAAATCGGCGTCCCAACGTCGATTATGAAACGCCGACAACATCAGCCCGCGCGCCTCAGCCAGCGCGATCAGCGCCGTACCATCGGCGGGATCGGTCACGAACGGTTTGTCGATCACGACATGCTTGCCCGCTTCCAGCGCCGCCTTCGCAAGCGGGGCGTGCAGATGGTCGGGCGTGGCGATCACCACCAGATCGATCGCGGGATCGGCCAACAGCGTCGCCGCATCCGCGACCACTGCCGCCTCCGGCCAGTCGCGCGCGACATCCGCCCGGCGCGACGTAACCACGCTCGCCAGCCACATCCCCGGCACCGCACCGATCAAGGGCGCATGGAACGACGCGCCCGCAAGCCCGTATCCGATCAATCCGACGCGAATCATGCGGCAGGCATAGCGCAGCCGGCACCGCCTTGCCCATCGCCGATCCAGCGCCGCGATCACCGTTACGCAGCGCCGTCCCGGCACTGCCAATTCTTGTGGACAGTAAGGGCACGATAATGCGAAATGTGCGTTCGGGAGAAGTTGAAGACCCTAGAGGAGCAGGAAAATGCAAGTAGGATCGATCACGCGTTTCAGCCGAGTCAGCCTGGGGGTTGCCTGTGCTGCCCTGGCGCTCGCGGCGTGCGCCAAAAAGGCCGACAACGAAGAAGCGAGCACCACGACCACTACGACGACCACGGCCTCTACGCCTGCCGAAGCTCCTGCAGCGGCACCTGCCGCGCCGGCCGCAGCCGCTGCGGTTGCCGCCGACAACACCGATACCGTCGCGGGCGTGAAGTTCGCATCGTACACGGGCGACGCCAAGAAGGGTGAAGCCGATTTCATCACCTGCAAGACCTGCCACGCGGTCGAAGCGGGCGTGAACAAGATCGGGCCGTCGCTGCACGCTATCGTGGGCCGCAAGGCTGGCGAGATCGCAGGCTACACCTATTCGGCCGCCAACAAGAACAGCGGCATCACCTGGACCGAAGAGAAGCTGTTCCAGTATCTCGAAAACCCGCAGCGCGTCGTTCCGGGCACGAAGATGAGCTTCGCCGGTTGGCCGACCGATCCGCAGAAGCGCGCGGACGTCATCGCCTATCTGAAGACCCAGTCGTAAGCGTCACCGCCTGACGTAAAACGGAAGGGCCTGGCAGCGATGCCGGGCCCTTTCTCTTTGTCAGAAGCGGGGCCGTCTGGCGATATCGGCAAGATGCGCGGGGAAGGACGCGGCGAGCGTCAGCGCGATCCACGGCCACCCAGCCCCCGTCAGCGCAGCGCGGAGCGCCAGCAGCATCAGCGCCCCTGGCAACAGCCGTAACGCGGCATCGCGCCCGCGCCATCCGCGCAACCGCGTGAGCACCATCCACTCTGCGGCCATGATCGCCAGAATCAGATCGACGGCATGTCCCTGCCCGAACAGCCAGGTGCCAAGCGCGGTCAGCCGAACGGCCCGTTGAGCTTCACGACCATCATCGTGTGATAGCCGGCAAAGACGACCCCGGCGAGATAGGGCAGCAACAACATCCCCGCAGCGGTCGAACGCGGCCAGACGATGTAGATCCACACCACGATCGCGACCGCCAGCACGACGATCTCCGCCGCCGCCCAATCGGGCCGGTGCAGGTGAAAGAACAACAGGCTCCACACGATATTGAGGAAACCGGTGAAGGCGAACAGACCGACGATCCAGTCGCCGCCCTGGCGATTAGGCATGGCGCGCCACCCCGTGATCGCGGCCAAGCCGGTAAAGAGGTAGATCAGCGTCCAGGCGATGCTATAGGCGGCCTCGGGCGGTGCCCAGCGCGGCTGCGTGAGGCTTTGATACCACGGCCCCATTTCGGTGATCGTCGTGCCCATCGCGGCAACGGCGATCGCGGCGAACCCGCCGATCAGGACCGGCAACCCCCAGGAACGATGCGGAACCGGTGCCTTCACCTTCACGCCTCGGCCAGCCCCAGCAAATGCCGCATGTCCTTGATGAAGATACGCAAATGCGCGACCGGCTTCGAGCGGACCAGCCGCTTGTTCATATAGGCGTCCCACGTCAGGCGCTGCACGTCGGGATCCTCGCAAATCTTGACGAAGCGCTCGCGGCGTTTGTCGCTCGAATACCAGAAATATTGCATGATCCCGAGGATCCAGAACACCCGGCCATGCTCGCGCATGAAGCGTTTGCGCGCCGATTTCAGCGCCGATGCCTTGCCGGTCGCGAGGAACTGGCTCACCGCATCAGACGCGAGGCGCCCGCCGACCATCGCATAATAAATGCCCTCGCCCGAGGCAGGTGCGACCACGCCTGCGGCATCGCCTGCGACCACTACGTCACGGCCATTGTCCCAGCGTTTGAGCGGCTTGAGCGGGATCGGCGCGCCTTCGCGGCGGATCGTGTCGCACGCATCGAGCCCGGTCTGCGCGCGCACCCCTGCGACCGCCTCGCGCAAGTCGAAGCCCTTGTTGGCGCTGCCGACGCCGATGCTCGCCTGATCGCCATGCGGGAAGACCCAGGCGTAGAAATCGGGCGAATGCTTGCCCTGATAGAAGACGTCGCAGCGTGCCCGGTCGAAATCGGCGTCACTGCCGGCGGGCGGCGAAGCGACGATCTCGTGATAGGCGAACACGCACGGCACCTTGTCCGCACCTTTCAGCTCGGCGCGTGCCACACCCGATCGTGCGCCATCGGCGCCGATCACGCTGCGTGCCGAGACGCGCTGCTCGGCCCCGCCGCGCCCTTCACGGTAGACGACGATCGCGGTGCCCTCCGCGTCGCGCTCGATCCGCTCGAAGATCCCGGTGCGCCGCTCGGCCCCGGCCAGCGCGGCGCGTGCGCGGAGCCATTCGTCGAACGTCTCGCGATCGACCAGCCCGACGAAGCCGCCTTTGCCATCGGCGCTGACCGGCATGTCGACCGTCTTGGCCGAGGGGGCGATCATCCGCGCGAGCGTGGCCTTGCCGACCAGCAAATGGTCGGGGATCGCAAAATCCTCGATCGCGCGCGGCGGGATCGCGCCGCCACACGGTTTGATCCGGCCCGCCCGGTCGAGCAGCAGGACGTGATGCCCGCCGCGCGCCAGATCGGTGGCGGCGGTCGCGCCCGACGGGCCTCCGCCGATGACGACACAATCGAACTGCGGTTGTTTCATATCGTTACCTCCCGACCGACCCGAGTTGCGCGCGACGGCGCGGTACGAAGACACAGAGCCGCGGCGACGAGGAACAGCAAAGCCTCCGCGCCGAACACCAGCATGAAGGTTTCGGGCAGATTGCCCGTCAGCGCGCGCCCGGCGTCAACGGCAACCGCACCGGTCAAGCCCCCGGTCCCAAAGGCGATCGCTTGCGCCGCCCCCCACACGCCCATCCGAATCCCTTCACGATTGGGCCCGCCAGCACCCGCCAGCGCCATCATCGTCCCGATCGCCGCCACCGCGAACACGCCATTGGCGAAGCCGAGCACGAAGATGTTGCCGACGATCGGCCAACCGGCTCCGATGCGCGCCGCCATAGCGAGACCAGTCAGCGCCAGCGCCGAGCCGATGCACCCGCCGACGATCCAGCGCTGCAGACCGCTCGCGCGCCCGGCTGCCGTACCGCGCTTCGAAAAGGCGCTGCCGCCGATCCCGACCAGGATCATGCCGAGCAACACCCCGCCATGCTGCACGCTCGAGATTTGTGTCGACTGGCCCGGCGTCATGCCGAAGCGGAGGCCGGTAAAGGGTTCGAGGATCAAATCCTGCATCGAATAGGCGAGCATCGACAGGAACACGAAGATCGTAAAGCGCCGCGCATCGCTGTCGCTCCACAGTTCGACCAGCGCCGCGCCAAAGGCCAAGGCGGGCGCGTCGCGTTCCTCCACGGTGGCGACGCCACGCCCTTCCACGCCCCAGATCGCGAGCGCGGACACGACAAACGCCGCTCCCGCGACTCCACCGACCACCGCGACCAGTCGGCCGAAGCTGAACGGATCGACCAATTTGCCC
Source organism: Sphingomonadales bacterium (assembly GCA_027489365.1). Lineage (GTDB taxonomy): Bacteria > Pseudomonadota > Alphaproteobacteria > Sphingomonadales > Sphingomonadaceae > Sphingomonas. The sequence continues at coordinate 7,380 of JAIXZV010000378.1, forward strand.
GCAACGCCCGCCGAAATTACGATCCCCGCGATCATCATGATCCAGGTGATCGATGCCGCCGCCGCGCGCCGTTCGGGCGCAACGCGCGTCGCGAGCAAGGCGAGCAGCGACGTACCCGCCGCGCCGACGCCCGCGCCGATCATCGAGAAAGCAAGCACCGCCGCCGCATAACCGAGCCAAGCACTGCCCGAGAGCAAGGCGACCGCTTGCACCGCGAGCATCGCCCCCAGCGCCAGCACGGCCATGCCGCCGATGATCCAAGGCGTCCGCCGCCGACCGCTGTCCGATCCATGCCCCCAGATCGGACGCGAAAGCTGCACCGCATAATGCCACGCGACCAGCCCGGCGGGCAGCGCGGCGGGCAGCGCGTATTCCACCACCATCACGCGATTTAAGAGCGACGTCGCGAGCATCACGATCGACCCGATCGCGCTTTGCACCAGCCCGAGCCGGACGATGCCGAACCAGCCGAGCGGGGCGCGCGTCACAGCCCGAGCACTCCACCAAGGCCAAAGGCTGACGCAAGCATCCCGAGCACATACAAGCTCGTCCCCGTCGCATTGTACCACGGCGTTTCCTTGAGCGGATCGCGCAGCAGTCGCGGCATCAGCGCGAACTGCGCGAGCAGCATCACCGCGACCACACCACCGACCAGCATGTGGCCCCAGCTCAAAAGCAGCGCGACCACGACGACTTGCGGCACCGCCATCACCACGCACGCGATCCGCGCTGCGCGATCGACGCCAAGCGTCGCAGGCAGCGAGCGGATACCCATCGCGCGATCACCCTCCACCGCCTTGAAATCGTTGAGCGTCATGATGCCGAACGCGCCCGCGCTATACAGCGCCAGGATGATCAGAACCGGGGCCGGGGGCAGCGCGCCCGCCATCACGCTCGCGCCGGTAAACCAGGTCAGCCCTTCATAGGTGAGCGCAACGGCGGCCGGGCCCCAGATCCCACTGGTCTTCAGCCGGAAGGGCGGCGTGCTATAGGCCCAGGCGAAGAACAGAGCGACCAGCGTTGCGGCGAAGACCCACGTCCCGATCGCCGCCGCCAGCGCAGCCGAGACGACGGAGCCGATGATCGCGATCCACAGCCCCCATTGCCCGGCGATCCGACCCGAGGGGATCGGGCGGCCCGGCTCATTGATCGCGTCGACATGCCGGTCGAACCAGTCGTTCACCGCCTGGCTCGTGCCGCACACCAGCGGCCCGACCAGCATCACGCCCGCGATCAGGAAGGGCCAGCGCGTTTCGACCGGAATGCCCGAGGACACGGTGCCGCAGAAGAACGCCCAGATCGGCGGAAACCACGTGATCGGTTTGAGCAATTCGGCAACGTCGCGCAGCTTCGGGAGCGGAACTGCCGTAGGCGCCGGTTTCGTCGGAGGAGTCGTCGCGCGTGCCATGCCGCAAGGCTAAGCTTGACACTCCAATGCGTCAAACCGAATTGACACTTTCCGAAGCAAATTTTGGTCAGTTATCGCCCGAAACGAGGTTGCCCAGGCCGTGGCGGTGGAGCTTCGAATAGAGGCTCTGGCGGCTGACGCCCAAAATCTCGGCGGCAGAGGCGCGGTTGTCGGAAGTGTAGACCAGTGCCGCCTCGATACACAGGCGCTCGATCAAATCGGTCGATTCGCGCACAATGTCCTTCAACGACATGCGGCCGACCAATTCGGTCAGTTGCTCGACCGAGCGCGGCAGATCATGCTCGACCGACGGCGCGGTGCGCAGCCGTTGCCCGACGTTGGGGAGCGTGAAGACATAGCATTCGCCGTCTCCGCGCGGGGCGACCACGCCCGACACTTCGATTTCCTCCTGCGCGCCGCCGCTGCCGCGCAGGATCGTCGCGACGTTGCGGACCGAGCCGTGCTCCTGCAGCTGCCCGATGATCAGCTCCAGATCGAGCCCCGGTCGGCCGAGCCACGTCGCGAGCGGTTCGCCCGTCACGCGCTCGACCGAAGGCGCGCCCGACAGCTCGACGAACGCGGCATTGGCGAGCAGGATATTGAGCGCCGAATCGACCAGCACGAAGGCGTCGGGCATGTGTTCGATCACTTCGCCCATCGCGGCATGATGATCATCGGCAGCGGTGGTCGGCTGCGCCGCGAACATCCGCACCAGCAGCAAGGCGGCGCGACCCTGACGGAACAGGCGCGCGGTGATGTCGACCGGGCCATGCCCATCGGCAAGATCGACGGTAACCGGCGGCAGATCGTCGCTCGCGCTGGCGGCCCCCAGATGCGCGATGAACGTGTCGCGATCGGCCGGATCGACGATTTCGCCGACCGGACGGTCCGCCAGCGCGCCATCCTTCACCCCCAGCAAGCGCAGCGCGGCCGGGTTGATCTCGCGGATTCGCCGAGTCGCGGCATCGACGATCAGCACCGGCTCGGTGCCAAGGTCGAACAGCAAGCGATAGCGCGCCTCGACCTGGCGCAATTTGATATAGTCACGCTCCAGCGATTGCTGCGTCTGCAACAAGCGCTGCTGCATCGCGGCGGCCGCCCGCATGTCGCGCCCGATCGCGATCGCGCTGCCATCCTGGCCCACCTTCATCACCAGGTAGCGGATCGGGACGTCGCCACCGGGAGCAGGGTGGTTCACCTGACGCCAGCGTGCGGCGCTGCTCGCGCCGCTATCGGCGAACATCTCCGCCACTTTGGCTTTGCTCTCGATCGTGACACACTCTTCCCAGCGTTGCCCGACCCATTCGGCAAAACCTTGCGTAATCAAATCGCTATTGGACACCGCGACATCGCGGATCACCGCATCGGGATCGAGCACCAGGGCGATATCGCCGACCGAGGCGAGCAAGGCGACGGCCACCTGTGGTGACAACGCACCTGACAGAATTTCAGGATTGGAGAATGCATTGGGTGCAGCAAAGGTGGGACGATCGTTCATCAACGAAACGTTTATGCTCCTGAAGTCCTACGTCGCGCGGTACACCCTGCCCCGCGAGACCCTGTTTGGCGGTCAACCGGCCGTGGGTTGAACCAACTCCTGCGTCACCGCATCGACCAGTTCCCCGGCAATGCGTACCGCAACCCGTGCATCAGGCGCCGTCCCGTCCGCACCGACCAATGCGGCGAGATCCGCATTCCCCGCAAAAACCCTGCCACCCACCATCACACAAATCCGAGGATTTCTGGAAGACCCGCGGATTGACCGAACGATCGCGGGCAAGGGCGCGATATGGCAGTCGCACGTAATCGTCAATCCAGCCAAATCGAACCATTCGTCACGAACGCGTTCGAGCAGCTCCACCGTGGTCGCTTCGTTCAACCGATCGGTGAGCCAGCCATGCGCGCAGAACAGCTCATCGATCACGACCGTACCGAAGCTGTGCTGGTCCCCTTCGAGCGAGGCGAACAGCGCGCGGCGCTCCTGCCCGATCGGCTTGCTGTGATCGTGCGGCAAGCGCGCCGACAGTTCGTGGACGACCTCCTGCAGCCGCCACAGCCCCATCGTCACATCGACGAAATCGCACAGGTCGGATTCCCAAAATTCACCAAGCCGCCGCGCGGCTGGGGCGAGCAGATCGACCAGCAGCGATTCGAGCGTCACGCCGCGCGCGACCAGCCCATCGACATATTCGAGCAGTTCGTCGGCCTCGACCTGCAGCGCGAGCGGCGCGAACGCCTTGACCTCCTCGGCTGAAATGCCGGTGGCATGGGCCGAGTCGGCAACGTCGCTGTGCGGACCGGTGGTATGCGCCACGAGCAAGCGCGGAATGATCTCGCTTTCGATCAGGCGAGTCAGCGAACGCGCATATTCGAGGTCGGCTCGGCGCTGGAAATCGACCAGATTCTCACTGCGGGGCCGGCCATCGCGCGGGGTGGCGCGTCGCTGGTCAGCGGACGCAAAGCGTTCCATCCTTCTCGCCGACGCCATACCTGCCATCCCCTGCGTTGAGCATTCATCGAGCAGTCGGACATCCATATTTGGTTCTTCCGGCAGGTCGCAGCGTATGCCTGTTCCCCGGGTCTGGCAACGCACTATCGACGCTGCAACGCAACAAGTGTCCAATTTTCTTTACGTCAATTCTTGTTGACACTTTATCCGCCCCCGACCTAGTCTCTGCGACAGAGAGGCGGATCGAAACGATGCGGCACGAAGACCCTTCGACATCCCGACAGGCGCGGAAATCGCCTGCTCCGCTCTACACGCCAGAGCAGCGCGTTCGTCGCGACTCGACCCCGTGGACGCTGGTGCAGGGCATCCTCGCCCCACTCCAATTCCTGATCTTTCTGGCGAGCTCAGCGCTGGTCGTGCGCTATTTGATGACCGGCGAAGGCGCTTACGCCGCCACCGTGTCGATCGTGCTGAAGACGCTGACACTCTACACGATCATGATCACCGGCTCGATCTGGGAAAAGGTCGTGTTCGACAAATGGCTGTTCGCTGATGCCTTCTTCTGGGAGGATGTATTCAGCTTCCTCGTGCTCGCGCTGCACACCGCCTATCTGGTGATGCTGATCGGCGATCTCGGCACCGAACGCGACCGAATGCTGCTCGCGCTCGCGGCCTATGCGACCTATGCGATCAACGCCGGCCAGTTCATCCTGAAGCTGCGCGCGGCGCGGTTGCAGGGGGCAGCCGAGGCGACCTCTCCCTTCACGGCGGCAGCGGCATGACCGTCCTCGCCCCCGTCCGCCCTGCCACCGGTGCCGATTGCGCGCCGGTGCTGCGCGAACGCGGGCAGCGCGAAGTATTTTGCGGCCTGACCGGCATCATCTGGCTGCATCGCAAGGTGCAGGACGCCTTCTTCTTCGTCGTCGGGTCGCGCACCTGCGCGCATCTGCTGCAATCGGCGGCGGGCGTGATGGTGTTCGCAGAACCGCGCTTC